>JACRMB010000003.1:345942-712523 GCA_016235065.1 Actinomycetota bacterium | reverse complement strand
CGCCAACTGCCACCAGCCCCGCAAGGCGGCTCCGGTAGCAGTCAACGGCACAGTCAGCGGCATCACCAACCGCTTCGGCCCGCACCACGGCCCGCAGAGCTCGATGATGACCGGTACCGGCGGCGCCGGAGCTGAAGGCACCTCCGCAGCTCACTATCAGTACGTTGAGAACACCTGCGTCGGCTGCCACATGGGATCGAACGACAATCACACCACCGAGCCGAGCCTGACCACCTGCAAAGGCTGTCACACAACCGCCACCAGCTTCGACGTGAACGGCGTGCAGACAGCGACCCAGGCGAAGCTGGATACGCTCAAGGGACTCCTGCTCAACGCCGGCGTGCTTAATTGCACCGTGGATTCAGAAGGCGTGGAGAGTTGCGTCCCGCCGACCGCATCCTTCTCAGCACCAGAGAATGTAGCTTACGCTCTCTGGAACTGGGTACTGATCAACAACGAGGATGGGAGCAAGGGCGTGCATAACCCGCAATACACCCAGACACTGCTCGATAACTCGATCGCGGGGATGCAACCGTAGTAACCGCGTGAGAGAAGAAGGATAGTTGATAATCAGGGCCGCCGGAAGGCGGCCCTGATTATAAGTTCGTTAATTACCATTGCTATTTCACTATTGTATTACCCATATAGCATTGCTTATTCCTGTTATCAACCATGTTCCAAACCCAAAAACCGCAAGAAATGGCATGCAGGATGCCAATAAAATATTTGCTGTTCTCTGACTTGCATAAAATCTTCTTAAGATCAGCCAATATGGAATCGACTGCATAAAGAAGAATATTAAAATGGTAGATAGAGCTGTCCACCATGGAGCATCGTTTCCATGTAAGAACTCACTGATATCACGTGAGCTGATAAATAACCAAGCAATGGCAATGATAGCCGCCCACCACGCCGTACTAAAAATAAAACTTCTTTGCCAAACCATTGCATTTTCCCCCGATTTAAAAAACGCGTAACTAATCACTCCGGCTGAAAAGGCCCCCGCCAAAGCCACTATTCCTGTTGTGATCGAGACAGCCCGCCACTCACTCATTATGTCCGGCCAAAAAACATTGCTCCAGGGACCGTGGTCCATTTCGAGATAAAAAATTACAAAAATATCTGCAAAAAAACCCGTCAACCCACTTATCAATATTATCCACCAACGTTTGATCGGAATTCTTGGGAAATTAATTTTTATCAACAGTACGACACCGTTTACGAACATCGCTACCAGAAAGACAGCCAAGAATCCCAACATGAAGGATCCCTGAAAAGCATCGTATAAACTTCGGACCGGATCATTTTTTGGAATCCGTCCAGGTATTGAGGGAAGATAACCTCCAAGTTTTCTGCCAATCAAAATATGCCAGCTTGCATAAATAACGAAAGTCGCTAGAAAAAATAGGGTAAATCTGGCCGTAGGTCGCCCAGATTCATGATTGGCTTGCTTTTGTTTTGTGTTATTTATGGGACTTCCGATCGTAATCAATACTGTTGATCGATGTACCCTTATCGATACGTCATCTAGTTCCTTTAAGTACGATGGAAGGAATGATTGAGTACAAAAGCTCGAATCCCGTTTGGTGGCAATATTTCGGGCACAAATAAATGGCTTAACAAATCCATTTCTGAATGGTAACAAAAGGTGGTGGACCAAACCGGGTTCGAATCACTTCTACGTAATAAATAAGGCTCGACTCCGGCCGGGATGGGATTTTCCCGCTGGAGCGTATGTCGAAGACCTCAGTGGAAGCGGGAAAATCCCATCCCGGCCGCCACCAGTTACTTTCTTGCCCGCTGGCGAACCAGATCCTTGATCTGGTCACGCAACTTCGCCGCATACTCAAACCGCAGCTCTTCAGCAGCCGCGAACATCTCCTCTTCCAGCGTGGCGATGGCTTCGTCCAGTTCCTTCTGGTCCATCTTCTTCGCCGCTTCGCGCACGCGTGTCGCCTTGTAGGGAACCGCCGATTCTCCCAGCATGGCGCTCATGTCGGACACACCTTTGATGATGGTCTGGGGTGTGATGCTGTGTTCCTCGTTGTAGGCGACCTGCAGGGCGCGGCGGCGGTTGGTCTCGCCGATGGCCTTCTCCATGGCCTTGGTCATCTTGTCGGCGTACATGATCACTCTTCCGTTGATGTTACGGGCCGCGCGGCCTATCGTCTGGATGAGCGCGGTCTCGCCGCGGAGGAATCCTTCCTTGTCTGCGTCGAGGATGGCAACCAGCGTGACTTCCGGCAGGTCGAGGCCCTCACGCAGCAGGTTGACGCCGACCAGGACGTCGAACTCCCCCAGGCGCAGGTCGCGGACGATCTCGATGCGCTGGAGCGTATCGATGTCCGAGTGCAGGTAGCGAACCTTGAAGCCCGCTTCCAGCAGATAGTCAGTGAGGTCTTCCGCCATCTTCTTGGTGAGCGTAGTCACCAGGACCCGCTCCTTGGCTTCGACGCGGCCACGGACCTCGTTCATCAGGTCGTCCACCTGATGCTCGGTGCGGCGGACCTCGACTTCGGGATCGGTCAGGCCGGTCGGCCGGATGACCTGCTCGACTACGCGGGTGCTGTGGCCCAGCTCCCACTTGCCCGGCGTGGCGCTGACGAAGACTATCTGGGGAACGCGCTGCAGGAATTCCTCAAACTGAAGCGGCCGGTTATCCAGGGCTGACGGCAGGCGGAAGCCATAATCCACCAGAGTCAGTTTGCGAGAGCGGTCGCCCTTGTACATGCCGCCGATCTGAGGCACGGTGTTGTGAGACTCGTCGATGAAGCAGAGGAAATCGTCGGGGAAGAAATCCAGCAGGGTGTTGGGCGGCTCACCCGGGGCGCGGCCATCGAGGATGCGCGAGTAGTTCTCGATGCCGGAACAGAAGCCGGTCTCGCGCAGCATCTCCATATCGTAGCGCGTACGCATGGTCAGGCGGTGGGCTTCCAGCTCCTTGCCGTCTTTATTCAGCTCGGCCACGCGCTGGTTGAGCTCGTTCTGGATCTCTATGAGAGCTTTTTCGATGGCTTCCGGAGAAGTCACGAAGTGAGTAGCCGGGTAGATGGCGATGTGTTTCATCTCGTCCAGCAGCTCTCCGGTCATGGCGTCGACCCGGGTGATCCGCTCGACTTCATCCCCGAAAAAATTTATCCGCAGGACTGTGTCCTCGTATGCGGGGTGAACTTCAAGGGCGTCTCCGCGAAGGCGGAACTGGCCGCGGCTGAAGTCGTAGTCGGCGCGGCTATACTGGATATCCACGAGACGGCGGGTGACGGCTTCGAGGCCTGGCTCATCTCCGACCTTGAGCAGGACCATCTTCGCCAGGTATTCCTCCGGGGAACCCAGTCCGTAGATGCAGGAGACGCTGGCGACGATGACGACATCACGGCGCGAGAGAAGGGCCGCTGTTGCTGAATGGCGCAGGCGGTCGATCTCCTGGTTGATGGAGCTGTCCTTTTCGATGTAGGTGTCGGATGAGGGCAGATATGCTTCTGGCTGGTAGTAGTCGTAGTAGCTGACGAAGTACTCGACCGAGTTCTCGGGCAGGAACTCCATGAACTCGTTGCAGAGCTGGGCGGCCAGGGTCTTGTTATGGGCCATGACCAGCGCCGGTTTCTGAGCCCGGGCGATGACCTGGGCCATGGTGAAGGTCTTGCCGGAGCCGGTGACGCCAAGCAGGGTCTGATAGGGGTCGCCGGCGTCGACGCCGCGTGCCAGGGCGTTGATGGCCTTCGGCTGGTCGCCGGTGGGTTGATAGGTGGAATTTATCTTATAAATGGACATGATGGTTTCATTCGCTGCTCAATGCAAAGCCATCAGGCTTAATGGCTGATATGTGATTCATGGCTGATAGTAATGTGTACCCTTAACTGGCAATTAAGTAATGTGTCCCGCTGGTTTATTGGGTGTCCCGCTGGTTTATTGGGTGTTCAGTTCGGCGGCATAGGCGCTGGCGTAGATATCGCGGGTCTTCTCGACGCTGGTGACGAATTCCCGGGTCTCAGGCCAGGGGATATCGGTCGCGGAGCTGAACTGCCTGCCTTGAGTCCGGGCTTCGGCCAGCCACTGGTCGAGATTCTCGGTGCCGCCGTTGTAGGCTGCCAGAGCCAGTTCGGAACTGCCGTAGCGGTCGATCAGATATCGCAGATACCAGCAGCCGTAAGCGATGTTGACCGACGGATCCTTGAGGTCGGCGACGCGAAAATCGACTCCTCCGGTCTTCCCCGCGATCCAGGTTGCGGTCGAAGGCATCAGCTGCATCAGCCCGATCGCGCCGGCTTCGGAGCTGATCGTATCCTCGAAGCTGCTCTCCTCGTAGATGACGGCCGCGACCAGCGCGGGGTCGAGCTGGTTCTGGCCTGCGGACCTCGTGATCAGGTCTGCGTGCTTCATGGGATAGAGCCAGCGGGAGTACCAGTCCGGCCTGGTCTGATTGATCGCAGCCGCAGCCGCGGCGGCAAGGATCACCAGGGCCAGGATGAACAGGGCAAGACGCTTGAACAAATCTTATTCCCCTCTGTCTCCTAGGATTTTGGCGACGGTACTGGAGATGAACTCGTCCAGCTCCTCAGGTGAGCCGGTATTGTCATAGATGAAGGCACTGCGGGCACGCTTCTCATCCTCGGGTAACTGACGCGCGGCGCGGCGCTCAAAGTCGGCTAGACCGACACGGCCTTCGTGGCGCGTCTTGCGGAGCTCAGCGGGAGCCGTTACAAGCACCACCTGATCGAACATGTCCGCCATGCCGGCCTCGAAGAGCATCGGCAGCTCGACAACGGCCATCGGCACTGACGCTACTTCTTCGGTTGCAAGCCAGCGCTCGATCTCGCCAGCGACCAGGGGGAAGATTATCTCCTCGAGTCGCATGAGCTGAGCGTCGTCGACAAAAACAACCTCGGCGATGCGTCCGCGGCCTTCCTCTCCGGGAGGCAATTGACTTATGCCAAGCTTTTCAGCGATACGGGCTCTCACATCACCACGGTCGATAAGCCCGTGGACGATCTCATCCGAATCGCGTACGGCGGCGCCACGGGCCGCGAACATCAGCAGGGCCGTGCTCTTTCCGGAGCCGATGCCGCCCGTGAGGGCGATGCGGACCGGTCCTGATTTTCTGGTTTCTGCGGACATCGGGATACCTTCTGATTACGCCACTCATGCTGAAGCATCCGGGGCATTGATTTCAACCATCATTCTAATGGAAACCGCTTGAGATACTCTACGGGATTATTCTGTGAAACAAAAAGCGCCCCGCCGGAGGCGGGGCGCGTGATCGCTGCATTCAGGGAATAGCTTACGCCTTCTCCGCGTCCTCGCCTTCGGTTTCTTCCTCCGCTACGGGCTCTTCTGCCCCGGCAGAGGCCTCGGGCTCTTCGGGCTCGGCAGCCGCTTCAGGCTCCGCTGCTTCTTCGGCTGCTTCGGGTTCTTCTGTTGCTACTTCTGCTTCGGCTGATTCTTCAACCGCCGCGTCAGCTTCCTCTACAGTATCTTGCAGTTCCGGCTCAGCGACAATGTCAGGCTCGGCATCTACCAGGCTGGTCGCCTCGGTTGAGTCCTCTTCCTCCGCGTCAGCCAGACCGGTGCTCTCGCTGATCTCAGTCTCGACGGCCGGCTCGCTGCCGGGCCTGTCGGGGAATATCTCATCGCTGAGGCCCAGGTTGTCAGCCTCGGGGAAGGTTTCCTCTTCCACGACAGCTGCCTCGGCGGGAGCAGCTTCAGCCTCTGCCTCAACACCGGCCGCTGGCTCTTCGCCTGCTTCAGCCTCGGGCTCGTCCTCTTCATGGAGGCGCTTGATGCTGAGAGAGAGGCGGCGGCGCTGGGCGTCGATCTCGATGACCTTGACCTCGATCTCGTCACCGACAGCTACGACTTCCTCGGGTTTCTCGACATGATGGCTGGCCAGCTCGGAGATATGGACCAGACCCTCGATGCCTTCGCTGATCTGCACGAAAGCGCCGAAACTCACCAGCTTGGTGACGGTGCCGGTCATGATGTCGCCGACCTGATGCGCGTCGACCAGACTGGCCCAGGGATCTTCCTGGGTCTGCTTGAGGCCGAGCGACACCCGCTGGCGGTCACGGTCTATATCGAGTACCTTGACGTTGACCTTCTGGCCGACAGTCAGGACTTCAGACGGATGATTCACATGGCCCCACGAGAGTTCGGATATATGGATGAGGCCGTCGATGCCTTCCAGGTCCACGAAGGCTCCGAAGTCGACGATGTTGGAGATGATGCCCTCCACCACGTCTCCCGACTGGAGCTTGCCGAGGATCTGCTCCCGGACTTCCTTGCGCTCCTCCTCGAGGACGGCGCGGCGGGATAGGACTACGTTGTTGCGGCTGCGATTGAGTTCGATGACCCTGCAGGTGAGGACCCGGCCCATATACTCGTCCAGATTCTGGATGCGGCGGATATCCACCAGCGATGCCGGCAGGAAACCGCGAACGCCGAGATCCAGGATCAGGCCTCCCTTGACGACCTCGATGACGGTGCCGTCGATAGTGGCAGCCTGCTGCTCGACTTCCTCGATCTTCTTCCAGGCCTGCTCGAAGCGGGCTCGCTTCTTGGAGAGGATGAGGCGCCCTTCGGCGTCTTCTTTCTGCATGACGAGCGCGTCGATCCTGTCGCCGACGCTTACTTCATCTTCGGTGCTGACCGATTTCCGTATCGACAGCTCGTTGGCCGGGATCACGCCTTCAGACTTATATCCTATGTCAACCAGGATCTCGTCCTTGTCGATCCGGACTACCTCGCCGGAGACAATGTCGCCCTCCTGGAACTCCGTGATGGTGGCGTCGTAGTTGGGCTCTTCCTTCCCGTCTACGATCTTAAGCAGTCCCCCGCTTCCCTCCACTAACTCGATTTCTTCGTCTTCGTTGATTTTTTGCATTTGGTAGTTAGATTCCTTTCCGAAAAATTTAGCCCGCGCAGCGGCAAGCGCTTTGCGTGCCAAGGGCTATTATACAGAAGGGAGTTAAGGTATGGAAGCTAACCGCGGGGCGATTATTTCTGAGTATCCGGGGCCGGTCGAGCGCGCCATCCGGATTCAGTCGCGCTGGTCCAGTGTCGGCTCGCTGATCTGCTCCAGCTCATCGAAGTAGGGCTTTGCACATTCCGGACAGAGGCCGTGGGTGAAATCCGCAGCGGAATGCTCTTTGACATATTCTTCGAAAGGCACCCAATCGTTATTTTCCTTGATCTTCTTGCAGACAGCGCAGACCGGCAAGATGCCTTCAAGTTGCTTGATCTGATGTAAATAATAGTTACTTAGAAAGATGGTGGCGCCGGCCAGAATGACGACAAAACCGGATTCGACGAGGCTCTCTGTCCAGTTTATCGGAGTGGCTTCAGTGCCAAAGATGTTGTGCGGCAGGTCGAAGAGCTCGTCCGCCCAGAGGAACGCGAGGACAATGCCGAAGGCTATCGTCTCGTAGATTATTACCCGTTTTGTGACCAGCCTGAAAGTCATTGTCTGCTTATCTCCGGCTTGGGGAAATTTCACACAAATCGTCAGTTCCAGGTTGATACTGGCGCTGGCACCGGTGGATCGATCGCACAGCCGTTACAGCCTGCCCTTGATATCTACTTCGCCTCTACCCAGGTCTCGCCCACGCCCACATCGACCTCCAGTGGCGGGTCGAGTTCCCAGGCTGCAGCCATCTCGCGGCGGGCGAGTTCAGCGACTACCGAGGCTTCGGTCTCAGGAGCTTCAAAGACGAGCTCATCATGGACCTGCAGGACCATGCGTGCCTTGAGGCCTTCGCCGGCGAGAGCGCGGTCTGCATTGACCATTGCGACTTTCATGATATCAGCAGCGCTGCCCTGGATGACCGTGTTGACCGCAAGACGCTCGCCCAGCTTGCGCACGCGATCTTCGGCGGAACGCAACTCCGGGATGAGCCGGCGGCGGCCCAGCATGGTAGTGACGAAACCTGCTTCGGTGGCCTGCTCGATGATCTGGTCGCGGAATGCCGCTACTTTCGGATAGCGTGCCAGGTAAGTCTTTATATAGCCCGCCGCTTCCTCATGGGAGATCCCCAACTGTTCGGAAAGGCCGTAGGCGCTGATGCCGTACATGATGCCGAAATTTACCGCCTTGGCGCGGTTACGCTGGGTGCTGTCGACCTCTGACGGCGCGATGTTGAAGACCTCAGCCGCGGTGTCGCGATGCACATCATCACCGGCGGCGAAAGCCTGGCGCAGCTTGGGTTCCTCTGAAAGATGGGCCATGATCCGCAGCTCCACCTGGGAGTAGTCGGCGACTACCAGCCGCGAACCTTCTTCGGGGACGAAGCAGTCGCGGATCTTCTCGCCCAGCGGGGTGCGGATGGGGATGTTCTGCAGGTTTGGATCGCTGGAAGAGATGCGGCCGGTGGCTGTCACCGTCTGGTTAAAAGTTGTGTGGATGCGCCAGGTGTCTGGGTCAGCAAGCCGGGGAAGCGCCTGGAGATAGGTTCCGGAGAGCTTCGCCAGCTCGCGGTAGGTCTCGATCTTTTCGATGATCGGGTGCTGCTCCCGCAGGTTCTTGAGGACCGAGGCGTCGGTGGAATATCCGGTCTTGGTCTTCTTCCCGGTGGGAAGCAGCAGTTTTTCAAAAAGGATCGCGGATAGTTGCTGTGGCGAGTCGATGTTGAAGTCCTGTTCGCCTGCCAGGTTGTGGATCTCTGCCGCCAGCTGCTCCAGCTGGTCGTCGACGCGGGACGCCAGTTCGCCGAGGCGCGGCAGGTCGATCCTGATGCCGGTTCGCTCCATGCCTGAGAGGACGCCGATGAGCGGCATCTCTACCGTGATGAAAAGTTCAGTGAGGCCCAGGTCGTCGAGCTGCAGGCGCTGGGCGCGGGCGAGGTGGTGCGTGCGGATGGCGGCGAGGACAAGGTCGTGGTCGCGGGGGTTTTCGGCGGCGTCAGCGGGAAGTTCGATGCGGATATCTGATGCGGCGGCGAGTTGGTCCAGCTCATAAGTTCGGGCCGCAGGCCTGAGCAGGTAGGCGGCGACCATCGTGTCGTGGCTGCAGGGGATAGACCGGCTGGCTATGGCCATCAGGCTCTTGTAGTCGTGGCAGGCGGGGGCTGGTCCGGCGGAGGCTGGTGTGGCTGGTCCGGCGGGGGCTGGTGTGGCGGAGCCGGCTGCAGACTTGCCGTCTTCAGACTTTTCAGGCACCCCGACCAGTTTTTCCACCGCCGATTCGAAACCATCGACGGGAGCGTCCGCCAGCAGGACCCTGTCGGCGGCGGCGTAGAAGAGCGCCAGGTCGATTTCCTTGCCGTGAACCTTCCAGGCAATAGCCGCCTCACCCCCGGCCAGGGCTGCAATCAGCTTCCCGAGTGTGGTCTTCTCGATGCCGGTCTTCTCCTCGACGACCTCCGGCGGCTCCAGCATGCCGGTCTCCTCCAGGCGCCGGATAAGGCTGGTGAACTCAAAACGGGTCAGGAAATCACGCAGCGGTTTGTTGCCGGGATGAGCCGGCGCCGCGTCAAGGGATATCCTTTCCAGAGGAACTTCATCATGCATGGTGGCCAGCTGTTTTGACATCAGCGCCTGCTCCTGGTATTCCTCCAGCAGCTCCCGGCGTTTGCCCTTGATCTCATCCAGATGGGCCAGCAGGTCCTCAAGGGATTCGCGGTCCGCCAGCAGAGCAGCGGCTGTCTTGTCGCCGATGCCGGGAACACCAGGTATATTATCCGAGGTATCGCCCTTGAGACCGATGTAGTCGGGCACTTTCCGCGGCGGGATGCAGTAGCGCGCCTCCACCGCTTCCTCGTCATAGATCTTGACCTCGGAGATGCCCTTGCTGTTGGACATGACGAAGATGCCGCCGCCGACCAGTTGGAGGGCGTCACGGTCGGCGGTGACTACCACGACCTTGCGCTTCTCCTCGCGGGCCTCGCGGACGATAGTGGCCAGGATGTCATCAGCTTCGTAGCCTTCTTTCCTGAGGTTCTCGAAGCCGAAAGCGTTGACCAGGTCCTCGAAATGCTCGAACTGGAGGGAGAGATTGTCAGGCATGGGTTTGCGGCCGGCCTTGTAGTCCTCGTATTCCTCGTGGCGGAAGACCTTCTTGCCGGTATCCCAGGCGACCATGACGTTGGCTGGCTCGTAATCGTTGAGGATCTTCACCAGCATGGTCGAGAAGCCGTAGAGGGCATTGGTCGGAAAGCCGTCACTGGTGGCAATGGTCTCGGGCAGAGCGTAGAAAGCGCGGTAAGCGAGGCTATTGCCGTCGATGAGGAAAAGAGCGCCCGAAAGATCGGGCTGGACAGTCTGTTCAGCAGCCGGATTCATGGATTAAGTAATGTGTCCCCTTAACTGGCAATTAAGTAATGTGTCCCCCTGGTTCCCCTGTTATTCCGGGCGGGGGGCGCGGGCCATCAGTTCGGCGACGGCGTGCCGCACGTCCTTCCCCTCGTAGATGACCGCGCAGACCTGCTCGGTGATCGGCATCTCGACGCCGCTGGCCCGAGCCAGTTCGCGGACCGCGGCGGCGCTGGTCAGCCCTTCTGCGACCATCCCCATCTCCGCTTCGGCTTCTGCCGGCGTCTTCCCGGAGGCTATGAGTTCGCCGGCCATGCGGTTGCGGCTGTGGCGGCTGGTGCAGGTGGCGATCAGGTCGCCCATCCCGGCCAGGCCGGAAAAAGTCTGTGGGTCAGCGCCGAATCTGTCGCCGAGCCTGGCCATCTCCGCCAGGCCGCGGGTGATCAGGCTGGCCTTGGTGTTGTCGCCAAAGCCGAGGCCATCGCTCATGCCGGCGGCAAGGGCGATGACGTTCTTTGCGGCGGCGCAGAGCTCGACGCCGGTAAGGTCGGGGTTCACATACGGGCGGAAGCTGTCGGTTGAGATCAGCTGCTGCAGCCAGGCAGCCAGTTCGAGATCGGCGGAGGCGATGGTCGTCGCCGTGGGGATGTCCAGGGCGACCTCTTCGGCGTGGTTCGGCCCGGAAAGCACCATGATGCGCGAGGCTGCCGGCTGAGGAAGTTCCTCGGCGAGCACCTCGGACAGGCGCTTCAGCGATACAGGCTCCAGCCCCTTGGTCAGGCTGAGAACGGCGGCTTCCGGATTGAGCGTGGCCGCCACTTCGGCGACAACAGCGCGGTACACCTTGCTGGGAATGGCGATGACGGCCAGGTCGGCCGTCCGCAGTTTGTTGTTTTCGAATGAACTGGCAGCCAGCGATAGCGGCAACTCGATATCACGCAGGTAATCGGGATTACGATGGCTACGGTTGATAGCCTCCGCCTGCTCGGGCCGGCGGCAGATGAGCTCGGTCTCCGCACCGGCGCGCGCCAGCAGACGGGCGAAAGCTGTCCCCCAGCTGCCGCCACCGACGACCGATGCCTTGATGCTGCCGTTCATCTGCGGTTCCACGGAAAGGTCACCTGGTTCTCTTTTCCCCTACGAATCCGCCTGATATTCGAGCGGTGAGCGTAGAATATCACGGCGGCGCCCACGAAAGTGAAGTCGATATAGGGCATCGGCTGATCGGTCCCGATTACCAGGATGCAGAGCCCCATCACCGCGGTGAGTGAAGCTATGGATACGACGCGGGTGGTTAAAAGCACAAACCAGAAGACAACGAAAGATATAAGAAAAAGTAAAGGCATCAGCGCCAGGATGGTGCCAGCTCCGGTGGCGACACCCTTCCCTCCCTTGAACTTCAAAAATATGGGAAAAGTATGGCCGGCGATGGCGGCTCCGGCGACGAGCACGGCCATCAGCTGGACGTTCTCAATCGTGGAAATATCTGAAGTTATGCTGTCCGGCAGATGCAGAGAAAGATATACGGGGATGAATCCCTTGAGTACGTCGCAAATGAAAACGACGACTCCCGCGCGCTTGCCGAGGACGCGGAAGACGTTTGTGGCGCCGATGTTGCCCGAGCCCTTGCCGCGGACGTCAACGCCGTAGATCCCCTTGCCGATGACAAGCGCGAATGGCACCGAGCCCAGCAGGTAAGCGAATACTATCAGCGCGGCGGCTGTCAGCATCGGGATGCTACCCCTTCTTCCCCCGGAACTGGATCACCAGCGGGCAACCGAAATAGCCGAAGCGCTCCCGCATGGAGTTCTCCACATAGGTGGCGTACGGCCTGGTGATCAGCCCCTTGTTGTTCACCTGGATGACGATGCCCGGCGGCGCCGCCGACGGCTGGCTGATGTAATACATCTTCAGCTGACGGCCGCGGACGATCGGCGGCGAGTGTTCCGCCTTTATCTCCTGCAGGAACTTGTTCAGCTCCCGTGTGGAGAGATGCGATGTGTACTGCTCATGAAGGTGGCGCACCAGCGGCAGGATATCCTTGATGCCGCGGCCGGTAAGCGCCGAGACCGCCAGAAATGGCGGCTTCAGCGTGGTCTTGCGGGCCAGCTTCCACTTGAGGTCTTCCAGGTCGAGTTTCTGCAGATCCCACTTGTTTAGCAGGAGCGCCGTTGCGCAGTTGCGCTTCATGGCCTCGTCGATGATGGTGAGGTCGTAATCGGTCAAACCCAGGGTGCAATCCACCAGGACCAGGGCGATCTGCGCCTTTTCCAGAGCCGCAAGGGCGCGCACGCGGCTGTAATATTCCACATCTTCGGTGAGCTTGCCGGGGCGGCGCAGTCCGGCGGTATCTACGAACCGGAAAGTGGTGTCGCCGGCTTCCACGACAGTGTCTATCGAGTCGCGGGTCGTGCCCGGCTGGTCGGAGACGATGACGCGGTCTTCACCTAGCAGTTTGTTGAGCATGGAAGACTTGCCGGCGTTGGGGCGGCCGACGAAGGCGACGCGGATCTCCTCGCGGGCATCGGCGTCAGCCATGGCGCCCATCTCCTCTAGCTTGTCGAGGACCATGTCGAGCAGGTCGCCGGAACCGGTGCCGTGCAGTGCGCTCACGGGAACCGGCTCGCCCATTCCCAGGGAATGGAACTCGTGGATGAGGTCGACGCGGTTGAAATCGTCGATCTTGTTCGCGACCAGGATCGCCGGGGTCTTGCTGCGGCGGACTATCTGGGCCAGGTCTTCGTCCCCGGGGCCGATGCCCGTGACCCCGTCGACCACCAGCAGCACCAGGGCCGCTTCCTTCAGAGCCGCCTCCACCTGGGCGCGGATCTGCCGGGCCATCTCGCGGCGGTCGGCGGTATCGACGCCGCCGGTATCGACGAGCGTGAAGGAACGCCCGGTCCACTCGACCTGGATCTCCTTGCGGTCGCGGGTGACACCGGCCGCGCTGTGGACGACAGCCTCGCGCCGTCCCGAAAGGCGGTTGAGCAGGGTCGACTTGCCCACGTTGGGATACCCGACAACGGCTACTTTAGGTAAAACTGGCATGGATGGATTCTATCAGAGGATGCGGGGGATAAAGTCAGACAGCTGCTGGAACCGGGATCAGAAGATCTCGATCTCGCACTCCAGGGCCTCGTGCAGCTCACCGAGGCGCAGGTCATCCAGGAACCTCTCGCCGGCGCTGTCAAGGGTGCAAGCCGGGACCAGCAAAAGGTCGTCGCGGGTCAACCCGGCTTCGGCTGCGGTCCGGAGCAGATCACGACCGCCGAGCAGACCGGTGACAGTGACCTGCTGCCCGAAGAGGTGATTTTCCGCGACCAGTGGCTGAACCGGCAGGCCGAGTGAGTTGCTCAGCCTGGCGCAGGCTTCATACATGAGTCCAACTGCGAGAGTTCCGGTCAGCAGGTAGATTCGTGAGGGTACGCCGGGGTGGGCGGATCGAGCTGCGTCGCTGGTCCGGTTGCCGATATGGCCGGCCAGCAATCGCGCCAGCTGATCCTCCCCCTCGTCTACGAAGCTGCGGGCGATGCCGATGCCGTTCTCGTACTGAGCGAAATCGTCGTAGTATTCCGCGGGAGGCAGTGGGCGGTTGGCGCGAAGGTAGAATTCGTCGGCGGCGTAGGCGAAGCCGAAGCCGCAAGAGCTGCGAAAACGCTCCTGCCAGGCCGCAACGGCGTCTATCACCGCCAGGCAGTCTTCGGTGGTGACAGTCCTCATGGCCTGCATGGAATTCCCCTTCGAGCCCGCCGCGGATGTTTCCCTCAGGAATTCCTCAGAAAATGCCACCGGCACGATTCCGGCGCTGGCAACGCCTGCATATTCTTCCGCGAGGTCCATGACCGTCCGTTCCAGCACTGAGCCGTCGTTCAGGCCGGGGCAGAGCACGATCTGGGCGTGGATCTCGATTCCCGCCTCCCCCAGCCTCTGCAGATTCTCCAGGCCTCGCGCCGCGGTCTTCTTCCCGCAACCCATCAGCCGCGCCCGGACCTCCGGATCGGTGGCGTGCACGGAGACATATAGCGGCCTCAGCCGCTGGCCGGTGATGCGCTCCAGGTCTTCTTCGCGGAGGTTATTGAGGGTGATGAAATTCCCATGGAGGAATGAGAGGCGGAAGTCATCGTCCTTCACATACAATGGCTGCCGCAGTCCTCCCGGGACCTGTTCGATGAAACAGAAGACGCAGTTGTTGGCACAGGTGCGGATCGGTCCGAAGACGGTCCCGGCAAAATAGATACCCGGATCGCCTGACATGGCGGTCCCGCCGCCTGCGATATCCTCGTCATCATTGTCGCCGCTGTCCATCTCCAGCGTAAGGGTCCTGCCACCCCGGTCGACGACGACGCTCTGCCGCTCCGGCTCCAGATAGAACTGATAGTCGATGACGTCGTGGAGTTCGTGGCCGTCAAGGGAGAGGATGCGGTCGCCGGGAGCGATGCCGGCTGCTTCTGCCGGACTGCCTGGAGTCACGGAAGAAACCAGGCCTCCCTTCTCCCTCCCGCTATCAGGCAAGCCCGGTCACCTCAGGGTTCCAGGAAGAGGGAAGGGTATGCGTAGTTCAGGCCGCAGCTGTTCTCTGCCGTCGCGTAGACGGTCGCGCGGAAACGCGATACTCCTGCGGGGACCAAGTACTTGACCGTGATCGGAGCGCAGCTGCCGGAGCCGCCGGCGATATTGCCCACGCTGCCGGGGACCAGCGAGGCGAGCACGGCACTGTTGGTGTTGATGCTTCCCACCATCGCCACATTGAAGGCATCATTGGTTCCGGAATTGCAGAAAGAGAACGTCACCGAGAGTTCGTGGCTCAGGTAGTCTTCATAGGAAGCCCAGAAGGAGCTGGATGTTTCCAGGGAGAGAAGCGGCTTGCCGCAGGCTTCAGTGAACGAACCGCTTATGCTTGCAGTGTTGCCTGAGGTGTCGCTGACCGACCCGGTGATGGAATGAAGCCCCGCGGCCAGGTCGGAGAAGGGGCAGCTGACTTGCGACGCCGTCGCGGCGCAGCCGGACATCGCGACGCCGTCGAGCTGGACCTGGACGGAAGCAGCATCGATGCCGCTGTAGCTGTCCATGTAGTAGACGACAACGGCGCCCGAGCTGTCATAGACGGTGCCGGAAGGCTGTACACCGGTCACCAGCGGCGGTGCGTGGTCAAGGACCGGTCCCATGTTGAGTTTGCCGCTGCCGTAGGTGTTGTCCTTGCCGGGGACGCCGAGGCCGGTAGCCAGGGACTCGAGCCTGGCCTGGATCTGGGATGGCGTATACGCCGGGAACGCCGCCTTTATCAGCGTGGCGGCTCCGGCTGCGTGGGGGGTGGCGGCGGAGGTGCCTGGAAAGCCGCTCAGACCATAGGTCACAGTGGAAACCCTGTCCGGCGCGACGATATCCGGCTTGATCCTGCCGTCGATGGTCGGCCCCCGGGAGCTGAAGTACTCGATCGTGGTGCCGCCGTAAGGCACTGCGCCGACGGTCATGGCGTAGGGCGAATCGGCCGGCTGGCCGCCGAGGCTGCCCGCGGCAACCTGGTACTGCAACGGAAACGGGTGGGAATACAACTGGAAGGTGGCGTCTCCGGCGGCGCTATACTTGGAGATTCTTGCATAGTAGGTTCCGCCTTGCCCCGGCGGGACTGTATAGCCGATCTGCTCAGAGGGAGCCGTGAGGTGATTGACACCCTGCCAGTTTAAACTCTCGGCAACGATAACAGACTGGTAATTGTTTGATGCGTTACCAGTCCAGACAAGATGGAAATCATAATCCTGGTCGGTGAGCGGCCAGCGGTCCCAGGTCAGGAAGAGGCTGATGGAGTCACCTACATTCACGTAATATGAAAAGTCGTTGCCTTCGTCCCCCACTGCGAACTCATGCAAGTTGTCCCCGTCGGCATCCGTGAACAGGCCGCTCCAGTGGGTCTGAGCCGAGTTGCCGGCGGCGTTGGCCCAGGTGATGCCGGCGGCGTTGGCGTTCTGCACGATCGTGTCGATGTCACCCTGGCCGTCGCCGCGGAAATCCCCGAAGAAACCCCAGGAGGCTGAGACGACGTCTACACCCTGGGCGATCAGGTAATCCACCGCGTTCGCCAGCTCGACGTCGGTGTTGAAGTTGACCAGATAAAGCTGGGCGCCCGGTGCCACGTCATATACGATCTCGGCGCAGGCGGTGCCATGGATCTCGCCGCCGCCGTTGATATCGCCGCCGGCGACGAATGACATGGCGATCAGATTTGCGGGAAGCTCGCCGCTATTGATGCGATCCTGATAGCCGGTGAAACCGGGGTCGAGCACGGCGACACTGGCGCCCGCGCCAGTGTCGCCGGCGGCCTGCCAGGAAACGGCGCCGATGTCGGCGACTCCCTCACTGGTCGTAGCGAGTGTCGGCCTGTGCGGCTGCCTGACATATTCGACCGACGGCGATTTTGCCAATGAAGCCAGACTCTCCACCGGGACCTCGGCCTGGACCAGGTCACCATGGACAGTCTGCACTTTTCCGCCAGCGGCCTCTGCAGCTATTGATACGGCTTCAGTCGCTCCAGGTGCTGCCTCGATGACGACCTGGACCCGGCCGTCGCGCAGCCTGATGCCGCTCTCTTTCGCGAAATCAGAAGCCGCAGCCGGGCCTTCCGCGGACTGGACCGCCGCCAGCTGCACCATGGAAGACTGCAGCTTTGGGTCCTGTTTGGCATCTGCGCGGGATGAAGCATTTCTGCTGCCGGGCACTTCCCCATCAGGGACTTCCTGGCCGTTTCCGCCCCCATCAACACGGGCTTGCGGCGCGCTGTCCTGGATGGCCGCCCTGTTCCACGCCGGCGCCATGAAGTCTGCGTGGATGACTACGCCTTCATGGCCGCCGCCGAAAACAAAAAAGGCGCCGGCCATGCCAAGCGTCAAAAACGCCAGCATCGCCAGAGCCAGAGATAGTGCTGCCCAACGTCTCATGCCGAGTTCGCTCCAGAGCCTTTCGTGTCCGTGCCCCCTTCCGGAAGGTAATCCGAATAGTATTATTGTACCAGTGAGCCGCTATTTATTCAGTAATCACGACAATCCCGCGTCCAGGCGGCTTATGCGCGTGGATCAGGCTCCCGCGGCTGCCAGATAACCCTTCCGCCATCCAGGAGGGCCTTCGGCGTTTCACGGCCATCCCATCGGGGAACCATCTTTAATAAGGGGGGTAGGCTGGCGGGGGCCCAAGCGAAGGTATTCTGAAGGCTTCTCGCCCAATTCTGGAGGATTCATGGAGAGCACGACCGGCAGGGATCTGATCACCATCCGCCCGCCTGACAGCATCTACCAGGCCCGCGGCATCATCGAGAACGGTACTTTCGAAGGGCGCTGGCATTTTTCCTTCGACCAGTACTACGACCGGGACTACAGCCATTTCGGCACCCTGCGCGTCTTCAACGACGACACCCTCTCCCCCGGCGCCACCTGGCCGCTGCATTCGCACCGCAATATCGAGGTAGTGACTTACTGCGCCGCCGGCGTCTTCCGCCACGCGGATGAGAATGGTGTCGGTGACATCCTCAGGAAAGGCTGGGTACAGCACACGACAGTCGGACGGGGCATGTCCCATTCCGAGATCAACGACAGCAGCAGCGAGTCCATGCGATTCATCCAGATGTGGTTCCTGCCCTCGGAGCTCAACCTCGAACCGGTATTGCAGCAAAAACCGGTGGAACAGTTTGAGCGCAAGAACAGGCTGCTGCTGCTGGTGTCGGATAAACCCGACGACGAGAGAGTCCTGCCCATCATCTCCGACGCGCGCGTGTATTCGTCATTCCTGGAGAACGGCCATTTCGTGGAACACGGGCTCGATACCGGACGCGGCGCCTATCTGTATGTCCTGGAGGGCGGCTCGGTCAGGATCAACGGCCATTCCGCGGAAGCTCTGAGTGCGGCCAGGATAATCGGCGGCCAGAACCTGAAGATCAAGGCTGAAGCCGACGTGGAGCTGCTGCTGGTGGAAGTGCCGCTGGCCGTGGGAAACCGGTACGGGCTTTAGATCAATCCGGAAGCCAATGATTATCTTGTTGGATATTCCCGACAACTGTGGTTGCGTTTGCGCTTTTTCCAGGCTGTATATTTTAAAATCAAGTAGAACCCTACCTTGATAATTACATATGTTTACTAATTCGTATTATAGTGCTACTATCAGGCGCTATTTGTTCACTAATCCGTTCTTTTATAGGAATTTATGTCAACCGTATTTTTCGTATCAAGCAGAGCAGACAGCCGCGAGAGCAACCTCGTCAAATACCGCAGGCTACTCGAGAATCTGGACCTCAGCCGGATTGTAAGCAAGAACGATCTGGTCGCTATCAAACTCAGCTTCGGAGAGCGGGGCAACCTGGCATATCTTCGACCCAGTTATATCCGTGGTGTCGTGGATGTAGTAAAAAACCTGGGTGGCAGGCCTTTCCTCACCGATTCGAATACCCTCTATGTAGGCGGCCGCAATAATTCCCGCGACCACACTATTATTGCCCTTGAGAACGGCTTCGGTTATGAGGCAACCGGGGCTCCCATTGTCATTGCCGATGGGCTGCTGGGTCTTGATCACCGTTCTGTGCCTGTCAATGGCATCCATTTTTCGGAGGCTAAAATCGCCACCGCCGCTCTCGACGCAGATGCGATTATTTCACTGGCACATTTCAAGGGTCACATGATTTGTGGATTCGGGGGCGCCATAAAGAATTTGGGGATGGGATTTGGTTCTCATGCTGGAAAGAGATTGATGCACTCAGATTACCGGCCCGAAGTTTCCCCTTCGGAATGCGAGGGATGCGCCCGCTGTCGTGAATGGTGTCCAGAGAAAGCCATCTCTATGGTGTCTGGACCCGATGATCACAAGGTTGCGAAAATCGATCACGATTCCTGCATAGGTTGCTGTGAATGTGCCGTTATCTGCACTGGGGGCGCTCTCGAAATCAGTTACATGAGGCGGAGCCAGGATGAATCGCTAAGTGCAGCAGCGCTTGCCAGGAAGCTGAAAGAACGCCTGCCAGAGAACACTCGCAAGCGGATCAAGGACTTGAAGGCCAGGTATGATACTGACTTAAAGTGGCGCGAACGTTTACGCGCCGTATCTGATCCAGCTATCGTGCAGGAAAAAATAGCCGAGTATGCTGCTGCTTCCCTCTATCGGAAACAGGAAAAGTTTGCCGCTATCAACGTCATCGTTGACGTCACTCCTGATTGTGATTGCGTTGGCTGGAGTGATAACCCTATTGTCCCTAATATTGGCATTGCCGCATCACTGGACCCGGTTTCAGTTGATGCGGCCTCCTATGATCTGGTTAATGATGCAATCGGCTATGCGAGGAGCGCTCTGACTGATGCTGGTATCGCGAGCCATCAGAAATTCGCCGCCGTTCACAACGGTGTCAATCCACTGGCTCAGCTGATTCATGGAGAGAAAATCGGTCTGGGGGAGCTTGAATATAAACTCGTATCTCTTGATTCTGCGGCACGCAAGTCAAAAAGAACGATGCGATCTTTGGCCGGGCATAGTCGATCAGGGACTACTCGCACCATGGCGAACCTTGCCTCGTACACAAACTACAGTCAAACACGGTCTAGCGTCGATGCGGAGAAAATCCTTCCTTCAACAATCTCGTAAGAACGTCAGGCTATAGAAGGCGCCTAAAGCTTCCCCAGCCACGCCGCCGCGGCTTCCATCTGCTCCGGCGGCGTCGAGGCGCCGGCAGTGATGGCGACAGTCTCCGCCCCCTCAAACCATCCCGGCTGAAGTTCGCCGACATCCTCGATATGGTAGGTCTTCTCCTGTACCTCCTGGCACAACTGTGACAGACGGGTCGTGTTGGCGCTGTTGCGCCCGCCGATGACGATGACCGCGTCCGCCTGCCGCGCCAGGCTCAACGCTTCGTCCTGGCATTTCTGGGTAGCGTTACACATCGTGTTGTAGATCAGCAGTTCCCGGCAGGCCGGCGCCAGCCGCGCCGCCAGCGCCGCGAGGTTCGTGCTTGCCTGGGTGGTCTGGACTACTACGCCGACGCGCTTGCCGTGCACCGCGTCCATATCCAGCTCGTCGACGTTCTCCACGACGACGGTCTTCTTGCCGGCGTTGGCCACGAGAGCGACGACCTCGGGATGCTCATGCTCGCCGAGGATGATCGTGAGGTATCCCTGCTCGCCCAGGAATGAGGCTTTCTCCTGGGCCACTTTCACATAGGGGCAGGTGGCGTCGACGATCGCCAGGCCGCGCCCCTTGGCGTCGGCGATGACCGCGGGAGTGACGCCGTGGGTCCTCAGGATGACGGTCCCGCCGGTGATGCCTTCGAGGTCCTCTACCGGTGATACGCCTGCGTCTGCCAGCTCCCTGACCACCCCCGGATTATGGATGATCGGGCCCAGGGTCTTGATCGGTCCGGGTGAATCGGAAGCGGCGCGATGGGCGATGTCCAGCGCCCGCTGGACGCCATAGCAATAGCCGCCGCGCTGTGAGATCAGGATCTTCATAGTTCTCCGATCGCCGCCATGATGCGGCGGCTGGCTTCGCGATAAGCTTTTCCCTTCGACATGCCGCTGATCTGCATGTCGACCGGCGGACCCACCATAACCGAGACTTTTGCCCGGTGGAACCTGCCGCCACTGATGATATCACCGGTGCCGCGGATCCGGATCGGTATGACCGGCACCCCGGGAGTCATCGCCAGCAGGCCTACGCCCGGCTGGGGCTCACCGAAAGCGCCCTCTTTCTGACGGGTACCTTCGGGGAACATCCCGACGACATAGCCCATCTGCAGCAGTTCCCGGGCGCGGCGGATCGCCTCCCGGTCATTCTCACCCCGGCGGACCGGAAATGCTCCAAGCTTTATGAGGAAGGCGCCCAGCAGGGGTACTCGCAGAAGTTCGGCCTTGGCCATCCAGCAGATCTGCCCCGGGTAGGAAAGACACAGCAACGGTGGGTCCATGTTGCTGAGGTGGTTGGAAGCAAAGATGGCCGGGCCTTTTCCGGGAAAGTTCTCCGTCCCTTTTATCTCCATGCGGAAGAACCATCGCAGCGGATTTGTTATCAGGATGCGGAGAAAACCGTACAGCGGCAGAGATAGTCTGGATCTGCGCGGTTCAGGTTGCGGCTCCCGCTGCACTGGTTGCGGCCTGGCTGATCCCGACGGAGACTCAGGCTGCGTGGTCGACAATCTCAGCCACCCTCTCCACTACCTGATCTATGCTCATTTCCGTGGTATCCACAATGATCGCGTCGCCGGCGGCCTTGAGCGGCGCCACCTCGCGGTTGGAATCATAGTCATCACGGGCTGCGATCTCCTCCTCCATCTGCTGCTGGGAGACCGTAACGCCTTTGCCCTCAAGCTCCAGACGGCGCCTGCGCGCCCGCTCAGCGACCGAAGCCGTGAGGAATATCTTGACCTCCGCCGCAGGGAAGACGACAGTACCGATGTCGCGGCCATCAACTACTACGTTTCCGGCGGAAGCACAAACCCGTTGCTTCTCAACCATGGCCTCGCGCACGCCAGCGTGAGCGCTGACTTCCGAGACGCCGCGGGTCACTTCCTGGGAACGGATCTCCTCGGTGACCTCGCGGCAGCCGGCAAAGACCCGGGGCACGCCGCCAGGGCCTGGCTGAAAACCGATCTCCAGGTTTCGTGACAGAAGACCCAGCTCGCCGGCAGCCGATGGCTCGATCTCCTGCTCCATGGCCAGCAGGGTGACTGTGCGGTACATGGCGCCGGTATCCAGATAAGTACAGCCGCAGCGGTCGGCGAGCATGCGGGATATCGTGCTCTTGCCGGCGCCGGCGGGGCCGTCGATGGCGATGATCATGCTGTTCCTCCTGCCAGGCAGGCTGAAGGACAAGTCGTGGGCAGCCCGGCTGAATCGATCATATCAGCGCCCCCAGGCTTTCGAGATCACGTAAAAAATCCGGATATGAGACCGAGACGCAGTCAAAACCTTCCACCTGCACGCCTTCGCGGGAGACCAGGCCGGCCACCGCTCCCAGCATCGCCATGCGGTGATCGCCGTGGCTGCGGAAACTGCCGCCGAGAGGGCCGTGGATGCCACGGACGACAAAGCCGTCCTCGAAAGCCTCGATGTGGACTCCCAGCCCGGAAAGATTCTCCACCAGTACAGTGATCCGGTCTGATTCCTTGAAGCGCAGCTCAGCGGCGCCGGTGACCAGGGTCTCTCCTTCGGCGAGTGCACCGGCGAGCGCCAGCAGCGGCAGTTC
Source organism: Actinomycetota bacterium (assembly GCA_016235065.1). GTDB lineage: Bacteria > Actinomycetota > Thermoleophilia > BMS3ABIN01 > BMS3ABIN01 > JACRMB01. Next base: position 690,080 of record JACRMB010000003.1, on the reverse strand, counting down.
GTCGATGGCGCGGCCGGTGATGCCGCCACCCACTGCCAGCCCATGCAGTCTGGCGTGACGCACCCTCAGGTCTGCCACAGCCTCGCCGCTCTGACGGCGCTCATTCTCCAGGGTGATATCGGCGCCCATCTCCAGCAGGATATTCAGCAGGCCGATACGCGTGGGGTTGACGCCGACTCCGGTCAGGGTGATGTCTGAACCGGGAATGATCGAGCCCGCTACCAGCCAGAAAGCTGCCGACGAGAAATCACCCATCACTTCGATTTCGTCGAGGCTCAGGCGCTCCACCGGGTGGATCCGCGTGAGCAGCCCCTCCTTCTCGACCTTGGCCCCCGCCGCGGCCAGCATGATCTCGGTATGGTCGCGGCAGACCGCGGGTTCGATGACCTCGGTGGGGCCGTCAGCATAAAGGCCTGCGAGCAGGATCGCCGACTTCACCTGGGCACTGGCGACCGGCATCTCATAGCGGATGCCATGGACGACTCCGCCGGTCACTGTCAGCGGCGCATAGCGGCTGTCACGGGCATCGATGCCGACGCCCATCTCCCGCAGGGGTTTCACCACCCGGTCCATGGGCCGCCGTCTGATGCTCTCATCGCCATCGAGGCTGAAATGGCCCGTCTGGCCAGCCAGGATCCCCGGAAGAAGACGGATGGAAGTGCCGGAGTTGCCTATATCTATTGGGCCGCCGGGCGCAGTCAGGCCACGCAGGCCAGCCCCCCCGACGACCGGGTGATCACTTTCCGGGTCCTCGACTTCGACGCCGCAGGCAGCGATCGCCGCCAGAGTCGACCTGGTATCGGCGGCTGAAAGATAATTGTGGATGGCTACCGGACCGTCGCAGATGGCGCCGATTATAGCTGCCCGGTGGGAAACCGACTTGTCGGCCGGCACCCGCAGGGTGCCTTTGAGGCCGGACACCGGCGTGAAGAGCTGAGTGATATCAGGACTATCCACCAATCCGGGACCCTAGCCTGCCTCGGCGTCGGTAAAGGGGACCGCGACCGCGTCGTAGCCCAGGCCCCTGAGGATATCCACGGCCCTGTCGCCGGTCTCGCTGCCGGATACCGCAAGGGACAGGACACCACCCTGTTCGACGCTGATGCGATGGAAGGCGATGTCCTCGATATTTATGGCAGCGTTGCCCAGGGCAACAGTCACCTGGCTGATCACTCCCGGCCTGTCGAATACCGGCACCTTGACCACAAAAAGGTCGCTGGGTGTCATCCGCTCGGCTTCGAGCATACGGTCGCGGTTGGCCGCGGCCGCGATGATCTCGCCCTTGAGGAATTCCTCGTCGCCGGCGTCGATCGCCTCGATCACAAGGTCGATGGCCTGGCGGTGTTCCTTCAGCGCCTCTGACAGCCAGCGGCGGTTTTCCATGATTATGTCAGTCCAGACGCCCGGATTACTGCCCGCCACCCTCGTCAGGTCCCGGAAACTGGGACCCGCTGACAGCAGAGCTTCCCGGCCGTCGAGATTCACGCGCCCGACCTGGTTCATGGCGGAGTTGGCCAGCACATGCGGCAGGTGGCTCACCAGGGCCATGATGCGGTCGTGGGCATCCGGATCGATGGCGGTCGGCACCGCGCCGACGCCGGTGATGAAGCCATGGAGGCGCTCAAAATTCGTGGGGTCGATACCCTGGCCGGATGTGAGGAACCAGGTTGCGTTGTCAAAAAGCTCCTCGCGGGCGTTCTCGACACCGGCGGTCTCGGAGCCGCAGACAGGATGGCCGCCGATGAACCGCTTCTCCTCCGCCGCGGTCAACGCGCCCATGAGACTGGACTTGGTGCTGCCCATGTCGGTGACGATACTGGCGGGACTGGATGCAGCCATGGCCTGGCGGGCAACTTCGAGGATAGAGCGGACTGGAGTCGCCACGAATATGATGTCCGCCTCGGAGGCAGCTTCTTCGACACTGGTAGCCTCATCGGTGATCGCGCCGAGTTCGAGTGCTTTCTGAAGGGTGCGGCTGGTGCGGCTGTAGCCGACTACGCGGCTGACACCCAGGCGCTCCTGCGCGGCCAGCCCGAGAGAGCCGCCCATGAGGCCGACCCCGATGATGGCGATGGTGGTGTTGGAAAAATCAGGCATGGCCGTCCTCGCGGCACCGCCGCGTCAGGATATCTTTTTTCCCGCCAGCTCCACATAACGTCGGACCTCAGCAGTGAATGCCATGAAGTCCGCCTCCGGAAGCGACTGGGAACCATCGCAGAGAGCCGACTCGGGATCCGGATGAGTCTCCACCAGCAGGCCGTCCGCACCGACCGCCACCGAAGCCAGCGACAGCGGCAGCACCAGGTCGCGCTTGCCCGCGGAGTGGCTGGGATCAACGATCACCGGCAGATGGCTCTGCTTCTTGATCACCGGGATAGCGGAGATATCCAGCGTATTGCGGGTCGCGGTCTCGAAAGTGCGGATGCCGCGCTCGCAGAGTATCACGTCGGAGTTGCCTTCCTTGAGGATGTACTCGGCTGCCATCAGCAGCTCTTCGATGGTGGCACTCATGCCACGCTTGAGCAGCACCGGGCGCTCCACCTTTCCCACTTCTGAGAGCAGCTGGAAATTCTGCATGTTTCGGGTGCCGATCTGGATCACGTCCGCGTACTTGAGTACTGTTTCCACGTCGCGAGGATCCATGAGCTCGGTGACGATGGGCAACCCTGTCTCCTCGCGGGCTGCGGCCATGATCTGCAGGCCCGCCTCACCCATTCCCTGGAAGCTGTAGGGAGAGGTTCTCGGCTTGAAAGCGCCGCCTCTCAGCATCGAAGCACCGGCGGCCTTGGCCTGCCGGGCCGCAAGCATGTACTGCTCCTCGCTCTCGACCGAACAGGGCCCGGCGATCAGCGCGAACATGCCGCCACCGATAGCGCGGTCTCGTACCTGGACCACGGTGTCTTCGGGATGGGTCTGGCGGCTTGCGAGCTTGTAGGGTTTGAGGATGGGCATGACCTTGTCCACGCCAGGCATGGCGTCGAGTGGCAGCTGCCCGATCTCCTCACGGTCGCCGATGGCGCCGATTATGGTGACAAATTCGCCCCGGGATATGTGTGCCTGTGCCCCGACGGCTGCCAGCCGGTCGACAACATGCTGGACCTGGTCGTCAGTCGCATCGGGTCTCATCACGATCATCATCGCCGCATAACCTCCCTATCCTATATCAGGGGGACATAATGATAATTGTGTCCCCCTACTAACCAAACGGGGACATAATGCTAATTGTGTCCCCCTGCTAACTAAACAAACACTGGCGCCTTCGGCAAAACGTGCCGCCTGCGGCGCCAACAGCCTGTAATTCTAACACTACGCTGGCGGAAGGAAAAACTGGCAGGATAACTGGCATTGGAACGGACATATGAACGCAGAAATAACGGGGGCATAACGAAGCCCCAAGAAACCTTCAGACTTTTTTCCTGATCTCCAGAGTTTGTCACTCTGTTCTTGGGGCGGTTTTCCCTTACCCGCCGCTTTTGATCAGTCTCTTTGTCTTCCGACTTCTTGGGGCCTTTGTCATCTTCTCTTGTCTCCTGATCTTTCGATCCGACTCCAGAAGATGTGTACTACTTATACCCGGCGAAAGAAAAACCAAACCCCAAATCCGGAAATTTCCGGAAAAAATCATTAAAGTTTTCGGAGAAAGTCTTCCCTAGAAAGAAACCCGGACCGCGCCTTGCGCGGTCCGGGCCAAATTCAACCACCCGGCACACAGCTCCCCAGCTGCCGATGCCGGGTGGTTCAAGATGCGAGACGGACTAGCCGACCCGTCCTGCATCCAACTTCAGTCGTCGTCCCTGTCGTGAGACTCACCTGAGGACGAATAGCCAGAACCAGATCCACCCGAAGATCCCGAGCGCGAACCTGTGCCATTCCCGTAGGAACCTGCCGAACCAGCCTGACCGGAATATTCATCATCGTCGTCATCGACTTCATGCGAGCCGCCCGAACCGCTGCTGCTGCCTGCGGAAGCGCCACCCGAAGAAGCCGGGCCGACGAATTCATCATCGTCGTCATCCATCTCGTCGTCATCCATCTCGTCGGACTCGTCATCGATCTCATCCGCGTCGTCATCGACGTCATCCAGTTCATCTTCGTCGTCTGTGCCGTATTCATCATCGACCGCAGAGTCGTCGGCATCTGCTTCGTCATCGTCAGTCCCATACTGGTCGGAAGCCGCGGGGCTGGAATCTATGCCCTGGGTTCCCGAGCCGGTAAGACTTGCGACGCCGTCGTTGACTGCATCCGGAACATTGCCGGAAGCCAGTGCGACTCCGGAAGCCCCGAGTACTAAAATCATTGCCAGGATCATCATCTTCAGTCTGAACGCCATACGCACACCTCGCTTGATTCGCTTTCCTGATCCGCCTTCGAAGGTTCAGGTGTATAGCGGCTCGCCGCCAGAAAGGTTACGGTCTTTTTGAAAAATAGTTAAAAAAGTCGGATTCAGCTTGATTTCATCCGAAGCAAACTGTATGCATAGAAGTAGATGGATGCGCTCACACGATTTCACGAGCGCGCAGGATGCAGAATCCAATCAGGCGCGGGTTCAATCCGATCAGACGCGGGTGCAAGATCCTTTCCCCAGATATCATGAACCCGTATCTAAAACAGTCCTTTTCACGCTGGTAATCACAGGAGAGCTATTTTGACCGAGAAGCGCGAGCTGGCGCGACTCATCAAGCGGATCCAGAAAGGCGACGCCGATGCGTTCGGTCAGCTTTACGACCGCTTCCACGGTCCGGTCTACTCCTATGTGCTACGCCAGGTAGGCAAACCGGCGGACGCCGAGGACATAACCTCGACCGTCTTCCTGTATGTACTAGAAAAGATCGACGGCTTCACCTGGCGCGGCGCTGGCTTCGCGGCCTGGCTGTTCCGGATAGCGCGGAACGATGTGCTCGATCATTTCCGGCGGCATGGAACTGGCGCGCGGGAGATAGCTTTACCGGAGGACATGCTCGAGCGACCGTCAGGCGTGCTGGTCGAGGAGCAGTTCGAGACCGCGACAGAGGAACGGCGTCTGCTCTGCGCGATAAACGGGCTGTCGGAGGAACAGAGGCAGGTCGTACTGCTGAAGCTGATGATGAACTTCAGCAACCGGCAGGTCGGCGAAGTGCTCGACAAGACGGAAGGCGCCGTAAAGGCATTGACTCACCGGGCGCTGCAGGCGCTCAGGAAAGAGATGGAAAAACAGGAAGGCGATCCCGGCAGCGGGCTCAGCGTAAATGGGGAAGCATCGTGAATGATGAAGTGAAAAAAACTGAATTGGTTTCTGAGGCTGGATTCGAAGCTGTGCTGGACCGGGAACTCAGCCGGGTTCTGGAAGGCCGGGCGAGCGTCGATGAGTGCTGCGCCGCCAACCCCGGATTCGCTGACGAGCTGAAGCCGTTGCTGGAGCTGGCTCTTTCGGGTCAGGCTGCCCTGGCAGTTGATGATCCGCCGGCAGCTGCCGCGGCTCTGGCGAGGAAGAAGCTTCTGGCTCAGGCGCATTCGCTCGGCGGTGTCAGGAAAACCGGGGGCAGGTTCAGGCTTCGCCCGCTCGCGCTGGCTTCAGGCCTGTTCTTGCTGCTGTTCGCTGGAACCGCTCTCGCAGCCGGGTCGGCTGAGCCCGACAGTGTACTCTATCCCCTGAAACAACGCATGGAGTCGGCGCGAACGACTCTTGCGATGCAGGATCTGGACCAGGCGCGGGTCGAGGCCGAACACGCAAACCGGCGCCTCGACGAATTGCAGAAGATGATCGACGAGGGCAAGGGCGAGTATACAGGGAGCCTGCTCGCCGATTATGAGGCTCATATAAACGATGCATCTACCCATGCTGCAGCAGCAGCCGCCGTGGGCGAGAACACTTCTGAGGTCGAAGCCTTCATAAGCTCAGTGCGTGGACGCCACGACGAAATGGTGAAGACGCTGGGCCTGGAAGATGAGGAAGGCAACGAAGGTGAAGACTCGAACGACGAAAGCCGGGAGGATTCCGCCGGCGGCGGCGATTCCGATGACATGTATATCCCTGGCTCCGGTGGTACGCCTTCCGGAGATGACGGGGAGGAAGGCAACGACGATTATGGACCAGGCGGTTCGGATCACCCCGGTGGTGGCGGCTCGGGTGGCGGAGACTCCGGCGGCGGTGAAAGCCCTGGCGGCGGAGACTCGGGGGATGACGGCGGATATGACGGCGGGGGCGGCAGCCCGACTCCACCAGATGGCGGCAACAGCGGCCAAGAGCCTGATGACGAAGCTTCCCATGGTGATGCGCCAAAGCACGACGAGGGCAACGATACCTCGTCAAACCATGATGGACCTACTGCGGCTGGATCCTGAGCTGGTTTAACTTTTCCGGCTATCTGATATATTCATCCCTGATCGTTCTTTCTATTCCCTGAACGGTCTATCGCACCTGAAAATCGAAAGGAGTCGCATCCATGCCTTCAATCGGATGGCAGGAATTGCTTTTAGTACTGGTAGCGGCGATGCTCATCTTTGGCCCGAAGCTGCTTCCCGAGATTGGCAGAGGCCTCGGAAAGGGCATCAAGGAATTCAAGGGCGGCATCTCAGACAGCAGTGCTTCAGAGAAGGACGACGAACTCAAGAACTAGTTCTTGAGTTCTGCCAGTTTTTCCAGCAGGACCGCATTCTCCTCCGCGGTGCCAATACTCACCCGCATGTAACCCGGGCAGCCCAGAGCCGCTCCATCGCGGACGATAACGCCCCGGCGCAGGAGTTCCACGGGGACCGAAGCCGCCGGGACCGAAAGCTGGTCGATCTCAACCAGCATGAAGTTACTTTGTGACTCGATGTAACCGATGCCGAGGGCGCCAAGGGCTTCATATAGCTGGGAACGGCCCTCACGGTTGAGCGCGCGGCGTTCCTCCAGCCGGTCTTCCAGGCTCAGGGCTTTCAGGGCAGCCGCCTGAGCCAGCGTGTTGATGTTGAATGGTTGTCTCACCTTGTCGATTGCATCCTTCACCTGCGGCGTGCAGAGGCCGTATCCTACCCTCAGGCCACACAGGCCATATATCTTGGAAAAGGTCCTGAGCAGGATGACGTTGGGATTTGCGCGGAAGAGCGCCAACCCGCCCTGGGAATCCGGTTCTTCCACATATTCGTTGTAGGCCTCATCGAGCACAAGAGCGCAATCGGCCGGCAGTCCCGCCGCGAACACGGCGATCTCTTCGGCCGGAAGATAGGTGCCGGTGGGATTGTGCGGATTGGTGAGGAAAACGAGCCTGGTGCGTTCATTGACGGCGGCGGCAATGGCTTCGAGGTCGTTGGTGAAGCCGGCGAGCGGTACTTTGACCGCTTTTGCGCCCCGCGCCAGAGTCACTTCTTCGTAGACCAGGAATGTCGGGTCGGAAAAGACCGCCTCCACCCCTGGCTCCAGGAAAATCAGGCTTAGCCAGATCAGCAGCTCACAGGAACCGTTTCCGATTATCACCTGGTCCGGCTCTACGGAATAGCGGGCTGCCAGCGCCGCCCTCAGCTCGCGGGCTTCGGCGTCAGGGTAGCGGTTGAGGCTGTCGAACCTGCTGGTGATGACCTCCAGCACCTCCGGAAAAGGAGGCAGCGGTGATTCGTTGGAAGCCAGTTTGACCACCTGGTCGAGCCCGTACTCCCTGGCGACAACCTCGATAGGCGTGCCGGCGACGTAAGGGGTCAGATTTTTTATTTGCGGAATGAATTTCATTTTATTGTTCCAGGATCTATTCCGGCAGATCGGTGCGCAATTGCTGTGCTCCGTGCAGATAGGCATGCCGGATCTCATCCCTGGGCTTGATCGAGTACACATGCATGAGCACACGCACACATCGCTCGACACTTCCAGCTACCGGGATCTCCTGTGAACAGAGCAGCGGCACCTTGGACAGGCCGATGTTGCGGGCCGCGACAGCCGGGAAGTCGGAAACCAGGTCGGGTGTAGCCGTGAAGATGATACTGATTATGGCATCTTCGCGGATGTCGTTACGCTCCATCATGGCCTCAAGGAGCTCGGCGGTACGTTCCGCCACCTGGCTGGCCTCGTCCTCCTCAACCGTGGTCGCGCCGCGCACTGCCGCCAGACGCCATTCGCCTTCCCTCATGGTTTTATTCCTCCAGCCATTTTCTTCAAAGCTTTTACTTCCTCTCCGGTCAACTGCCGGGAATCACCCAGCGCGAGACCGTCATCAGTCAACATCGCGTACCTCTTCCGGTGAAGGGCACGCACAGGATGACCCACCGTTTCGAGCATACGCCTCACCTGGCGCTTCCGGCCTTCGTGGATGACCAGTTCGACGACGCTGCCGCCGCCGCGTCTGCCGGTCAGACGGACTTCCGCTGGCCAGGACGGCCCGTCTTCGAGATTCACGCCCTGGCGCAGGCTTTCTTGCTCCGCCTCGGAAAGCTCGCCGTCCACTTCAGCCCTGTATACTTTATCAACCTCAAAGCGTGGATGCATCAGGCCGTTCGCCAGCGATCCATCGTTGGTGAGGATGATGAGCCCGGTCGTGTCGCTGTCAAGCCTGCCGACGGGGAACAGCCGTGCCCGGCTGGGAACCAGGTCGACAACAGTCCTGCGTCCACGCGGATCGGAAACAGCGCTGAGATAGCCGGATGGTTTGTTGAGCAGGTGATACTCCAGCTCTTCCGGTTCCACCGGCTTCCCATCCAGCCAGACGACGTCACCCGGGACCACTTTCGCGCCCAGCTCCTCCACCAGCTCGCCGTTGACCGTGACCCTGCCGGATGTGATGAGTTCCTCACACTTCCGGCGCGAGGCAACGCCGGCGCGGGCAAGATATTTCTGTAGTCGCTCCAAATTAAGCAAGCCTCTCAACGCAAATAAAGAAGAGGTATATGGCCGGGATGGGATGTTTCCGCCCGCAGCGTTTGACGACGGCGCAACCGGCACGAAAAACCTGAACGAGTAACTGCCGGAGTCGCCTTCAGCGGAGGCGGGAACATCCCATCCCGGTCACCACAACCCTACTGCCGCTTGTCAGCCGCCAGATGCAGCTTCTCGCGAAGCTCCTCCACATCCGCCGGCGTAGCTTCGAAGCCCTCCAGGGGCGGCAGGTCCGCCAGATCGGCGATTCCGAATAGTTTCTCGAAAGACTCAGTGGTTCGGTATTTGACAGCGCCAGTCTGCTGGGCGCGGCCGGCCTCGGCTACCAGTCCCTTGTCGAGCAGGTTCGCGACTACGGTGTCGGCGCCTACCCCGCGGATTCGGGCGATCTCGGGACGGGTTATCGGCTGCAGGTAAGCGACGATGGCGAGGGTCTCCATGGCCGCTGGAGACAATGAGTAGTCGATGGGCCGGCGACAGAAGCGCTCGACGGCGTCACGGGCGAAGTCTCCGGTACGGAAGGTATAACCGCCGGCGATCTCGGCGAAGACGATGCCGCCATCAGGGTCAGAATATTTCTCGCGGACCGCTTCGACCGCGTGGGCCAGGTCTTCGCCATCGGTGTCTGTGACTTCCGAGAGGACTTCGAGACTGACGGGATCGGGAGCGATAAAAAGGATGGCCTCGATGTCGCGGACGATGTCGGCGGTATCGGAGATAGGCGTCGTATTTGCAGTTGCCTCAACTGACGGCTCAACTGGCTCCTCAGTCAATTCCCCAGCTGGCTCATCTGATGCTTCTTCACTGTTTTCTTCAGCAATCTCGTCGGATGAAGTCTCTGTGATGACCTCCTCCGCTTCCTCTGCATATTCTGTTTCAGCCTCTAAATCCGGAGTGTCGGCATTCACCGCTGCTGGGCCGTCAGCTTCAGCCATCTCGAGGTCGTCCATCAAGGCTTCGTCCTCTGATTCAGGTTGCTGGATATCCTGCTCTTCCAAGATTTCCTCCCGTTAGACTCAATGCAATGTGTCCCTTTAACTACCAATTAAGTAATGTGTCCCTCTGGTTTTCGCCTGGTTTTCAGGCGATGAGCTTGTTGTCCTTGTTCTTCTCAGCTTCGTATATGAGAATGCGGCCGAAGAGCTGCTCCTGCTCCACCTCGAGCTCGCCGGAGTTGAACATCTCCAGCAGGGCGAAGAAAGTCACCGCCTGGGTGACGCGGTCAGCGTCACCGACGATATCCTCGAACGCCACCTTGGCCTGATGGCGCACAGCCAGGCGGATCGCCTTCATCTGCTCCCAGACGTTGGCTGTCACCCGGGTCATATGGTCGGTGCGGATCTCCGGCGGCTCGGCCAGCAGCACCTTGAGGGCGTCGGTCAGCTTCGCCGGCTGATATTTATGCGGCACTTCCTGCTCGGCAGCATTGGTCGCGATCTTCGGCAGCGGCGCCGACCGGTAGCGCCAGTGGCGGGTGACGTCGTGGCGGGCGCGCATGAACGCGGCTGCTTCCTTGAACTTCTTGTAGGTGATGAGCCGGATGACCAGCTCTTCGCGGGCCTCCTCCGGCGTCAGTTCCTCGAGGTCCAGTTCCTCGGGTTTAGGCAGCAGCTGCGCCGACTTGATCTCCAGCAGCGCACTCATGAGGATCAGGAACTCGCTGGCCGCGTCGAGGTCGAGTTCCTCCTCGGCCTCCAGGCGCTCCAGGTAAGATATGACGATGTCGGAGAGCGACACCTCGAAGATGCTGATCTCTTCCTTGAGGATGAGGGTCAGCAGCAGGTCGAACGGGCCCTGAAATACTTCAAGGTCGAGGTCGAGGAATTCGAGATCCCATTCGTGTGACATTAAGCCTGGCTCCCTGTTTCCTGAAATACCTGCATCATATGAATTCCCAATCCTGTTGCCCGGAAAATATTCATTTTTTGCTCACTCAATCCCGATTGCCTTGCATGTTTCATCCAGCACTTCCGTAGCAACGACCTGCGCCCGTGCGCGGCCGTCCTCTAGTATCGCCTCCATGCGGCCCGGCTCGGCAAGCAACGCCTCGCGCTTCTCGCGGATGGGATCAAGCCGAGCCATGATGCGGTCAGCCAGCCTGCCCTTGCATTCCGTGCAGCCGATTGTGGCGGCGCGGCAGCCGGTGTCGATCTCGTCGAGCTCGGCCTCGGGCGCCTCGAAGAACTGGTGATAGGAGAAGACGTTGCACTTATCCGGGTGGCCGGGGTCCTTGAGCCGCTGGCGCGCCGGGTCTGTGAACATCGAAGAGATCTTCTTGCGGATGGAATCGGGCTCTTCGGCGATATCTATCGTATTGCCGTATGACTTGCTCATCTTGCGCCCGTCAAGCCCCAGCAGCCGCGGCGTCTGGGTGAGCAGCGCCTTGGGTTCCGGGAAGACCGGGCCGTAGAGGCCGTTGAAACGCCTGACTATCTCGCGGGCCAGCTCCAGATGCGAGAGCTGGTCCTCGCCGACGGGCACGCGGCCGGCCTTGTAGAGGATGATGTCGGCGGTCTGCAGCACCGGATAGCCGAGGAAGCCGAAAGTGGCGACGCGCTCTCCCAGCTCGGTGACCATCTCCTTATAGGAAGGCGTGCGGGTTAGCCAGCTGACCGGCACGAGCATTCCCAGGAGCAGGGCCAGCTCGCTGTGCTCCTTGACCTCGGACTGGCGGAAGATGACGCTACGCTCGGGGTCGATGCCGGCGGCGATCCAGTCGGCGACCATCTCGAGGCCGTCGGCCTTCATGCCGGCGACATTGTCATAGCGGGTGGTCAGCGCGTGCAGATCAGCGACGCAGTAGAAGCAGTCGTAGTCATCCTGCAGTCTTACCCAGTTGGGAAGGGCGCCGAGGAGGTGGCCGAGATGCAGGCGGCCGGTGGGCCGCATTCCCGAGAAGACTCGCTCACGGGCTGGCAGGCTTGGTTCCTTGGGTGTTGCAGGCATGGGGGAATTTTATCGGAGGGCGGGGGGAAATGCACGCGGGATTATACGCTAGTGGTTTTGGGACACCCGAGGGTCAGTCGATTGGCTCGACGCCTTGTTGCCTGAGCTGCTCGAGGCTATCCCTCATGGACTTCAGCTCCTCTGGGGAGTGCCCCTGCCAGTCCACAACCTCGCCGATAACGCGCAGCGGCTCTCGGGAGCGAAACGACTTAGTCGGATTGCCTGAAAATTTCTTGTCCGTCAGATTGGGATCGTCCTCGATCGTGCCGACCGGTTCAACGATGAAGATCCTGCCTCGCCCCTCGCCGAGCGCCAGCTCCGCCCCCCAGGTGGCTGCATCCAGCGTGCCGGTCAGGTAGACATACGTCGTAGTCCGATCAAGTTTGCCGAAGTTGGCTGTGTGGCCCGGCTTGATCAGGTCTCCGATGTTCAGGTCCGCCTTAGTACCATGGTAGAACCGCTCCACACCGGTCCCGTGGCATGTGGGACAGACCTGCCCGTTGGTATCGCCCCGCCCGCGACACACCGGACATGGGTGTGACACGACGAACGGACCCGGGTTGGCGGTGCCCACCTCACCATTCAGATCGTCACTTGAAGCCATCATATCAAAGCACTCCCTCAGCAGCCTGATCCATCCTGATGATACGCCAGGCCAGCATTGTGACCCACCGTGACGGCTCCTTCTTCTGCCCGAACTCCCACGCTTTCCATGGCATCCAGACCGACTCAGGGCTGAAGCGCCCCTGCGGATCGGCCTTCCACTTCAGCGTGTCCATCATATCCAGCAGGCGGACATCGGTCGCGAGCCACGGGAACCGCGAGAGAACGTCCAGGACGTGCAGCAGGTCGTACCAGATGAATGGGGCCTTGAGTTTACGGAAGTCCGTACCCATGTAGAACAAATATGGATGCCGGCTTCTACTCTCATTCCACAGCGTCAGGATGGTCTCGGCCCCAACACGGGCGGCCGGCCCGTCGCGCAAATCGTCGAACTGAGTGAGTGCCTTGAGCGTGGCGAGATTGGCGAACGGGCAGGGATCGTCCTTGCGGCCCGGCCCGCGGAACTTGCCGAGTTTCTCCGATACCGCGCACGGCCAGCCGTTGTCACGCACCAGCCCGGCAAGATAGTCAACCGCTCGCCTGACCTGGGGATCCGCGGCCAGCCCCATCTTCGCCAGACCGTAAACAATGAGCGGCGCATCACATAGCGCCCATGCCCATTCGTCTTTGCCGGAGCCGCCGTAATGCTTCGCGATGTTCATGGGAAGCTGGAATGGCCCTTCGTCAGACTGCCGCTTTAATATGGTTTTTACGATCGCCGGGACGCCGGGATCATCTGCCCTGACGCCGAGGTCGGCAAGGAAGGTCAGTTTATGGAACGGCTGGCTGGCGCTCTTGTGGCTCGATATGACCGTCCCCGGCCAACCTGAGAGCTCGTCGAGCAGACCCACAACACGCGAGTCAGCCAGCATGCCTTGCCGCGCCGCACGCACAGCCTCGTCGCCTTCGGATTGGGCCAATAAATCCAGCCTGGTCCGGTACTCGATGAACGGCTCGCCCTCAAGCAGCCAGTCGACAGGAACGTCCATGTCACCTACCTGACATCCATTTTTGCGCGCTGTCTATTGTATCGAAGACACGAACAGTTCTATGTGTTGCGTGTTCACTGGCCAGTTCGATCAACCGCTCACCATATTTTCCAACATCAGGTACCACGATCGCCAGACGTAAGTCATAGTTTGTGAACTTCTGAAATAATTCGCCAGCCAGACCGCTTTGAAGATCGAATAACTCCGGCGCCAGTTCATCTTCGGTAATAATGAGCCCGGCAGCACCGAAACACGCTCCGACTGCTTCTGAAATATCATTGATTGACTTGATGGATATACCAGAATCAGCAGCGATGACGATCCTGCGATCTTCATTCATCGCTCTTACCTTCTTCAGTATCTGAAGAGTCAGAAATGACAGTGAACATGAGGACACGCTTGCATCCGGAACAGGTGCCACTATAACCGGGCATTGCGGTCATGGCTATCCTCTTGCTGGGCCACAGCTGAGATGTCGGAGTCCAGATGACCTTCTCACCGCAAACAGGACAATGACCTGCAAGCGTATCACTGCCTGTACTGGCGCTCATGCCGGCTTATGACCTCAGACTTCTTCGATCTTTAGTTTCCCCTGCATCTCATCGCTATCTGTCGAATACAGGCAGTCTATAAAAGCGACCTCGAAGCTTGCGGGTTTGCCGCTTGTTTCAACTGCCAGGTCACCGCAAAGCCCGTAATATCCGAAGGCTGCTGCCGTCGCCAGGGCGAGGTCGTCATCCGCCACAGCGCAAAAAGCGCCTGTCACTGCCGACAGACCACAACCGATGCCAGTCACCTTTGTCATGATCGGCTGGCCGTTACTCACACGGAAGACCCTGGTTCCATCAGTGATGCAATCCACTTCTCCGGAGATCGCGATAACACAATCATTTTCATCTGCCATTTCCTTTGCGGCTTCAACAACCGGATCAGACATGGACAGGGAGCTGTCTACGCCTTTGGTTTTTACATCCGCGGAGCCGAGCGAGAGGACCTCCGAGCAGTTACCACGTAGCACGGATATGGAACATTCATCCATTATCTTCTTTATCGAATCGGTGCGCAGCTTCGTGGCGCCAGAACCGACGGGATCAAGGATAACCGGTATGCCTTTGGCATTGGCAGTCTTTCCGGCGAGAATCATCGAATCCACCCAGTCTTCCTGTAGCGTCCCGATATTGAGGACCAGCGCTCCAGCGAAGGAGGTCATCTCCTCGACCTCGGCCTGGCAATGGGCCATGACGGGAGAAGCCCCGACGGCCAGCAGGATATTGGCGGAACTGTTCATGACCACAAAATTGGTGATGTTATGGATGAGTGGGGAATCCTGCCTGATTCTGCCTAGAAGTTCGATCGTTTCCGCATCTATCGCCATCGTGAAAACCTTTCCTGGATTATGTCGAGGAGCCGCTGGGGGAATGTATACTAACGGGCCAACTCGAGTTGACGGTTAATCTTAATACAGCTCGGCTGACAATGATAAATATTTTAGGCTTTTGAGAAAAGTGTACGGCTATTTGTGAAAATTTAATTGAAATATACGCCGGCAGTATGGCAATGCCTTCAGGCGCGCGACAGGTTTTCCTTGATGCGAAACTCGATTATCCGGCGAATAAGGTCTTTGGGCAACGGCTGGCTGAGAGGGAACTGCACCGAGCCCTTCCCGCTCTTGTAAGTCTTGAGCTCTTCCGCGAACTCCTCCATCGCGCTCGGCTCGGGATAGAAGCCGATGTGTTTCTTGAATCCGGCGAAGTGCACCAGGTGCTTTCCGTTGAGGTCGAATGTGGGGATAGCGTAGCTGATCGTTTCTGTCGCGTCCGGCGCTAATGCCTTGATGAGTGCGCGCATCTCTTCAAGAACCTTCTGAACTTCCGGCGGGAAGTCCCTGATGTATTCATCAGTTGACTTGGCAGCCGACCTGTTTGTCATATCACACCTGCCCATGATTTCGTCAGTATTGTGAGAAGCGCGTGGCGTCAGTCGCGAACGCCATCATTGATCTTACTTCCACCATGGAAACCCTTCGAAACGCCGGCTTCAGGATCTATGCAAAAACAGCGAACCGCTAATTTGAATCATGCGGATGAATCCAGGTATACGCGACTCGGGCTACCCGCCGATCAGCTGATCGAAGACGTCCAGCGCCCGGTTAACATTAGCCGGATCACGGTGGAAGCCACCGTGGCCTCCCGCCGGGTCGTCGATGAAGAGGTCGACTGTCGCGCCAAGACCGGTCACGGACTCGCGGGCAGCCTGCATCGCCACGCAACCATCGCGGGTAGGGTTGGGATCGTTCTCACCACAATACATGGCCCAATGAGCGCCCGCTAACGGAGCGGAGCCGAATCTGCCGTTGATGATTTCAACATTTGGCGGGTAGTTCGATACCATGCCCCCCGAATTGGAGATCGTGAGGCCGAAGAATCGACTGCCCTGCCGGTCCAGGGCTGTCACCGCATAGCTGTTCGCCGAGCCGCGGCTGAATCCATGAAACAACGCTTTGCCAGGCTCGATTCCCTGTTCCTTCAATCCTTTTTCGAAAATGTCGTAGATCTCCCCGGGCTGATAGTAGTCACTGACCGCTTCTCCGCCTCCGAACCACCATTGCAAGGCGATGATTCCATAGCCACGCTGTTCGGCATATGGCTGCCAGAGATAGAACTCATCAAGAGCCCAGCTTCCATGCCCGTGGAGAGTGACGATCATCGGCCTGAGTGAGGCGCTGTCGAAATCCTTCGGTGTCCACGTCACATAGAAACTCCTGCCGTCAGAAGTCGGCACGAACTGAGCGCCTTTAGCTACGGCAAAATCGTATCGTTCCGGCGCAGCAGCCTTTGCCTGACTGAAAAGAGGCAGCTGGTTGAGATCGATTGGAGTTGGGGCCGTTGCTATCTGGCCGCTGGCAGTGGCTGGCATCGGCGCCGTCTCAGACGATATGTCACCTGGAATAGCCGTGACTGTTTCTGAAGTCTGCGTCGAGCAGCCGACGACGACCAGGCACAAACAGGCGAACGTGAAAAGTAGTCTCATGTTCCGTGAGGATGACTTACAGGTGATGCGGCGGTTTATGTCACATCGCTTTCCGCATACGAGAACACCGTCATCTCACAGGCTTTGCAGATATGTCCCGTCGGACATCCTTTTCCGCCGGCTTTGGGCTTGATCACCCGGACTGCCCCTTCCGGTTTCTTGACGCGGACCTGGCCAGGCTCGACGGGCTGCCATACTACCCGCGTGATCGGCAGTGGCTCATAGATCGCCAGCCAGCCTTCCTCCATCTGCTTGCCGCATTTTGGACATTCCATGAAATTCCCCCTATCGGTAATGAAGCTTTCGTCTCCTGCCCTTCACGGAGTGCTGTGAATATCTAGATACCCTTCCACCGGTTATAAGCAACATTCAGCCACTGCGCGAATTCCCCTGAAGCCTTCTGCCCGCCTGCGGCCGTGGGATGGCTGCCGCCGCCGTTGCCACCGGGATAGGCGGAGTAGTTGTTGGCGGTGGCGACAAGGTGCTCGATGGCGCCGGAGCTGTAACGGTGATGGTTGCCGCCGACCGCGCCCAGGTCGTTGATATGGGCGCTGCCGCCGTTGGAAGTCAGGACGTTGTAGAAATCGAAGACGGCGACGTTGTCGTGGCCGTAGCTGTCGAGCCAGTCATCCACCAGCCAGTTGTTGAACGCTCTCGCGTTGGCTGCCTCGGAGGCGTTGGTGTCCCACGACTGCAGCGGCGGCGCCGTGATGACGACGAACAGCTTCTCCTGATGCGCGGCGAAGTATGGCAGCAAGTCATTGTAGATGCCCTTGGCGTTGGCGACGGTCATGGCACCCGACCAGGCGTCCTGGCCGCGAAGCGGATTGGCGCCGACCGTTGCCGCGTCGCCGGGATTGCCGCTGAGGGCTGAGTTCGGGTAACACGACTTGAACATGACGATCTCGTTGGTTCCGCCAGGGTCGCTGGCCAGGCGTGTGTATGAAGAATGCTGTCCACTCTCGGCGTAAAGCGCGGTCATGTAAGTGCCTGTATTCGGTCCGGCAAACCAGCTGTACCAGTGACCGATATCGGTATGGTCGCCGATAGTGTCAAAGCCCGCGTCGGCATCCGCTGGACCCCAGCCGTAGTTGGTGTCGCTGACGAAATAGTTGTTTGTGGTCAGGGTAGAGCCAAGATTGCCGTCGCCGTCGGTCAGCCAGTTCTCGCCGGTCGAATGGTGGATGAAGATCAGTTTCACCAGTGAAGCAGGCGGATTCGGATTGACTGGCGAAGGTGGGCTCCCGGCGGTGCCGGTGACGCTGGTCTCGAAATAATACACGCCCTGCGGCACGGCGAACACCAGGTTGAAGTCCGTACTGGCACCGGCGGCGATATCGCCGATGCTGACCGGGGCCGCGGCCGCGAGACTGACGCCGCCGGTGCTGCTGGCCCCCGTGACCTGGACCGCTGGAGCGGTCGTAGTGATGTTGCCGTTGGACAGCGTGAACCGTACCGTCAGTTCTCTGGCGAGGTAATCAGAATAGGAATCCCAGTACGGCTGGCTGCCTGTGACCGACAGATCCGGCCAGCTGGCGCAGAAGCTGGCGGCTGCCGGACTGCTGAACATGAACATGAATGAGGCAGTAAGCAGCACGAGACAAAGCAGGGATGCAAGCCGAGATGTGACCTTTTTCATCTAAAAGCCTTTCCATAGTTTGGGTCGGCTTCCGCAATGCGAATGATGAAAAACAATTTGGGATCGAGCCCTGATTCCAGGTGCCCTTTTACTACTGGGGGGATCGAGCCCTGACCAAGGCTACAGACTATAATACCGGGCTACCGCTCCAGTCACACGTCTTCCAGCTGGTCCTCGCTCATCCCGAAATAATGCCCCAGCTCGTGCATGACCGTCTTGCGCACCTGGTTCTTTATATCATCATCGGTGCGCGACATCGCCTGGATGGGGAGCCTGAATATGGAGATGCGGTCCGGCAGGGCGCCTGCGTAAGCACGGGGCCGGTCGGTGAGGGGTACGCCCTCATAGAGCCCGAGCAGGTTATTGGGATTCCTGACTCCGACCTTGGCAAGCTGTTCCGGGGTCGCCTGGTCCGCGACGATGAGGCTGATATTGTCGAGGCGGTCGGCGAATTCTTCCGGCAGCCCTTGGAGGGCTTCGTCGACCAGCTCTTCGAAGCGCGCGCGATCCATGGTCAGCTACGCTCAATCATGGATCGGCGGGAACGCGTCACTTGGCGGTGAATATCGCTAATGTGTCCCCACAACTGGCAATTAAGTAATGTGTCCCCCAGGGTTGAGGGAAGAGGTTCAGCGCTCGCGGTGATATACCGTCTCCTCGGCTTCTTCGGCAGAGTAACGCTTGACCAGGGCTTCGTTGCAGGATTCACCCTGCTCGCGGTTATAGGCTTTTTCCACGGAGATGTGACAGCGCTCGCGAGGCGGCCGCACGACCTTGACCGCGCCGAAACCACCCTTACGCTTTTCCAGCTCCTCGAAACCATCGAGGTCTATCTCGACGGCGAAGACCTTATAAAGGCAGCCGAAATAACTCGTGCCCTTCTGGTCGTAGGAGTAGATGTACTTGCATCCGGAGTCGAAGCAATTGGCGGGATAAACCACTTTCTCACAAAGTACCCCGCACTCCTTGCACTCCAGCTCTTCGGAGAGTTCCAACAGTAAAGACATTTTTCCCTTTCCCGATCCGCAGCCCGCCCGACATTCCGCTCGTTCAGCCTCTTTTCGCCTGAACTTTCATGGCCGCACTCTTTTCAATTGCGAGTATTGTACTGTGCTTCGGGCGTTTTCGGCAAGGTTAGGCCGTTAAGAACGGATTAAGTTTTTGATTCCGGGGGGATGAATATACTGCTATTTGCAGGTATTGTTGTGCCGCCAGACTGCCGATTAGCGGTTCTGGAGCAACAGTTGCCGCCAAAAGGAGGCATTTTGATCCAGGTAACTACGATTTGCGGATCTCTTTGGAGATTGCCATGAGCGATAGCGCTATCACTGCGATTCGCAGCCGTGACGGTGAACGAGTGCCTTTCGACTCGATGCGCATAGAACGGGCGATCGCGCGGGCCATGACAGCCACCGGCGACCGCACCGGTCCTTCTGCGGATGAGATGACGACGCAAGTGGTGGGCCAGCTCGAATCACGGTTCCCCGGCGGCAATCCTGACGTGGAGCAGATCCAGGACATCGTCGAGGAAGTCCTGATGACCAGCCCGCACAAGGCGACAGCGCGGGCATATATGGCCTACAGGCACAGACGGGCCGAGATCCGCGCCGCCAGGCACTTCCTGGGTGTGCGGGATGACCTGAAGCTGCCTCTGAACGCCCTGACGGTGCTGAAAAAGAGGTACCTCGCCAAGGATGAGCATGGTCAGGTTACGGAATCCCCCGGGGAGCTGTTCCGGAGGGTAGCCCGGCATATCGCCGCCCCGGAAGCCCGGTATGGAGACGATCCGGCCATCGCGGAACAGCGGTTCTACGAGGTGATGGCCTCGCGCGAGTTCCTCCCAAACTCCCCCACCCTGATGAACGCCGGCACCGACCTGGGATTGCTGTCGGCCTGTTTCGTCCTGCCAGTCCCCGATTCCATTCCCGGGATCTTCGATTCCGTGAAATATATGGCCATCATCCACCAGGCGGGAGGCGGCACCGGCTTCTCGTTCACCCATCTGCGGCCGAAGGGCGACCTGGTGGGGACGACCCACGGTGTTGCCTCCGGTCCCGTCAGTTTCATGGGCGCCTTCGACAGCGCCACCGACGTGGTCAAACAGGGCGGACGGCGGCGCGGAGCCAACATGGGAACCCTTAGGGTGGACCATCCTGACATCCTCGAATTCATCGGCGCCAAGAGCGGCGACAGCAGGCTGGCGAATTTCAATATCTCGGTGGCAGCGACTGACGAGTTCATGGAAGCTGTGCGGGTAGATGGCGAATACGGCCTGGTGAATCCGCGGACGGGAGAACCAGCGGGCAGGCTGCGGGCGCTGCCGGTGATGGAGGCTATCGCTTCGGCCGCCTGGGCCTCAGGCGATCCGGGGATGATCTTTATCGACCGCATCAACAGGGTGAATCCGACACCTGCGCTGGGGCCGATGGAGACGACGAATCCCTGCGGCGAGCAGCCGCTGCTGCCATATGAGTCGTGCAACCTGGGCTCAATCGACCTGTCGAAGCTGGTTTTGCAGGACTCAGGTATCGACTGGGAACGGCTCGGCACCCTCGTCGATATCGCCGTCCACTTCCTCGACAACGTCATCGACGCCAACCGTTTTCCCCTGGCTGAGATAAAAGTGATGACCGACGGCAACCGCAAGATCGGCCTTGGCGTCATGGGCTTCGCCGAGACCCTGCTGCGTCTGGGGATCCGTTACGATTCCGCGGAGGCCCTGGCCAAGGCTGAGGAGATCATGAAGTTCATCGAGGAAAGAGCCGTTGCCAGGTCGGCCGAGATTGCCAGGCGGCGCGGGTCTTTTCCCAATTTCGAAGGCAGCCTCTGGCAGCTGCGGGGCTATGAGGCCATGCGCAACGCCACCGTGACCACCATCGCCCCGACAGGCACCATCAGTGTCATCTCGGGAACCAGCAGCGGCATCGAGCCTCTGTTCGCTATCTCCTTCATCCGGGATGTCATGGAAGGCACCCAGATGCTGGAGGTGAGCGCCGATTTCGAGCGGGTGGCGCGCGAGCGGGGATTCTATTCAGAAGAGCTGATGATGGAGATCTCGCGGACGGGAAGCGTGCAGTGCAACGAGGCCGTCCCCGAGGATGTGCGCAAACTGTTCGTTACCGCCATGGATATCGATGCCGAGTGGCACGTGCGCATGCAGGCTGCCTTCCAGAAATATGTGGACAACGCCGTCTCGAAAACGGTCAACCTGCCGCGGGAAGCGGGCATCGACGATGTGCGGCGCGTATTCCTGCTCGCCTGGGACCTGGGCTGTAAGGGTATAACTGTATTCCGCTATGGCAGCCGCAAACAGCAGGTCCTGTATCTCGGAGGCACCAGCGAAGCTGACCTCGGCGACGGCGGCGGACATGTGCGAGCCGGTCCGGAGTTCGCCGGCGGCTGCCCGGCAGTCGATTGCGAGATCTAGAGGAAAGTACCGGCGGCGTTAGTTCCTGAAGTTCAGCAGCGTCCCCCCAAATGCCGTCTTCCAAATGAAGGTTTTGTAGTCGTGATGGCGAATTATGTTGCCGGGTCAGCGCTGGGCCTTTTAGCCGTAGGCCCGGCTGGCTCATATCGTTTTATTTCCACGCCTTGGGGTAAGGGATAAACGACTTCGCATGAATACTCAGATCGATACGGTTGAGCGTAGTGACGGGCTGGTCGGGGGGCTACCACGCTACGGGATGGCGGCGCGATTCATAGTCGCTAACATAGGTGCGCTGCTTTTCGCAGCCGCCGGTTGCCTGCTGGCGTCCCGCTGGATCGGCGACCTCGACGATGCCATCACTCTCCCAGGGGCCATCATCCTGGTGGCTTTCGTGGCCATCATCCCTGGATACCTTAATGTCTTCCTGCTGCTCAGCCTTTTGAGTTACCGGCAGCCAAAGCTGCAACTCGACACCAGTATGCCGGGCGTTTCCATCCTGATGGCAGCCTATAACGAAGAAGACACCCTGCCAGAGACCTTCCGCGGACTGGCCAACCAGGATTATCCCGGTGAAGTGGAAATCATCGTCGTCGACGACGGTTCCTCGGATGAGACGCTCAATTACCTGCGCTCCCTGAGGAAGCCTTGCCTGGAAGTAATATCCATCCCCCACCAGGGAAAAGCAGCGGCGCTCAACGCCGGCCTGGAAGCGGTGTCTCACCGGGTGCTGGTGACGATCGACGCCGACACCTTCCTGCATCCGCAGGCTCTCCGGCGGATCGTTGCGCGGCTGATCCAGAGTCCGGATACAGCTGCGGTAGCGGGGACAGTCCTGGCCAAGAATTCGAGAGCGTCACATTTCACGCGCCTGCAGGAATGGGACTACTTCCTGGGGATCGGCGCGGTCAAGCGCCAGCAGAGCATGTACCGGGGAACCCTGGTAGCCCAGGGCGCATTCAGCGCCTTCCGCACCGGCGTTGTCCGCTCGGCGCGGGGCTGGCCGAACCGCATCGGCGAAGATATAGTCCTGACCTGGGCGCTGCTGGGAGAAGGGCACCAGATCGTTCACGAACCGACGGCGATCGCATTCACCAGGGTGCCGGAGAACTTCCGCAGCTTCTTCCGCCAGCGGCAGCGCTGGGCCCGCGGGATGATCGAGGCGCTCAAGAGCCACCTCGGCATCGTCTGGCGGCGACGGCGCTTCGCCAGTTTCTTCGTTGCGCTGGACCTGCTCTTCCCGCCGCTTGACCTGGTATTCACGCTGGTATTCCTTCCCGGGGTGGTGCTGGCCTGTTTCGGCCATTTCTACATCGCCGGCCTGATGACCCTGCTGGTCCTGCCGCTGACCGCCTTTATCGTTCTGATCATGCTGCGATACCAGAAGGGGGTCTTCGAGTTGATGGGGCTGCGCATCCGCCGCAACCTCCTCGGTTTCCTGGCCTACTTCCTCTTCTACCAGTTCATCGTCTCGCCGATCTGCGTCGTCGGCTATACGCGCGAGCTGCTCAACCTCGAGAAGAAATGGTAGCTGTCTGACGAGCCGCCAGACCGGCGCGACCGTCCGCAGGTACCTGAAAGATACGAGGACAGAATCGGTCAAACTGAATCAGCCTGTCTGACATAACTACTGAAACACTCGAGTCACAAAATCGAACACGAGAAGAGCGGACCGACGTCAAGCCCCGTTTCCCTCCTGCTTCCTATAAGCCAGCTGTTGAAGATATCGACGGTTTTTGCCTGCAAAACCGCATATTCTCACAATTCTTCCTTACCCTTCTAACAAAACCTATCAACTCAAATTAGTTATATCGATAACAAAGATGGGGGTTTTCCCCGATAGGCGGCAATCACCGGTGGCGATATGCTCTAGCGTAGGATTTTACGGCATGTGGATGTAGGCGCTGGGCTCTCATACCCACGCGAAATCTTATCGTTGGAGGAGGTGACAAATGCAACTCACAAGACAGGCAGACTATGCTATTCGCGCACTATTGCATCTGTCGGCCGCGGAGCCGGGCAATGTCGTTCAGACCAAGGAGATCGCCTCCAGCGAAGGGATTCCGGAGAAATACCTCCCCACGATCATGCGCACCCTGGCGCGCGCCGGACTCGTCCGGACGCTGCGCGGTAACCAGGGTGGTGTCCTGCTCGCCCGGGGACCTGAAGATATCAACCTGCTCGAGGTCATCGAGGCCATCGAAGAGCCGATCATGCTGAACCGCTGCCTTCGTGACGAAGGCGAATGCAACCGTGAGAGTTTTTGTCCGGTGCACCCTGTATGGGACCGCATTCAGCAGACGCTCATCGACCGTCTCGAGTCGACCTCATTCGCCGATTTGGCCTCGGAGAAAATGACTTTCGAGGCCGGGTCTTCCAAGGGCTGGGAATTCTCGGATTCCCAAAAGACGAGGATTACTGCATAATCCTCACGTAGCGCGAGTTGTAAACGTTCGAATTGTGAAATCAGTTGACGCGGAAGTTGCGTCGGGTCAAGAGCGGCGGTTGCGAGCTGAATATGCCGGCCCGGCGGCCTATTGCATGAACCAGCGCTGGAATGAGTCAGCGCTGGGCAGAATCCCCTGATGGCACCCTTCAGAGCGCTCCCGCTTGGAACCACTTACCTATTGCGGTACCATTGATCGAGCCGTCAACGGCTTGAGAGTGAAACCGAAAGGCCGAGAGCGAACCCTGATAGCTTGAAAGACTACTACCGAATCCTCGAAGTCCATCCGGAAGCATCCACGGAAGTGATCGACCGCGCCTACAAGGCGCTGGCCCGCAAGTATCATCCCGACGCCTATCCCCCGGAGCAGCGGGAATGGGCCAACCTGAAGATGCAGGAGATAAACGAGGCGCGCGACGTTCTCAACGATCCGGAGCGGCGAGCTGCCTACGCCCGCTATCAGAAGACCGAATTCTGGCGTTTGTTCTGGCGTGAGGGGCTTTCAGGCCTGTCACGCCGCTGGGCAGGCAGGAGTTAACTGCCGGCGGGAGTCAACCGCTTGGGCTGCGGGAATCAACCGCTAGGCCAGCCGGAGTCAGACCGGGGAGCTACCGGCCTCAGGGCATCGGCGTGTCCGTGGGCTCGCCCCGCTCGGAATACTTCTCATCGATCCTGTCCCTGATCTCCCTCGGCGAGAACCCTTCGTCCCGCCACTGGCCGATATCCACCGCTTCGTCGAGACAGGTCGTGCATCCTGCCGCATGCTCGTCGAAATCACCGGTCTTGCGATCATAGAAGCAGTCCTTCAGGCTAGTGTACTTTTCAGGATCCTGCTTGCAGCCGCAATAGCATGGGATGCGATCGAACAACTCCTGATTGGCCGCCGCCAGGCGGTAGCCGTCAAGCGATTCCTCCGAGCGATAGACGAATTCCGGGAATGCCGGATCATCGGTTGCCACTGTTCCACCACAGCCGGATGCCAGCGACAGGGCTAGTGCAGCCATGACGGCGCAGACTGCTATGATGAACGCAGAGAGCTTTTTTTTGACTATCATCAGACTTCCTTTTTTCTTCTGTTAATTTTTCCTGCGAACTGACAGCACGCCGGCGCCTAACAGGCTCCGCTCATGGGCAATAAAAACAGGAAACCAAAACCGGCGAAGGCCGTTATGACCATTGCGCCGCGGCCGATGGCTCCGCCGGAGAGATCCTTCCTGGCAAGGGACAGCGAATAATACAGGCCCGTGCCCAACATCGCGAACTGCATCAGTTTCAGCGGAATGCTGACAAAATAGACGTTGGCTGGCGGCATGTGCCCCGCCCAGTCGATGAGTCGTGACTCAACAAGCACCGTCTGCAGGGAAGGCAACGCACCCGACCACAGATGCTGCAAGGCGAGGGAGAGGAAAACCCCGAGGGTCAGCGGCAGGTATGAGAAACCGATCGCGTTGAAAGCCTTGCCGGAATCTTTCCGTGATGCGATCCAGGCAATCGCCAGCTGCAATACCAGGATCACTCCAACGAGTCCGGTCACGCCGGCGGCCACGGTCAGCCGGTAGTTGTATCCGAGATAGGGCAGCGCCATGTGCTGGTAGCGGGCGAAGACCTGGGTCATCCTCACCGAATCAGCAGCCATCAGGCCAAGCATCAGCAGAGAAAGGACAGCTTCAGGCCTGCCGAACTCTTTCGTCCCGGGCAGACGTGGCGACCCCGCGGTGAAGCCTGTGGTAATCCCACGGGCTTCCGGCCCCCTGGTACATTCCCCGCACATCTGGCACTGGCTGGGCTGTCTGAGACTGGCGGGCGATTGACCCACCGGACAGACCGCCATGGTACCGTTCCTTTCGGGGCTGCCATGGGGCCGCAGCCACGAAAAATACGAATAAGCCCTGGTGATAAAGCCTACCGGACAGAGGTATCGGCAGAACGTCCTGCCACGATAAAGAAGTGCAAGCATGAAGGGCAGCGCCACCATGCCGATGAGGATGGTCCCGGTAGCTCCAGAATCAGCTTCCAGCCCGAGGGCGAGGAAGGCCATGCCGAACCCGAACACAGAGAAGACGCCGAGCCAGGGACCTGCCTTCCGCAACCATGCGGGTGGGGTTCTGCGGCTTTTGCTCAGACTGGAAGCGGCGTCCGAAACGCCACCGAAGGGGCACACTCCGCACCAGATCCTGCCGCCGACGAGCAGCACGAATGGCAACAGCGGCCACCAGAGCCGCCAGACCACTTCAGTAGCCAGGTTGCCCTCACCCCGCTGCCCGGGGGCAAAAGCGAAGTAAGTCAGCACTATAGTGACCGCAAAAAACAGCCAGTGGAAAAGTCTGGGATAGTAACGCCAGCGCAACAGCGGATCGATACCCGCGCCGCGCCTGCCGCGGCTTGCCAGACCACCCGGGCCAGCCGCCGCTTCATGCGCCTGTTCGTTCATTTTTTGACTATTCTATGTAATTCGCCCGGAGCGAGACCTTGTTCGCTGCCGGTGCGGGATCGTTTGAATTAACTGTGACCTCGAACAGATGCGGGCCACCCATGCCTTTGCCCATATGCATCGAAACAGTCACGGTACTACTCTCACCGGGAGCTATGGTCGTGGCACCCACGACCGCCTGAGCGTCTCAGCAGCCTTCCAGCCGCTTGACCCCCAGCTGCCCCATCTTCAGAGGCCCGGTGCCTGTGTTCTTGATCGTGAATTTATGCTCGACCTTCTGACCGACTGGTATGTTGCCAGCATCAAAAGTCGTTTCCGTCAGCTGCAGCCGGCCACCTGTGTCAGTGACTGTGGTCGACGTGCCGGCCCCATTTCCATTTCCGCAACCGGCGACAGCCAGCAATGCGAACAGCGCGCCAGCAAAAAACAGAACATGCGAAGCCTTTTTCAGATTCATTTATGTTTCTCCTTTATTCTCTATCTATCCCGGGAGGCCGGGATGCCACCTTTATATATGATACCCTCCGCCCAGCAACTTCGTGCAAAGGAAGCATTAAGAAAGATTAAGCCAGCGAAGTGAACTTGCCTCGCTGATACCTTATAATCCATAGGTGCTATGCAAGTGCCGGGGGGCCTTCGAAGCCCGCTGGCCGTCTTCACAAGGAATCTCCTTTGTCGCATAAACCTCGCCTGTCGAAACGTTTTCCCAAGCACCACCTGGTGAGAATCGCCATCGTCGTCGTCCTGCTGCTCGCCGTCGAAGCCCTTGATGACATATACATGAATGAATTCCCCTGGATCGACCTGGCCTGGGCTATACCGATTGGAGCTGCGGCGATCCTGCTCAGCCCCTTTGAGACCGCGATCGTTGGTCTGATTGCAATGGTCGCATCGCTGATAACGCAGGTGACCGTGGAGAACGACCTGAATCTTTGGACCTCGGCAGCCGTCGGGCTCCTGGGCCTGCTCGTCGCCATCAAGGCGAGTATTATCCGCCGCTATTTCAGCCGAATCAACGTGATCCGGGACGCGCTCGACGAGTCTCCCCTCGCTTACGCGGAATTCAGCTTCCCCGGATACAGGCTTATGAATTTCAACCAGGCGTTCACCGGGCTTTCCCTCGGTGTGCCGGGCACCGGCAGGCTGCTGTCTGAACTTTTTCCGGGAAGCACAGCCAAGGAGATGGCCGGGAAGATGGACCTGTCCGTGTCCACCAGGAATCGGGTCGATAGCGACGCCCTCAGCATTCCCGACAGCGAGGGAGTCAACAGTTATTGGCGGATCAACTTCATCCCCCTGGCCTCACATGAAAGCACCCCGCTTTCGGTGGCGCTCTTCGCTTTTGATGTCACCGAAGAAGTCAATCGGGCGCGGACCCGCGAAGCCGCGCTCAGGATCAGCGCCGCGTTCATGTCGAGCCTCAGCCTCGATGAGACAGTCCGCGTGGTGCTCGACAACCTGGCCCTGATATCCGGCACCGACGCCGGTGCCCTGTTCATCCTGGAAGACGAACAATGGGTGGGCATGGCCGGCTATGGTGAATACAGCGATGAAAGTATCCGCGGCCTGCGTTATCCCTATGACGAAGTGGCTATCGGCGTCGCCGCGGTGGAAGGCCGGGAGACTATCGCAGCCGAAGACGCCATGAGCGATCCGCGCTTCTCGGCCGAACGGCTCAAGCGGTTCAATGTGAAATCCTCGATGGTCGTGCCACTGATCTCGTCGAACCGGCCTATCGGAGCGGTCTGGCTGAACCAGACCGATGAAAAACACCGGTTCACCGAGGAGCAGGTCAAGTTCGCTACGGTCATCGGCTCCCATGCGGCACTGGCCATCGAGAATGCAGGGATATACGAGAACGAGCATTACATCCGCAAGTCCCTGGAAGCGATCGAGGCGATCTCCGAAGCCGGCCTGGCCTCTATCGATCTGGAGGAAGTGCTCATCGAGCTGGTGACGCGCACCCAGGATGTCATGCAGATGGACGCGGCCATGATCATGCTGTCGGACGACTCTGGTGAGCGGCTGATCGCGCGGGCAGCGGCGGGCAGCATCTCCGTACCACTGGAGGAGATCAGCACCAAGGTGGGCGAGGGACTGGCGGGACGCGCATTCCAGGAAGGTGTGCCGATGAAGATCGACAATTTCCAGGATGAAGCCGACGCCGTGATGATCCGCCCGTTTATCGAAAGCTCGGGCGTAAAGTCAGTGCTGGCGGTGCCGTTACGCATCGGCGGAAGGGTAGCCGGAGTACTGCAGATCGGAAG
Organism: Actinomycetota bacterium; assembly: GCA_016235065.1. Lineage (GTDB taxonomy): Bacteria > Actinomycetota > Thermoleophilia > BMS3ABIN01 > BMS3ABIN01 > JACRMB01. The sequence continues at coordinate 661,484 of JACRMB010000003.1, read as the reverse complement.
CCAGCGGGAGAAGGCTTTTTCAGCCCGTGAATGGGGATTGATCCAGGTGCTGGCGGACAGGGCTTCGATGGCCGTACAGAATTCGCTTCTTTACGACACTACCAGGAAAGAGCTGACCAGGGTGGCATTACTACGCGACGTCGCCGCAGCCTGTGCCGGCACGCACAACCTCAAAAAAATGGCCCAGCGGGCAGTAGAGGCCATATATGAACAGATGGGGTGCATCATGGCCAGCATCTACTACCTCGACACCGGGGAAAGTGCACTGGTCAACCTGGCTTTTCTGGGTCATACGCCGGAGATCATGAAGGAACTGGCCGTGACTCCGCTTGGCCGGGGCACGCTGCTTACCCGAGCCGTCGTTGAGCGCCGGATGATAACCCATGAGGAAATAGACATCGGCAACGCGGCAGAATCAGAAGCCTATGTGTTGAAGGCGCTGGATATCGAGGGAAAACGCCGCTGCACGGTTCCCTTTATCTACAAGGACGATGTGGTCGGCGGCATGGCGCTGGTCTTTCCGGACAGGCGGAAGTTCACACCAGCCGCAATCGAGACCATCCTCAGCATCGCCAACCAGCTGGCCGTCGCCATCCACAGCAGCGAGCTGCCTTCGATTGAAGAGCAGGCTGCACAGAACATGGATTAGGCCGCGGGACCGCGGGCTCAACGGAGGTCGGCAACCATGCCGAAGACCGGCAGGTTTCCCGATCAGGAAGCCTGCTGAAAGAGGACCGCGACCATCGCTGTCAGCGCCGCCATCCTGCCCAGCTCCACAGAAGCGCCCATAACGTCGCCGCCGCAACCACCGAGCCAGTGTCTGCCAGTGACGGCCAGGACGAGACCTGTGACTGCCGCCGAGGCTGCCCCGGCAAAAACGGCGGCGGCGGAGACTTCCAGCGCCAGCATCCCGATGATCGCGATAGAGAGCAGGATCCCAGCCGCGCTCCTCCAGCCCTTCATGGTCCCGATAAATATGCTGCCGCTGCCTTCATGGGAAGGTCTGCCGGCTGCTATCACCATGAGCATGCCCAGACGCGCGGAGACCTCCGCTGATATCAGTAACCAGACGAGCTCGGATCCGCCGCCTGTGAGGGCCAGCAGCTGCAACAGCGCGGCCCAGCACGCCAGCCCGGTGATCAGGAGACCTGCGACGGCGCCCACACCCAGCGTCCGGTCTTTCAGGACCTTCAGGCGGCGGGCCGCGTCGCCATGGACCATCAGGGCGTCGCCGAGGTCCGCGAGTCCGTCGGCATGGTGCAGGCCGGTGAGCAGCATCGCCGTAGCCAGTATGGCCGCAGCCGCTACCGGCTGGCCTGCCAGCCGTTCCGAGCCCCAGCCCACGAGGCCTTCGATGCCGCCGAGTAGTACCGCGACGAGCGGTAGAAGGAAACCGGCCCGGGCGACTTCTTCCACGGAACCTCTGCTGGACAGCGGCAGGACAGTGAAGAATCCGAGAAGCTGGCGGATGGCTTTCATCGGCCTGAATCGAGGACGGCTACCAGCTCGTCCAGGTCATGGATGGCACCAGACTCAACCGGGCGGCGAACGAGTATGACAGTGGCGCCCTCCAGGGAAGCTGCCTCAAGTTTTTCCAGAAGTCCGCCTTCCCGGCCCGAATCCTTGGTCACCATCACGGTTGCGCCGTATTTTCTCAGACATTCCCGGTTGAAGCCGGTGCTGAAGGGAGGCCAGGCGGCGATGATATCCTTCGGCTCCAGGCCCAGGCTCTGGCAATCGGCCAGGGACTCCCTCATGGGAAGTACCCGGACAGCGAAATCAAGTCGGGCCTTGACGAAGACTTCAAGATGACGGGTGCCGATTGCAAGGAGCGCCCTGCCGCCGAGGCGGGCCAGATGAGCGGCCGCTTCGTCGAATGAAGTTACGGTGATGACCGGAGCGGCTGATGCATCCTCAGGAACGGCTACAGGGAGGCGGCTGTAGCGGATGTATGGAAGCCCCGCGGCGGCGGCGGCGATGACAGCCTGGGCGCTTGCTTCCATGGCAAAGGGGTGAGAACAGTCAACGATGACCGCCGCCTGGAGCTCCCTGGCGCGTGACTCCATGGCGGCTGCGTCCTTGCCGCCGACCTCGGTCTCGCACCCGGCCAACCCGGCATGTTCTCCTCCAGCCGGAGTGACGACGCTGATCACCACGCGATGACCCTGTTCCTGAAGACGCCTGGCCGCCTGGTTGGCCTCAGTTGTACCACCTATAAGATATATAGTCTTTTGTTCTGCCGGAACCCTGCTATTCGCCACGGCTCTTTCCCTTCTTTCTCTCATAGCCGCGGCCGGTGAGCATCCTTCCGTTCCTGACGAAGGTGCGGGAGTTGCCGAGGATGATGATCGTGCGCATGTCGATCTTCTGGGCCGGCAGCTCGGACAGCGGCACAATGCCGCTCGACTCCTCGGGACTGCCGGCGGCGCGCACCCAGCCGGCTGGAGTGTCCGGATCGCGCGCTTCCGCGATTATGCCGCAGACCTGTTCATACAGGGGCTGGCGTTTTTTGCTGGTCGGGTTATACAGGCAGACGACCAAGTCTGACTCAGCGGCCAGGCGGGCCCTGCGTAACACTTCTTCCCTGGGAGTCAACAGGTCGCTGAGGCTGAGGGTGATGTAGTCGTTCATCAGGGGAGCACCCAGACGGGCGGCGGCGATCTGGGCCGCGGTCACTCCCGGGACGATCTCGACCGGGATGTCATCGGCCAGCTCGAGGAGGGGCCCGGCCATGCCATATACGCCCGGGTCGCCGCTCGAAACCATGGCGACGACTTGGCCTTCCCGCGCCTTTTCCAAAGCTTCACTGCAGCGGTCCAGCTCGGCGCCCATGGAGCCGGAAAGATATTCCTTGTCAGGAAAGATCGCGCGTACCTGGTCGATATAGGTGCGGTATCCCATGATGACATCAGCGTCACGGAGCGCTGTTGTTGCGGCCGCGGTGAGCAGCGGCGACGTTCCCGCGCCGGTGCCGACTACCAGGACCCGGCCTTCGGGTTTCTCGAAATCGCGGGCACGCAGGGCCAGGGCTACGGTGACCCGGCCGGAGGCTTCCTTGCCGGAGATCAGCTCGCTTCCTTCCCCCGCCGCCAGCAGCGCCGCCGGTTCACAGACGGCAGGTGTGCCGACAGTGCCTGCCACGAAGTCGCTGCCTGGCCGGTTCAGGGCGGCAAGCTCTGCCGCTGCAAAAAAGAGAATTGGCGCGCCGAGCGCCGACGCCGCTTCGAGCAGCCCCGCCTCGTCGTGTTTCTGATCGATCGAGGCTATGGCGCCGACGGCGCGTCTTTCGATCTGGTGACGGCCGCAGGCGTCATCGATGGCGGCGATGATCTCGGCAGCGGGAGTTCCGCGCCTGCAGCCCACGCCGGCTGTGACCGAGCGAGCGATGAGACGGGCTGTGGGAATGCGAGAGGATGCGCTCCTGTGGGTTATCAGAAGCCTGCCTTCAAAACCGCTGAGATCCGCCCCTGGCGATATCCAGGTATATCCTGTGAGGCCGGGGCCGGGGTCAGTCCGGCTCTCGATGCACACTGGCCTGTGGTCGACCAGAAGGGCGGTGACATGGCGGAGCATGGTCGCGTCGTCGATGGTCAGGCCCAGTCTTCGCGCGAGCTCGTCTGGGGCGGTCATGCCCTGCACATCACTGGAAGTGGTGATGACCGCTTCGCCGCCCAGAAAATCGGCGATCTCCCTGGCGAGGGCGTTGGCTCCGGCGGCGTGGCCGCCCAGAAGTGGAACGACATGTTTTCCGTGTTCGTCGATGACGATGACCGCCGGATCGTCCTGCTTGGATTCGAGCAGCGGCGCCAGCACCCGGAAGACGATACCCGCAGCCATGACACATATAAGAGTGTCACCGGCGCGGAAGCCCTCGGGAAGCGCTTCGGCGATGCTGTCGAAGGGATCACAACGCTTGCAGGCCATGCTGTGGCAGCGGGGCAGATGCGCCTGGCCGCCGAACCGGTCCCGCAGCCTTAGGGCCAGCAGCGCTCCGCCCGCAGTCAGCGAGTAATAGCTATTCACTCCGGTATCCGTGGGAAAAACCTTCCTTATACAACAGCGATTCCTCGCCTTCCTGCGCCAGAGCCGCGCCTACCAGGATGATGGCGGTGCGATCGATCCCGGCGGCGGCCAGATCCGACGCCAGCTTCTCGACCGTGGTCCTCAATATCTTCTGGTCGGGACGGCTGGCGTTATGGACCACCGCGACCGGCGTACCGTCCGGGTAGCCCTCCTTCAGTTTCTTCTGCACCTCGTCCACCAGGGTCGCGCTCAGAAAGATGGCCATGGTGGCGCGGTGGGCCGCGAGGCTGCCGATGTCCTCGAGTTCGGGCACCGGCGTACGGCCGGCGGCACGGGTGATGATGACGGTCTGGGAGACCTCCGGCACTGTGAGCTCGCTCGCCAGTGCAGCGGCCGCGGCGCTCAGCGATGACACTCCAGGCACTACCTCAAAATCAATACCGGCCTGGCGCAACCGTGCGATCTGCTCCTTGATAGCTCCGAATAGGGATGGGTCGCCACTGTGCAGACGTACCACCCTCTTGCCCTCGCGTGCCCGCATCACCATGATCCTGACTATATCGTCCAGGCACAAAGGAGCGCTGTCGACCAGCTCAGCCTGGGGGCAGAATTCCAGGATCGCCCTGCTGACCAGCGAACCGGCGAATACGACCGTGTCAGCCTGCGCCAGTAGCCGCCGGCCAAGGATGGTAAGCAGCTCGGGATCGCCAGGTCCGGCTCCCAGAAAATAGATCTTGGTCTCAGTCATCTTTCCCCTCCGTCTGCTTTGGCTGTATCCACAGGATGGCAAAATAGGGTAACGCGGCGGCGGTGTCGCGGCCGATCTCGTTTATCACCCGCTGATCAGGGCCGCCAAGCTCGACAGCGGCGCGAGCGCGGTCCCAGGCGCCATCCCTGTCGAGCAGATCGAGAGATTCGCTCGATAGGGAGCGCGGCTTGATGATCACTACAGAAGCATCCATAGCCAGCGCCGATTCCAGGGCATCGTGAGCCTTGCCGGTCACGACTACCAGGGGTGTATCACCATCGGCCAGGGGCTGGCCCAGCGCCGCCGCCATGGAGCTTATGGCCGAGACGCCGCCGACGACCTCTACCGGCCCGGGGAAACGCCTGGCGATATAACCGAACGTACTGTAAAAGAGCGGATCGCCCAGGGCAAGACAGGCAACGTCGCGGCCATCCGCAGCCGAGGCGATGACCGCTTCGACAGCGGCGTCATGGGCCGAGTCCAAAAGCTGCTGGTCACGGGTCATGGGCATAAGCAGGGGCAGACGAGCTGTCGTCTCGGGGATATGCCCGGCGACTGCGTCCAGGGCGCGGCTGGCGGCCCCCTCCCGGTTCACAGGGAATGCCACGGTCGCCACCCGCCGGATGACCTCTACCGCCTTCAAGGTCACGAGCCCGGGGTCCCCCGGGCCGACGCCGACCCCATATAAAGTTCCAAGTTCTGCGTTCATGGATTACGGCTTCCCTTTTCAGTTCCGTAACCGGCGGTTGAACCGCCGGCACGGACCGGTTCTCCGCCGCCGGACTTATCACCCGTGAAGATTATCACCGGATTCTGCTCCACCCATTTCTGCGCTTCACCCCGGGAGATCGCCACCCGGGTCGCGGCACGGTTCTCGAGGCCTGAAGAAGCGAACAGACCATGTGCCTTCTTCTTGGTCTCCTCGAGCAGCGCGGTGACGACTATACGGCCGCCGGGCACCAGTGCCGCCAGTGCGCCTTGGAAGATCGCTTCCAGACGGCCGTCGTTGCCGCCGATGATGACGAGGTCGGGCCTGGGCAGCGCGGTAAAGGCGTCGGGCGCTTCAGCGTTGACCGGCTCGATCACGGCGCCGAAGCGCCGGGCGTTCTCAGCCAGAACCTTACAGGCCTCTGGATTCTTGTCTATGGCGTATACATAAGCGGCCGGTTCGGCCAGCGCGCATTCTATGCCGTATGAACCTGTGCCCGCTCCGGAGTCCCAGATGACCTGTCTCCCCGACGGCTGCGCCTTGGCGAGCAGCACGGCGCGGACCTCGCTCTTTGAAAGCGGGACACCCTCGCATCGAAGCCATTCGTCGTCGGGAATGCCCGGCGCCGAAACTGTCTGTGCCACGCGCTCCTGATCGGGAAAAAGCAGCAGCAGGGAATTCCCCGGAAAATCGAGCAGGGCGGCATCGGCGAGGCTGCCTTTCCAGATCTGTTCGCCGGGTAAACCCAGGTCAGAGCCGACTACGGCCTGCCGCTCCGCCAGAGCCCCGGGCAACTTGCCGGCGATAGCTTGTGGTGAGCTGGAATGGTCGCAAAAATATACTGTCGGCGCTGCCCGGTCCGGCAACGGCACGAGCGCCTGCTGCCTGCCATGGAGACTCACCAGCCGCCAGTCGTGCCAGGGCAGGTGCACCCTCGCCGAAAGCAGCTGCACCGACGAGATGCCAGGCGCCACCTGGATGCGATCACCGAAAGCCTCGTTGAGGAACGGCAGGATGCTGAAACTGCCCGGGTCGCCGCTGGCCAGCACGCAGACATCGCCACGCTCGAGGCTGGAGTCTATGAAGAGGCGCGCGCGCACCAGGTCGGCGTCGATCACATGGGTCTCTGCGCGCGCCAGCGCCGAAGACTTCCGGGCCGGCTGCTCGGCTGGGGCCAGCTGCTCGGCCGGAGCCAGCTGCTCGGCCAGGGCCAGCTGACGGCGGCCGCCGACGAAGAAGCGGCACGACCGGATCAGCTCGCGAGCTTCGGCTGTCAGAAGACCCTCGGTCCCGGGGCCGACGCCGACGATATATAGCTTGTTCTGGTTGTTATCCTGTTTCTTCATTCCGCCCTGTGGTTTTAGGCAAATTCACAATTCAGGACCTGACCCCAAAGATTTTGACCCCATGGAATTTCCGATCACGGTCCCGTGAGCGTCTGTCAGCATGACTTCCGCCGTGATCCCGTATTCCTGCAAGATGGCTGCCGCTACCCGCCGCGCCGCTTCATCGAGCGCTGCCCTGCCTGCCTTCCCTGCAGCAGTGAGCCGCTGGAGCGCTGCTTCGGTCGTCGGCATGGCTAGCAGTTCCTGAGCGCGCCGGTGGCTCCAGCCTGATGCCTCAGCGCAATCTGCCAGAACGTCCAGGGGCATCGGCGAGTGGCTCGAATGGGTGTTGAAATCACCCCGCGCCAGCTTCACTGTCTTGGACGCATGCCCGAGCAGCACTACCCGGCTAAAACCGCGCTGCCGCGCCGCGGCCAGCAGCATGCCGGCAAAATTCCCGGTCTGGACGATGGCAACAGGTTCATATCCCGCGGCCAGCGCCGCCCTTTCCCCCTTGGCTCCCGGAACCAGAACTGGCACTTCGACCCCCGCCGCCCTGGCGACATCGAGCTGGGGCAGTAGCGACTGCTGATAGGCTTCCGACGACCAGGGCTCTACCCTGCCGGTGGTCCCCAGGATACTGAGGCCGCCGATTATACCGAGCTTCGGATTGAATGTCTTCAGCGCCAGCTCCTCGCCTTCCGGGATAGAGATCGTGATCTCGGCTCCCAGCGGCAACACCCTCCTGGCTTCCCTGATGATGTACTCCCTGGGCACCGGATTGATGGCTGCCTCCCCCGGAGGTACCGGCAGCCCCTCGAGTGTCACCCTGCCCACGCCCTCGGCGCCTTCCACCAGGAACTGCCCGTCAAGACGGCCGACGACGCAGACGAATATCTGGACTCCATTGGTGATGTCAGGATCGTCACCTGCGTCCTTGACGACTGAGACCACGCCTTCATCATGCATGGTCATGGGGAAGATCGCGTTCTCACCATTCGGCAGGGTCACATCGACCAGGCCCCGGGTCTCACAGGAGATTCCCGCTTCCTCAGCCGCCTCTTCCGCCGCCTCCGGATTACAGGGGGGGTATCCGATGAGGACAGTCAGCGCCGCCGCGCGGGTCGCCGCCTGGGCGCAGGCGCCGGTTGTGTAGCCGCGCCGCATGTCCGCCTTCTTTGCCATCTCAGTTCTCACAGAGTTCGACCGGCGAGACCGGGCCGATATCGCCGCGCTCCAGCAGTTCCTCCAGCTTGCGCCTGGCCATGCCGACGGTGAGCGGCAGTTCGGATAATTCGGGAAACATGTCAAAAAGGTAGGAGATCCTCGGTAGCCGCAGATGGCAGCGCTCGATCAGCTCCTGATCGCTGAAGACTTCGCGCAGCCCGCCCGCAACCGCCAGCCGTCCAGCCCTGAGCAGGCAGACCTGTCTGGCATAGAGCGGCACCAAGTCTACGTCGTGGGTGGCCATCACCACGGTCATGCCTTCGCGATTGAGGTCGTGCAGCAGGCGCATCAGGCGCCGTTCCCCCATGGGATCGAGGCTGGCAGTGGGTTCGTCCAGCACCAGTACCTTCGGTTCCATGGCCAGCACTCCGGCGATTGAAAGCCTTTTCTTCTGTCCATAGCTCAGGTGGTGGATGGGCCGGTCCAGGAGATCGGTTATCGCCACCTGCTCCGCTGCCTTCTCCACCCGCTGCCCGACTTCATCATCGCTGAGCCCCAGGTTCCGGGGGCCGTAACCGATATCCTCGCGGACGGTCGGCGCGAAGATCTGGTCGTTGGGATCCTGGAAGACGAAACCGACCAGGCGGTTGACCTCGTCAAAGCTCCTGCGGCTGACTTCGATGCCTGCGATCCGCACGCTGCCGGACTGGGCTGTCAGCAGGCCGTTCAGATGCTTGAGAAGTGTCGACTTGCCGGAGCCGTTGGCGCCCATGATCGCCAGGAAGGACCCCTCCGGCACCTCCAGCGAGATGCCGTCGAGCGCACGGGCACCGCCGGGATAAGTGAACTCGAGGTCTTCGACGCCGATCACGAACCGGCTCCGAGCGCCATTAGGGCGAGGATGATGATGAAGGCGGCGACGACGAGTCCGGCGAAGATATCCGCCCTGCAGAGTCTGGGCAGAGCGCAATTGACCACAGCCCCCGAGCCGCGGCATCTCATCGCCTCCGAGGAACGCACACCGCGATCGTAGACCCGCAGGAAGAGGGATCCTCCCAGCAGCCGCCCGCTGGCGAGTCCGGTGCGGGCCGTAGCCCAGCCCAGCCTCACCTGCTGGGCTTCACGCATCCGGGCGAATTCCGCGTGTATATCAAAAAGGTACCGATAGGTCAGCTGCATTATCTCGACGAATGTCGCCGGAGCCCTGAACCATCTCAGCGCCTGGCAGAGCCTGTTGATCGGCGTGGTCACGCCGAGCATGACGACGATGAGCCCGCCGGCGATTATCCGCAGTGAGAGGTACAGCCCCTGGGCGAGCCCCTGCAGGTGCAGGTCGAACGGACCCAGCGAGGCGAACACATCCCCCTCAACAAACACTGTCTGGGAAACAATGGCAAAAAGGGCGAAAGAGGTGGGAAAGGCGATCATCATCAGTTGCCGACGATACGGTATCCGCCCGAACAGCATCAGCAGCACCATGACGGCAGCGATCGATCCGGATACCAGGAATGACGCCCCCATGAGGTTGACCAGCAAGAGGCCGGCTACCCCGGCTATCTTGACCCTCGGATCCATACGCGAAAGGAAGCTGCCTCCCCAGGCGTATCCGTCCGCATTTTTGGACATCGATGTCATCTGGAATATATGGAAGACTTTTGCGGGGATGCGCCGAAGCGCATCCCCGCTATCTTTACAGCAGCCTTATGCATTTACACCATGTCCTTACTGGCGCTTCCAGGAAAGAGCCCGCGCCAGTAATATCCGGCCGCAAAGCCCGCGGCAGCGCCGCCGGTCAGGAAAAAGAAAAGCAGCAAATCGCCATCTACTTTCCAGGGCAGCACATCCGATTCCTCGACTCCAGCTTTTTCAGCCAGAGGCGCCGCCGCTCCCTCGGTGACATCCCCTTCCCATTTTGATTCAGTGAGAAGTACAGCGGCCAGGAACACTGCAACGACAGCCAATACCAACATCCAGCGCTTCATGGCCTAATCACCGCGCCCTCCAGAATCTCAGCCCGCTGGTTGGCGATGAAGACGACCACTCCGGCGGTGAACAATCCCTCGACAATCGCCAGGGGTAGCTGGGTTGGCATGAATGAGACAAAGGCCGCGCCCCAGACATTCATCACTGACTCATCACCATGCAAGGCCAGTGCGATCTGCAGTGAAGTGATGCCATAGGTCACCATGTCGCCGATGAGTCCGGCGACGCCGGCAGAAATGCCAAGCCCGAACCCGGCACGGCGCGAGACCCTGAAAACACCATAAGCGGAAAAGGACCCGCCTACAGCCATGGCGATTATATTTGCGCCCCAACTGGTGATACCGCCATGGGCAAAGAAAAGCGCCTGCAAAAGCAGCGCCACAGAACCGAGCACGGTAGCCGTGAGCGGTCCCAGCAGAATCGCCGCCATGGGCGTTCCGCAGGGATGGGAAACAGTTCCCAGGCCGGGAACCGGGAGCGGCATCAGTGATATAACAAATATCAGCGCTGCCATCAATCCCACGAGCGGCCTTACTGACGGCTGGATTGCCAGACGCCGCTTGAGGCTGACAATCCCGGCGCCCACGAATGCCGCCGCCGGCGCATACCAGGCTGCCGCCTGCTGGGCGGGTATAAGTCCTTCAGGAATGTGCATGGAGAATCCTTTCTCTGCTTATCTGAACACCGTTAAATAAAAAATACCCTTCCTCCTGAATGCTGGAGTAGGGTAGCTATGGAAATGCCATCATAATCCTGCCCCTTTCTCGCGAAGGTTCTCGGAATGTCGATCAGGGGCGGGTTTTCTGGCTTGTGAAGGAGATCTGCCATGGACAGATGCCACTTATTGGCAGCACCTTCACTTACAGTAGCGGGACTGCGCCGGTCTTCCACCGGACTTGCCCCATTTAAGCTTCTCATCGAGGATGGGAAGCCCCACTGATCCTGCTGAGCAATGGTTAGTTTATAAAACGATGATTTCATTTTCAACGGTCCTGACAGGACTTTTTTGATAAGAATATTATCTGTGTTGGAAAGTTCACTTCTGTTCAGTACTCATTCTCATTATGGCGTTGACGACTGCCACGGCGATCGTGCTGCCACCCCGGTTTCCGGGAAGGGTTATATAGGGTATGTCCGATTCGATCAGGGCTTCCTTGCTCTCGGCGGCACCGACGAATCCCACGGGAACGCCGACGATCAGCGCCGGGCGGATCCTTTCCTCAGCTGCCAGCCGCAGCAGTTCAAAGAGCGCCGTCGGCGAGTTGCCGATGACGGCGATGGCGCCGTCGAGGCCACTGCCTACCGCGCCAGTTTGTGTGCCGTGGCCTGCGGTTACTGCGGTGCCTCCTGCCACACTGCTGGCCGCAAGCCTCACCGCAGCGACACCCCGGGTAACACCTTCGCTGCGGGCCAGTTCCGCCACTGCCGGATCGGCCACCAGGCACGTGACTTCGAGCCCAAGCTTCTCGGCAGTAGGCTTGATACCGGCGGCGGCCATGTTCACATCGCAATAGATGCCAGCTCCCGTGCCGGCTGCGGCCACCCCGGCGCTGATGGCACTGTCGGACAGCATCACCGCGCGCGCGAGTGAAGGATCGCCGGTCGTATGCACGATGCGCCGCACAACCTGGTAGCCGGGGTCTTCAACATCGTCCGGCTCCAGCAGGCTGTCGATGATCTCAAAACTCTCGGTCTCGATGGGATGCTGGACAATGGGCTGAGAGCCGCTACAAGAACCACCGCAGGCGTCGTTGAAAATAGATGCGAAAAGGTCTGCAGCGTCGCTGGAATCTCCGGCGACATCTGGTTGGCGGGCGGCGGCGCTGGATTCTCTGGCGACATCTTGTTGGCGGGCGGCGCCATTCGGCTCCTCCGCCCCACACTTCGCCAGCGCCCTCCGGGCGAGCACTTCCACCATCAGGTCGTCCGCACCCAGGGCGTCAGCCAGGATGAATTCCGTCCCCGGCAGCTCCTCCCGCAGCTGATCCAGTATCCCCGGGATATCTTTCATCATGTGGTTGCCGGTAAACAGGAAATAGGGAGCCACCACGATGCGCCTGGCTCCAGCCTCCGCCAGCTCGCGACAACTCTCCTCGAGTGAAGGCTTGTTGAACTGCAGCGAGGCTGCCAGCACCGGCATCTGCAGACGCGCGGCCAGCCGTTTGGCGACCCAGTTGAGAACCTCGAGGGCAGCGGGAGCCTTGCTGCCGTGGCCCAGGACGATCACGGCGGTTCCATCTCCGGAGAACATCGAGGGCTCAGGCGGTCGCATCGGCAGCCACCTCCCTCACGCCGGCACAGGCATCGATGAACCTGGCAGCCGCTGCCCTGTTTCCCGCAAAATGCAGGTGTACGTAGGACGCGAGCAGGTTGCCGCCGGCATAGCCCTCGGGCCTGGATGCCTGCTCCCTGCCGGAGAAGCAGTCGTATGCGAGGCGATCGTCCTGCCACTCGACAGCCGACCAGTGGAATTCGTGCCCGCGCACCCGCTCGCCTGCCGCCAGCAGCAGATTGCCACGCCTTGCTGTTGCCTCAACATATCCGAGAGCCTGGCGGCGCCCGGTCATCCGCGCGGTCATCGGCAACACACCAGCCATGGCGTGCCTGGCACCATCAGTTTCAACAGACCCACAAAGATATACCAGGCCACCACATTCAGCATATGTGGGCAAACCGCTACCCGCAGCCGCCGCAACCGATGCCCGCATTGATGAATTGGCCTCAAGCTCGCGAGCGAATATCTCAGGATAGCCGCCGCCAAGGTAAAGCCCGTCACAGGCGGGCAACGCCTCATCACGCAGCGGGCTGAAATAAAGCAGCTCTGCGCCTGCAGCTCTCAACGCCTCCAGACTATCCATGTAATAAAAAGAAAAGGCTTCGTCGAGAGCGACCGCCAATCTGACGCGTGGCACAAGAAGCTGCCCGGCGGCCGATACTGGCGCTGCAGGTGATCCTGAGACCGCGGCTGCCTGCTCCTTGCCCGGTGCGATCTTTCCCGCGCCACCGTCAGAAACGTCACCCTCTTCCCAGCTCAGCTGCAACAGTGCGTCGATATCTACGTTCTCCTCCACATGATTGACGATCCGCACCAGCACTTCTTCCAGGGATCCCTGCCGTTCCCCCGCAGGCACCAGACCCAGATGCCTTGAGCTGAGGCCCAGGTCCTGACGGCGCGGCACGATTCCCAGCACCGGAACCCCAGCCTCCTTCGCGGCGGCTTCGAGGACCCGGCCGTGGCCGGCGCCGCCCACATTGTTGAGGATAGCCCCTGCAAGGTTCAGCCGCGGGTCGAAGCCCGCAAAACCTGCGAGGACCGGCGCCAGGCTGCGGGCCATCCGGGCACAATCGACAACCAGTACGACGGCGCTAGCGGTAAGCCTGGCGATCTCAGCCGAGCTGCACTGGTCGCCTGCGCCCGAGCGGCCATCGAAAAGCCCCATCGCTCCCTCGATCACAGCCACATCGAAGCCTGAAGAGCCATGCTTATAGATATCAGCGGCTTCCTCCGGGGAAGTCAGCCAGGTATCCAAGTTGCGCGACGGGTTCCCCGTGACCGCCAGGTGGTAACTCGGATCGATGTAATCGGGGCCGGTCTTGAAAGGCGCGACGCTGAAGCCCCGGCGTCGAAAGGCACCCATGACGCCGACAGCCAGTGTCGTCTTGCCTACGCCACTGGCGGCACCGGCTATCATCAGTGGAGTCATGCGAGCATACCTCCTGCATTAGGCGCTATCCGGGCTATGCTTCCGGAAGACATCATCCGAGCGCCTTCCTGACAGCGGACACCAGCTGGTAATTCTCGCGCTCGCACCGTACCGCCACCCGGACATACCGGTCTCCCAGTCCAGGGAAGGAGCGGCAGTCTCGCACAAGTATCCCCTGCCGGCCCAGGCTGTCGGCCAGCTCCTCGGAGCTGGCATTGCTCAGGCGGCAGAGAAGATAGTTAGCCTCCGACGGCAGCGGTTCGATGCCGGGGATCTCCTCGAGGTCGGCGAACAGCTGACCCCGGGCGGCGAAATTCTCGTGCCGGCTGCGCGGCATGTAATCCCAGTCGTTAAGAGAGGCGCCGCCGGCAGCCAGGGCGAAAGAGTTGACGTTCCAGGGCGGCATCACCGACCGCATGTGGCGGGCGAAGCCGGCCTCGGCCACCAGGCAGCCCAGCCTCAGACCCGCCAGTGCGTGCGACTTTGTGAAGGAACGAAGTACATAAAGCCCTTCAAATACGCCATAAGTCAGGATCGACTGCTCCGGCCCGGCGAAATCCATGAAAGCCTCATCCACGACCAGGCCGGCGCCAGCCGACCGGCATCGCCGCCATAACGCTGCCACTTCATCGAGCGGCACCAGGTAGCCAGTCGGATTGTTGGGATTACAGAGGAAGACCAGGTCATAGCCCTCGGGATCCAGTCGGGCGGCGTCGAAAGCGAAGCCTTCCCCTTCCTCCAGAGAAAATGAGTCGCATACCGCGCCCGCCGCCTCACAGGCGGAGCGGTATTCGGAAAAAGTCGGTTCGATTATCAGCACCCGTTGCGGTTTTACGACCGCGGCAAGCCAGTAGATGGCCTCGATGCTGCCGTTGGCGGGAACGATCTCGTCGGGGAACGCGCCCAGATATCCGGCAACGAGCCGCGCGAACTCAGCAGAGCTTTCTTCCGGATAATAATGCAGGTCGACCGCGGCGGCCCTGATAGCTGTCAGGGCAGCCGGCGACGGCCCCAGCAGGTTGATACTGGCGCTGAAGTCCAGCAGTTCCTCCTTGGGGATGCCGTAGCGGCGGGCCGCTTCCTCCCGCCTTCCCCCGTGGGCGGGAGCCGCGCTCGCGTCCGCTGCCGCAGCATCGGCCACTATTGGATCCACCACCAGGTCAGGCTTTGTATCGTGCCCCTCTCCCGAAATGGGCTCAGGTCTGGAATCGTGTGTCTTCCCCGCCCCGGGGTCATGCCTTGTGTCGTTTATCTTCCTCAAAATTCGGTCCCTTCACGAGCTTTGATACCATCGTGATACGGATGTTTGATCTCCCGCATCTCCGTGACATAGTCACAAACCTCCAGTAGCTCCGGCGGGGCATAGCGGCCGGTCAGGACCAGCTCCACCGACCGGGCCTTGTTCTTCACCAGCGATGTCAGGTCTTCCAGAGGGATCAGCCCGTTCTTGATGACATGGGTGATCTCATCGAGGACGACCAGGTCGTTCTCGATGCTGGACGCCATCTCGCGGGCGACCTGCCAGCCACGTTCGACTGTCTGGCCGCTGTCCTCGACCGCCTGCTTTTCCTCTTTGGTGGCAAAGCGCGAGGCGCCGAACTGCATGATGGTGAGCGGTGCGTCCATCTTCTGGGCGAAGACCATCTCGCCGGTCATGACCGAGGTCCGCTTGAGGAACTGGATGAACACTACCTTCCGGTCGCGCCCGAGCGCCCTGAGCGCCAGCCCCAGCGCCGCCGTGGTCTTGCCCTTGCCGTTCCCTGTATAAAGATGGACAAGACCCTGCGGACGCGCCTGCTCCCAGAGTACCTGCGCCAGGCGGTCGTATTCTTCAGGTTTAGGGCCTTTCCCTGTCAGCCTCATCCCCTCCTGTCGCCGGGCGCTTTCTGCCGCAAGCCGAAGAGCCAGACCGCAAGCCGGACAAGCATACCCGCCGCCATAACCAGTGCCGATGACGCGTACATCAATCGGGCGGCGCGGCCGATATCCTCGCGGGCGGGAGACTCAAGCCCGGTGCCCATCTCCGCCTTTGCAACAACAGTGCCGTTGTAAACGCCGGCTCCCCCCAGGCGCACGCCCAGCGCGCCTGCGTATGCAGCCTCGCAGACACCGGCATTGGGACTCTCGTGCATCCCGGCGTCACGCCTCCAGACTGCGAGCGCTCCTTCGGGACTCCCTTCAGCCAGGGGACTGACCACAGCTACGGTCAGCGCCGTCAGTCGCGCCGGGACAAACCCGGCAACATCGTCCAGCCTGGCCGCCGCCCAGCCAAAATAAAGATACTTGAGGTCGCGGTAGCCGATCATCGAATCCATCGTATTGACCATCTTGTAGGCCAGGGCCAGCGGCGCTCCGCCGATGAGCCCGTAGAACAGCGGCGCGATCACACCGTCGTTGGCGTTCTCAGCGACGCTCTCGATCGCCGCCCTGATGACCCCTTCCTCATCGAGGCTGTCCGAGTCGCGGCCGACCATCCCGGCTACCTGCTCCCGGCCCTCGGCCAGCCCGATATAAAGGGCATCCTCCACTCCCCGAGCCCGCTCATAAAGCGAATGCGGCGCCAGCGCCGCCGACATGAGAGCGATCTCAGCGAGTACCGAAAACGGCTGTGGCAGTATCCTGATGAACTTCCTCGTTCCCATGAATGTGAGCGTCGGAAGCGTCATCGCTACTACCGCGCCGGCGACCCGCTGCTTCCGGCCGCTGCGCTCACGCCCGGGCATCGCCCAGTCGGCAAGGTCCACTACCCTGCCCATCCAGCAGACGGGATGCCATGCTTCCGGCGGTTCGCCCGCGAAAAGGTCGAGGCCGTAACCCAGCAGGATCCTTGGGCCGGTCCCGATCATTCCAGGCCCGCGATCTCGTAGATCTTGGCGATATCCAGTGAAGCCCTCAGTTCCCGGGCAAGCCGGTCATACTCGTGCTCCCTGGCCAGCTCACGATCAAGGAGCGGCATCTCCACGGGACAGCCGAACCAGGAAAGCAGCCCGGCGAGCACATCGTCGCTGTCGAAGAAACCGTGCATGTAGCTGCCGATCACCAGGCCGTCGGCGCTGATGGCGCCGTCAGCGCCCGATGAAGTCTGTAACAGGCTTTCCACCCCGGGTCCCAGTTGGGTGCGGCCCATGTGGATCTCATATCCCCGGAGGATGGAACCTGCCGGGATCAGCGGCGTCTCCGCCACGACCTCACCTGCAGTCTGCCG
Organism: Actinomycetota bacterium; assembly: GCA_016235065.1. GTDB lineage: Bacteria > Actinomycetota > Thermoleophilia > BMS3ABIN01 > BMS3ABIN01 > JACRMB01. Next base: position 644,620 of record JACRMB010000003.1, on the reverse strand, counting down.
TGTTTCTTTCTCGGGGCCAAAGACGGTCTCCATGTCGATAAGGCCGAGTCCCTTGACGCTGCCGGCGCTGGAATCGAGCCCCTGGGGATCGAGTATCTTCGTGCCCAGCATCTGGTAACCGCCACAGATGCCGATCACCGGGGTTCCCGCCTGGGCTTTGCGGATGATCTCCGCGGCGATGCCGCTGGACCAGAGAAAGCGTAGGTCGGCGATCGTGCTCTTGGTGCCCGGGATGACGACAAGGTCAGCGTCAGCCAGCCCTGCCGCATGTTCCGCGAAGCGAAAATCGAATCCGGGGCAGGCCTCGAGGGCGTCGAAATCAGTGAAGTTGGAAATACGGGGAAGGCGGACGGCGCGGACCCTGACTGCCTTGCCGTTGCCAGAGGCGGATCCCCGGACGTCGGAAGGCCAGAGTGCGCGGGCGGCCGTGCCTTCGATGCCGGCGGCTGAATCCTTGCCGCCGCCGAATCTGCCGTTATCATCCGAGAGCGCCACCGAGTCCTCTTCCTCGATGCGAAGGTCTTTTATATAGGGGACGACCCCGAGCACCGGCCGCTTGCAGCGACCCTCGAGAAAATCGAGACCCGGTTCGAGGATGGACCGGTCGCCGCGAAACTTGTTGATAACCAGGCCGGCGACCCGCTCGCGCTCTTCCGGCAGCAGCAGCTCCATGGTCCCGACCATGGAAGCGAACACGCCGCCGCGCTCGATGTCACCGATGAGGATCACCGGGGCGTCGCCCATCTCGGCCACCGCCATATTGGCGATGTCCCGACCGCGGAAGTTGACCTCGGCGGGGCTGCCGGCGCCTTCGATGATGACTACCTGGAACTCCCGCCGCAGCCGCTCCAGCGACTCGGAGACAGCATCGAGAAGGCCCAGCTTGAAATCGTGATACGCCTCGGCGGTCATGGTGCCCACCGGACGGCCATGAACCACCACCTGGGAGCCGGTGTCGCTGGTCGGCTTGAGCAGCACCGGGTTCATATCGACGCGGGGGGCGATGCCAGCGGCCTCGGCCTGAACCACCTGGGCCCGGCCCATCTCGCCGCCGTCAGCGTCAGCATAAGAGTTGAGAGACATATTCTGGGATTTGAAAGGCGCGACCGAATAGCCGTCCTGGGCCATGATCCGCGCCAGACCCGCCACCAGCAGCGTCTTGCCCGCGTGGGAAGCGGTCCCCTGGAGCATGATTGTCGGAGCGAGCGTCATTTCACCAACCAGGGGGACACCCAGGGGGACACATTACTTAATTGGCAGATAAAGGGACACATTACCGCATTCCCAGCAGCAATTAAGTAATGTGTCCCCCTGGTTATCATTTAACCCTCATTGGGATGCCGGACACGCAGAGATAGACCTCATCCGCCGCCGCCGCCAACTTCTGATTGGCCCGGCCGGCGACATCGCGGAAGGTGCGCGCCAGCATGTTGTCAGGCACAATGCCCATGCCGACCTCGTTGCTGACCAGGATGACCCGGCCGTCGCCGGAGCGGCAGACCTCGATCAGCTCGTCCATCTCCCTGTCGACGGCGCGCTTGACCCGTTCGCCACTGGCGATGCCGTGACTCATGAGCAGATTGGAGATATAGACAGTCAGGCAGTCGACCAGCACGATGCCATCATCCGTGAGCGCTTCCTCGACAGCTTCTGGCAGGTTATCCGGCGCCTCGACCGTCCGCCAGCCGGCTGGCCGGCGTTCGCGATGCTCGGCGATGCGCTCGCGCATCTCCCCATCCCTGGCCTCGGCGGTGGCGATGTAGGTCACGACGACCCTGGCTGAGCCATCAGGAGCATCAGCGTTCGCGCCGTCAGCGTTCACCGCGCCAGATGATCCGGCGGCTACAGCCGCCCGCTCACGCGCCAGCTTCTCTGCCAGCCCACTCTTGCCACTCCTTGCCCCTCCGGTCACAAAAATCATGGAATGCACGCGCCCTTTCACGAAAAAAAGCTCCCTTCGCATGAAGAGAGCTTAAAAGGCATGTCGTTCACCCTAGCCACTCCCTCCGCGAAGAGTGTTTCTGACTAGAGCCCGTGGGCAGGTCTCCTGGCTTCTGGATTTGCACTCCGCCGCCACCTTCCCGGGCTCGAGGCCCAGTGGCTCGCCCCTCACGGAGCGGCTGCGCGCGAAGCTACCAGTTACAGTGGCGGGACCGCGCCGGCGTTTCACCGGCTTCCCTTGGACGCCCCGAAAGGCGACCCACAGGCTGAAGCTGTATGTTAAAAGACTAGGGAAGTATACGGGGGAAGCGGGAGTTTTTCAAGGATGGCGGCGCGCAGAGACACGGGAAACGACCGTCCCCCTATATCGAAGGTCCGCCACTCCTGTACTCACCCGTGACACTGGAAAACGCCCAGAACCTGCCGTCCTTCTTGTATATCACCTTCGCCTGGCCGTTATAGATCCTGCCGTCGCCGATGTCCTTGAGTTTCATGCCGACGATGAACGTCGTGCGGCTGTCGGATACATCCTCATCCTCGATGGTGAACTCAAGGAATTCGGATTCGTCTTCGAAGGTCCACTTGCCAAGTTCCGGGTCAGTTATCGATTCCCCGATCAGGTCCTCTTGTATCTCCTCCGCAGTCGGCACCGAGCTGTGCCGCTTCGCGGAGTCACCGCTCGTCGAAGTGCCTGTTTTACTGTTCGTGGAAGTGCCCGTGCGCGAGGTCCGGGATGTGGAGCTATCCTTCGTGGAAACGCTCGCGCTGCCATCCTGAGTCGACTGCGAATCGCCGCCGCACGACAACAGAAAAGCTGCCGCGAACATCGTTGCCAGAAGAGCTGCCATGTATGTCAGCCGACGCCTGCCCACGCCTACTCCAGCACCTCGTCGAAATCGACCTGCAGCATGCCCTTCTTGATGGCGTAGCGCACCAGCTCGGCCCGTTTGTGCAGGTTCAGTTTTTCCATGATGTTGGCCTTGTGTGTCTCAACGGTCTTCACGCTGATGAACAGCGCTTCTGCGATCTCCCTGTTTGTGTACCCCTCGGCCACCAGTGTCAGGATCTCCCGCTCGCGATCGGTCAGTGTGTCAAAGCTCGAAGTCGGCTCCTGGCCATGCTTGAGTTTCTCAAGATAATCCTCGACCACCATCTTGGCCGCACTGGGATAGAGGAAACAGTCGCCGCGACTGACCACATGGATTGCGTTGACCAGGTCGCTGTCGGCAGCTTTCTTCAGCACATAACCCGATGCACCAGCCTGAAGGACCTGGAAAAGGTACTCCTCGTTGTCATGCATCGTCAGCACCAGGATCTTCACATCATTGTCTCGCTTTTTGATCTGCTTGGTGGCCTCCATGCCGTTCATCACGGGCATGCCGATGTCCATCAGTACGATGTCCGGATGCAGCTCCTGCACCTTCTGCACGGCCTCCCGGCCGTTGTCCGCTTCACCCACGACCTCGATATCGGGCTCCTCACTGAGCAGCCTCACCAGGCCGGCACGCAGGATCGCGTGGTCATCCGCCAGTAAAATCCTTATCTTGCTCACCAGATGCCCTCCTCGTTTTTAAGGGGGACTTCGATGAAGATGGAAGTCCCGTCGTTCGGTCTGGAATCAAACTCGAGCGAGCCGCCAACCAGCTCGATACGTTCCTTCATGCCGTGCAGGCCCAGACCGCGGCCCTTCTCATCCGACATCATCACTGACTGGGAGTCGAAGCCCTTGCCGTCGTCCTCGATGACCCCGTTGATCGACCGCTCCCTGCGCTTGAGGGTGACCCGGCAGTTTGTCGCCCCGGAGTGCCGGGCCACGTTCGTCAACGCTTCCTGGACCACCCGGTAGAGCACGGTCTCAAGCTCCGGCGTCAGACGCTGGCTCATACCCAGCAGCTGCATCTCTACCTTGATACCCGTGATCTCGGTAAATTCCTTGGAATAGGAACGCAGCGCCGCAGCCAGTCCCAGGTCGTCCAGCACGCTCGGCCTCAGCCTGATCGCCATGGTATGGACCTCGTTCAGAGTAGCGTGTGCCAGGTCGTTGATATTGCCCAGGCGCTCGATGATCTCAGGCATATCATCCGGAACGATCTCCTGCACCATTCTGATGCCAATCACCAGCCCGGTCAAGGACTGGCTGGTCTCGTCATGCAGCTCGCGGGCGATCCGCTTGCGTTCTTCTTCCTGTGCCTTGATGACCGAGGCGGCGGCTTTCTTCCGCTGCAGGTCCATTGAGTTCAGCATGGAGTTCAGGCTCTTGGAGAGTTCCTCGATCTGGGGATCGTCTGTGACTTCCGGGACCCGGATACCCCGATGCCCCGCCCGGATGGCTTTCATCGTGTCAGTCACATCATCCAGCGGCCGGAAGGCTATCTTGACCAGCAGGTAATTGATCAGCACGCTCAGAGCCATATCGCTGAACAGGAAGAGAGCGATGAAACCGATGTCGCCGTTCTCGAAGTATTTCTCTTCCATGTAATAACCGGCCATGCTACCCACAGCGATGAGGGCTGTATTGGCGATGATGACTTTCTGAAAGAGCGGGCGCCGCCTGATGCGGTTCAGTATGGGCAAAATGCCATCATAGGCGCGACGGTACCATGGAGCTGCGGATTCTGTCGCGACGGTGTCCACGGGCACGGGCCGGGGTGTATCGGGAGTGGCCATCGTGGTCTGGACGGCTTCAGACGAAGTCGCCTGCTTGATGGCTTCGTGGCTGCTGCTTTCCATACATATCCTGGGGTTGAAGGATAAAGCCGCGAAATGCGGAGGAGGAATCATGACACGACGAAACGCGAACTGGTCCGCCGCTGACAGCGCTGCCCCCTCCATAAACATATGCGCCAGTAATACAGCACTCATATGTTATCAGAATCAGTGCTTTGAAAGCTACGAAAACCGGGGTTTTCAAAGCTCCCGCTCTGGGGGTTTCAGTTCAGTCGTGGAGTTGCTGCAACTGGTCGGGCGTACGGGTCTCGACCATGGTGCCTGATGCGAGGTCGGCGAAGGTGGTGCCTTCCAGCTGTCCCACCATCATTCCCTGAAGGCTCCTGCAGACCGACATGAACGAGCAGTCCGCTTCCCGGTCACACTGACCAGGGCCGCGGAGGCACTGGACCAGGACTATGGGTCCTTCGATCGCTTCGATGACTTCCCTCAGGCTTATGTCTTCGGGAGGCTTCGCCAGCATCACGCCCCCCTGATTGCCACGCAGGGTACGAATCAGGCCGGCACGGGCAAGTGTACGAATGATCGATGGCAGATACTTGCCAGGGATATCTTCACTCGCTGCGATCTCACGGGTCTGGATGACCTCGCCGTATGGCAGGCTGGCCAGGTGCAGGATAGCCCGCACGCCGTAATCGCTCTGTCTTGTCAGATGCACGGACCACCCATGGTTCTATCCTTCCCTAGTGATGGAGAGATGGCTCGCACCGGAAGAAACCGGGTCAAACATGGAAGACGGACAGGCACGGCCGCACGCCACCGCTCCCCCGGAAACAACGCCTTCATTTTCCCACTCCCCAAATGCCAAAAAAAGCAAACCCTACCTTGATGCTTAAGTTTAAGCTCACTGACTATCCTTGTCAATTGTCAACTCCTGACCGGGTTCCTCCCCGGCCACTTTCTCCAGTTGGACCCGGATCTCTAAAAACGCTTCCACGACCATCGGATCGAACTGCTCACCCGTGCAGCGGCGAAGTTCCGCGACCGCATCTTCGGCTGTCAGGCTGTCACGGTAAGGACGGTCGGCCGTCATGGCTTCGTAGGCGTCGGCGACTGAGAGGATCCTCGAGCCCAGCGGTATCTCGTCATGCTTGAGCCCATCGGGATAGCCGGTACCATTGAAACGTTCGTGATGATGCCAGATCATCTCCTTGATTTCCTCAGGCAAACGCGCTGGAGCCAGGATCTTGTGGCTGGCGCCGGGGTGCAGGCGCATCGTGTCCATCTCCTCGGCAGTAAGCACTCCCCGTTTGGTCAGCACTGCGTCGGGCGTCCCGATCTTGCCGATATCGTGGAGATAGCCGGCGTCGCGGATGTTCTCAATGAAGTCGCTGTCGAGACCCAGCCTGGTGGCGATCGCCACCGCGTAAGCGGAGACCTTGTCTGAATGGCCCCGGGTATGGGCATCCTTGGCATCCACCGCCTCGGCAAGCGCCCTGATTGTTGAAAGATACGCCTGACGAAGATTCTCGTAGAGGCGGACGTTCTCCACCACCACGCCCATCTCCTCGCCGATCGAATCCAGCAGCCTCCAGCCGCTTTCGTCGATCTCTTTCTGATCTACGCATACGCCGACGATCAGGCCGACGATATCGGTAACCGACTTCATGGGGAAGACCACGAGACAGGCAGCATCCTCGCCGACCTCTTCCAGCTCCTTGTCAGAATGTGGATCCTGGACCACGAGTCCCTTGCCGCTATCGAGCACTTTCGCGAAGATGCCGTCGCCCTGCGGCGTCCTCGATATCTTCCTGAGGAATTCCGCGGGCATCTCATGCTGGGCAACAAGCCGCAACCGCTTGGTCTCCTGGTCGACGACGAAGGCTGCGGAGGCCGAAGTCCCCAGGATCTGTTCCAGTTCGCCAAGAGCCACCACCAGCACCTCCGGAAGGTCGAGGCTGCGCGTGGCGGCGCTCAAAACCGTGTGCAGGGCTGCCAGCTCTTTCGTGCGTCGCTGAAGGTCGTGGGTCCTTTCGTCAACCATCTGCTCCAGACGCTCGGCATAGGCCCGGTTCTGCTCTTCAGCAGCGAGCAGGCGGTTGTACTGGTCCATGAGCGTGATGCTGGACTGCCTGAGCTCATCTATCAACCGCTCTTTCTCCTCCATGTCCGGCGAAGCAGTCTTGCGAAGCGACTCGGCTGCATGCTCGACTTCCCTGCGGCGGCGAAGCTTTTCCAGGCTCTGCCGGACCGTCGGCAGCGGCTCATCACGCTCCAGCGGCTTGATCATGTAGTCGTCCGCGCCACGCTTTAAGGCTTCCACGGCCACCTGCTCCGAGCCGAATGCGGTCATCATGATCACGCAGATATCCGGACGGCTCTCCTTTAACTTGGAGAGCACCGTCAGGCCGTCCACCTCCGGCAGCTTTATATCGAGCAACATGATATCGAACGGGAATGCCAGCGCTTTTTCCAGTGCCTCTTTGCCGTCACGGGCAACGTCGAGCATGTAACCTTCCGGCTGCAGCCGCTTGGTGATCAGCCTGACCGCCTCGGGATCGTCGTCGACTATCAGTATCCGTACGGGCGGGGCCTCCGCGCCACCTGGCTCAACCTTGAGCAGTGCGGCTGTAGCTTCCAGCAGCGCCTCCTCCTGCAGCGGCTTGCGAAGCGCCAGGTCGGCCTTGGCCACATACGTCTCTGCGCCCAGGTCAAATCCCTTGGCCATGTCCTCGTCGGTCACATAGACGGCCGACATCATGATGATCGGGATGCTGTTGGTCTCAGGATTGCCCTTGAGCTGTTCCACCAGCTGGAAACCGTTCATCTTGGGCAAAAGCACATCAGTGATAATCAGGTCAGGCCGCTGGTGCACCGCCTGGTTTAGTCCGTCGACGCCGTCATGCGCTACAAGCGCCGTGTAACCTGACGCCTCCAGCCGCTTTTTGAGCAGGGTTATATGATTGACGTCATCGTCGACCAGAAGGATCTTCTGACCATTTCCTTTGGGAAGGTCCAGGCTCATTTAATCGTTTCTCCATTTCTCCGGTAACACCCGGTTGCATAATCCGGTCAGCTCAAGTCCTACCTTGGGGCCATCGCGCCGCGATCGATGAATTTCCCGACCAGTTCAGGCAGGCTGGAAATATCGATCGGCTTGGAAATAAATCCGCTACAACCCGCTGCCAGCGCCTGGCGCCGGTCGCGCTCGAGCACGCTCGCGGTCAGAGCCACGATCGGCACCCTCTGCATCCGGGCGTCATCCTTGAGCCTGCTGGTGGTCTCCAGGCCGTTGAACTGGCCCGGCAGGCGGATATCCATCAGGATCAGATCGGGAATCGCGTTCTCAACCGCCGCCAGGGCTTCGTCGCCGCTGGTCGCTTCACAGACTTCGTAACCAGACATCTGCAGCACCTTCTTTACCAGGCGCCGTACGTCCCCGTTGTCATCCACAACCAGGACACATTTGCTGTTCTCTGCCATTTGCCGCTCCCCTACTTTATGGATCTTCTGGTTCAGTTTGAGACTGAAAGGTCATGCGGAATAGTGAATGAGAATACACTTCCCTTTCCGGGTTCACTCGTAACCTGGATGCTGCCCCGGTGCATGTCAACAAACCTTTTGCTGATGGTCAATCCGAGTCCGATACCTGCGGTTCCCGCCAGGCCCGGGTTCGTCTGATGGAATCTGTCGAAGATCATCCCTGCCTCTTCTTCGCTGATGCCGCTCCCCGTATCCTTCACGGAAAAAACTGTCACGTCGGGTGTCTGTTCCAGGTTGACTTCTACCTTTCCCTTGTCGGTGAACTTGATGGCGTTGCCGATCAGGTTGAGCAGGACCTGGCGTACTTTCCCTGCATCCATGACCACGGTCTTCAGCTCTGCCGGAGCGGAATATTCGAGCTCCAGGCCTTTGTCCCTGGCCATCGACCGCGCGCCCAGCACGGCTTCCTCGGCAACATCTCCAGGCTGAGCCGGCTGCAGGATCAGGTTGATGCGGCCGGCTTCGATCCTGGCGAGGTTCAGGAGGTCGTCGATCAGCCGCAGCAGCTCGAGGCCGTTTGTGTGGACGATCGCCAGGTCTTTTTTCTGCTCCTCGTTGATCTCACCGTCAAGCCCGTCCAGGATCAGCTTGCTGAAACCTATGATCGAGTTGAGCGGCGTCCGCAGCTCGTGGCTCATGTTGGCCAGGAACTCGGACTTCATGCGGTCTACCTCACGAAGCTTGAGGTTGGCTTCCTCAAGGTCTCGGGATTTGCGCTCGCTCTCCTGATACATCCGTGACAGGGCTTCGGTGCGGTCCTTGACCCTCAGTTCGAGCTTCTGCGCCGAGCGGGCCAACTCGCTGTACAGGCGGGCGTTCTCAACCGCGACCGCAGCCTGCCGCGAGATTATCGTCAGGACGTTGATGTCATCCTTGGAGAATTTCCGCCCGCTGCCTTTGTCCATGACGCCGATGGCGCCGACGCAGCGGTCAGCGATCATGAGAGGTACCGTCGCTATTGCTGTTATGCCGACATTGGCGAAGTCCTGGCGCCTCAACTCCAGAGACTGGTATTCGTTATCGATGCGTGGCTCGCAGGTTTTAATGACTGAACCAGCTACTCCCTCGCCGGCTTTCGAAGTGGCCTCACATAAACCGACCGGCAGATTGTGCGCGTACGGGAACCTGATCACACCGCTCTCCTCGTCCATCAGGGCGATCATGGTGGCATCGGCATTCACGATCTCAGACGCCCGTCTCGCCACCTCCTGGAGCACTTTCCCCAGGTCGAGTCCCGATGTGACGCTGATGGCGATCTTGTTGAGCTCCTGCTGGACCTTCAGGCCGTTGCAGGTCTCCTCGTAAAGATGGGCATTCTGGATAGCGACTGCCGCCTGGTTCGCGATCGCGGTTGTTGTCTCAAGCGCCTCTTCGGAAAAAGCCTTGTTTGGCGCCTTCATGAACAGCCCCAGGGCCCCGATCGGCTTTTTACCTACGATCATGGGAACCAGCATGAGACTGTGTATGCCCAGCCTTTCAAAGACACTGGCAAATTCCTTGATGTGTGCCGGATGCTCATGGTAGTCCTTCAACACCAGAGCTTCGCCCGATTCCATGATCGCACCGAAGACACCGTCGTCGGCACTGAATTCCATTGACTCCAGCTCTTCCGGATAATTGTAACTGCTCCTTATCGAGACACGATTGCTGCCCTCGTCGATCACGCTGACCGCGCCAGCATCAGCCCCGGAGAGCTCGACGGCGTTCCGGACCACCTGGCCCAGGACCACGTCCATCTCCAGGCCCGATGAGATCTCCCTTGCAACCTGCGTCAGTTTCTCGAGCCGGTGGCTTTTCTCGATGAGTTCGTTCTGGACCTTTATCTGATCCGTCACAAAACGCACTACTTCTACTCCCGCCACGATCTCCCCATGCTCGTCGACTACAGGAGTCGCGATTATCTCGGCGGCGATCTTCTTTCCGTTCTTGTCGTAACCGTAGTGAGTAGTCCGAAAAGGATTTCCGGTCTTGTAAGCCATGTCCACGGGGCAGTCCGGACACAGCCGCGGCCTTCTCTCGTAGACCTGGTAGCAGTAGCGGCCCTCCAGGTCGTCGCCGAACATGCGCTTGTGGGCGTTGTTTGCGTAGATGATCCTCATGTTGCGGTCCTGGACGCTGACACCGTCGTCGGTGTTCGCCAGGATCAGTTCGAAGAGGTTCTTCTTCCATGCAGGCTCTTCAGCCGGCTTGCCTCGCGTACCTGGTTTGTTGATGTTATTCCTTGCTGGTGACAAGTTCTTCCCCGTTTGGTCGCAGGTGAACAGCTCAGTGGGCAGGCAAGCGGCCTCCCCCGGAGGCGAGCTGAGATTTTTATTCCCCGATTATCTGCTTTTAAGTCGCAAAACCTTAGCGTCTCTTCGCTAGACCCTAGGAGCCTTCCTGCCCTGAAGAAAAATAATCCTCGATCCCGGCGGCCAGCGCCTCGGCAATCTGAAGCTGATATTCAGGGGAGACCAGCCGCTGGTCCTCGGCGGCATTGGTCATGAAGCCCACCTCGGCCAGGATCGCCGGAACGTCTGACCAGTTGAATCCCAGCATGTCGCTGCGCTCGACCGTGCCCAGGTCTGGCACACCCAGTCCCGATATCAGGGCTGCCTGGATCGACTTTGCCGCTCGGCTGCTCTCCATGGCGATGTCGTCGGTCCAGCCTGGTATCGAAGCCGGATAGATCGTACTGGCGCCTCTCGCGGCAGGATCGGTGGAGCCGTCACAATGGATGCGGACGAAAAGCCCTGCTCCGGACTGGTTGGCGATGAGCGGGCGGTCCCGTGCCAGGCCGTCGAATGTATCTCCCTCCCTGACCATGACCACCCGGGCCCCTTCGGCCTCCAGCTTTTGCTTCAACTGTTTTGCGATGGCCAGGGTCACTACATGCTCCGGAACACCCGAGACCACGCCGCTGGTGCCACCTGGCTCAGTCGTCTTGGTTTCAGTGGCGCCCGGCCCGATCGGCTCGGTACCTGAGTTGGTATTAGAAGCGTGGCCTGGATCTATGCAGATCACGCGGCCGGCAAGCCGGCCTGTAGCCGAGGTGGTCGCTGTGGCATTCCCGGCTGCGACCCGGTGACGCAGCACCGCACGGACAGCGGCTACCTGCCTGACGCCTGCTTTCTGGATTGCGCCCTGCGCCTGGGATAGCGAACTCGGGCCGCCTGCTGACGTACCCTGCCCGACCGGCACCAGTCTGCCCCATTCACTGCGGCTTTTTTTAGCGATTCCCGTTTCGACACCGCCATCTCCACTGCGGCCAGCCCACGCCAGCGCCAGCACGACTAAGACACCGACGATCAGTGCCGCCAGGGCGCCAAATGAGATGTAGCGTTGCCGCCTGTCGATGCCTGGATCCAGCATGGCTCCTATTTAATCACCTGCAACCCCTGGCGGGAAGATTGAGTGGCAGGAGATGGCAAGCAGCGGTTCATGAAGTATTCGCCGCCGGACCTCCACTTTCCCGGTCAAACGCCCCTGCTATCTCAAGTAAATCCCGGATCTGCCGATATGAGAGCACTCCCCAGCACTATTCGCTCCTTGCGTGGAACTTGGATCTGTCTGCAAAAATTTCCTATCAATCCTTACTGTCTATCAAACCTTTTAACTAGGGAAAGGCGTTGGAAAAATGAATGGAAGAATGAAGGTCATCTTCATGACAGCTCTACCAGTCGTCGTAGTGCTCGTGCTCGCCGTCGGGATCGGGGTCTCGGCTGCGGTGCCTCCCGATCCGGGCCTCAGTAACGACCTGGTGCTGATCGGCAACGGTGGGCTTGGTGGCGTCAACGGCACCGGCAATATCAAGGTGGTCGACGTCAACTCGCTGGCTGTCGTCAACACGATCTACGAGAACAGTACCAGCGACCCGCTCGACGGCCTCGCCAACAACCACGGCGTGCTCGTCGACAGTACCGGCCGCTACCTCTACAACAGCAACAACAGCCTGGCGAACGGCATGACCCGGGTCACCAAGTTCGACCTCGGCACCATGTCCCAGGTCGATGCATTCGACGGAGCCAGCGCCGACGTATACGCGCTGACCTCGGGCGCCTGTGGCCTGGAATGGAATCTTAACGACCCCACCTCTGGCGTGATCTGGGTAACCAGCATGTCGACCGGGGTCACCAATGGCGGCCTTTACGAGCTGGATACCACGACCGGCTTCACCGGAAGGTTCGTCGATAACACCGCGGGCGTGGACAACGGCGCCACCTGCGGAATCGGCTGGAACACTGGCGGTTCGGTGGCATATGCGGCGGCGATGACCGCCAAGAAGACCACCGAGGTCACCAACCTCAGCAGCGGCACGCCGGCGCTGGGTAATTCAGCTGTCTCCGCTACCGTCCTGCACATGCTGGACGTGGCCAAGGCCGATAACATCGCCTATGTGGCCGCCGGCAAGAACGCTGCGAATGACGGCTACATCGACATCATCGACCTGACGACCATGACGGTCGTCAACCACCTGATGACCGGCAATCCCAGCCAGCCGCACGATGTCAAGGTAACCGGGAACGGCTTTCTGTATGCCCACTCCCGCTTCGGCGGCACCGGCGGCACTACCGGTAACTCCGGTATCCTGCTCGTCTACGACATCGGTGGCGTCAGCGGCGGCACCGGCACCAAGACAGCTCCTGTCCTCGTCGGGACCATCCTGGACGAGGGCACTGCAGGCGTCTCCTGCGGTACGCAGCTGCTCACAAAGAGCGATTACTGTGGCACACCGTCACTCAATACCACGAAAACAGCGGCCTACTGGGCCAGCCCTGCCGACCAGGCTGCCAGATTGCTCTCGGTCGACTATAACGTCAGCAACGCCGGCTCAATCCATGTAAACACCGTCAACGTGTCTGGAGCCGCGAACAGCAACGGGGTCACGACTAACACAGCGCTGCCGGCAACGGTCGGGAACATAGCCGCCACAGAGAGCGGCAGCGTGACCGTGAAATACCTGATCCCCGGCGGCATCACATCGTTCACCTCGAACATGAACATATCGTCAAAGGATCTCTGCAACACTGCAACAGTACTGACGAGCGGCGCGATCACAGTCGATGTGCCCGCTGCGAAGAACTACTACTTCACCTGGTACGACAGCGATCCCGCCTGGGGCATGAACGGCGACTGGATAACGATCGTCAACAAGGACGGCTCCGCCAGCGCCAGCGTCAACGTATACGTGGGCGATATCAGCGACGGCGCCACCCCGGTGGCCACCTTCAGCTCGATAGCGGCAGGCGGCCATGTGGAATGGATGTCCCCGACTCCGCTGACAAACGGCGCCGTCAGAGTGGCCTCGGTCAACGGCCAGGAACTTGCCGTGAGCCAGAGAGCGCTCTACAAGGGCTCATTCAGCGAGGTCAAGGCGGTCGAGTATACCCAGCTCGACGACGAATACCATATGCCGTGGTATGACAACACCGCCGAGTGGGGCATGATGGGTGACTGGATCTGCGTCACCAACCTGGGTAGCGCCACCGCGAACGTCGAGGTTCATATAGGCGGTTCGCTGGTCACCACCATGACGATACCGGCCGGCGGCCATTCCGAATGGAACTCGCCCACACCGCTGAACAGCGGACCGGTCAAGGTTGCCTCTACCAATGCACAGCCCCTGCTGGTCAGCCAGCGGGTCATCTACAAGGAGACCTTCAACGAGGTCATGGGCATACCGGCTTCGAAGCTGGCCGCCGAAGCCTGGTTCACCTGGTACGACAACAACAGTGAATGGGGAATGAATGGCGACTGGATCATCATCGCCAACACTGGCGCTTCCGCGGCTAACGTCGAGATCACTGTGGGCGGCACCCTGGTTGACACCCTGGCCATTCCGGCAGGCGGCCATACCGAGTGGACTTCTCCGGTGACGCTTACCAACGGACCGGTGAAAGTGAAGGACACCAATGGTCAACCGCTGGTTGTCGGCCGCAGGGCGCTCTTCATGGACTCCTTCGATGAGATCCAGGGAACATACACCGGAAGTATCGCAACCACTGCGGCCTTCAACTGGTATGACAACAATGCTGCCTGGGGCATGCGTGAAGACTGGATCTGCGTCACCAACACCAGCGCGACGGAAGCAAACGTCGAGATCTACATAGGTGGCGTCCAGAAGACGGTGCTCACAATCCCGGCCGGAGGCCATGCCGAGTGGTTCTCACCTGACCTGCTCACCAGCGGCCCTGTGAGGCTGCTCGCCACCGGCGGCCAGAACATCCTGGTCAGCCAGCGGGTGCTGTATCGCAGCAGCTTCAACGAGCTCGTAGGAGATAGATGGTCATAGCGGCTGGCGTGGCAGCCTGCGGCAGAGACCGGCGAAATGTCGCCGATGAGGTCGCCGGCAGGAAGCAGCAAACAGCGTTACTCAACAGGCGGTCCCTAGGGGGCCGCCTGTTTTTTAGTTACCTTCTTCATAATAGACATGGAATGAGTCATCCCGATAAGCGCCCTCTTCGATCTCAGGCACCTGCGCCAGGGCAAATGCCTGACAACCTTCTATGAATGAGTTTGAGTTGCCGTCACATTCGTATGGGTCAGTCAAATGATGTTCAGCCGCCCATAAATAGCCTTCTTCATGGCCCGAACAATCGGTTTCGCATTTATAGCTATTGGATTCAGAGGTGTCTGGCTGAGTCCGGGAAGGTGATGGAGCTTGAGGCGTCGACTGAGTTGAGGCTGCTGCGGTCTCAATTTCAGCTGGTTTCTGACTGCTGATCGAATAGCCCTGCATCACGCTGGAGGTCGTCGAGCTATTGCTCGAACTGCAGCCGCCAATGAAAAACAGGGCAAGGGCCATTATCGCTGAAACGCTACCAGGTAAACGCTTCATAACATACCCTCGCCTGACTGCCCGCCCATTAGATTAATGGGAGTTTAGAATACCGCAATTAACTCGGGTTGTCGATTAATTTTGAGTGTCTTAAAACCTATTTTTTATGGTCAGGAATACAACCAAAGGCTTGCTCATTCGCACATCGATCCTGCGAATTTTCAGCAGATAGTCAATGCCGCTTCGCGTCTGGCGGTTCCATCCACTGACGGCCCCAGGCGGCCATCCCCTCGATCACCGAGTTGAGCGCCTGGCCCTTGGGCGTTAGTTCGTATTCCACCCAGGGGGGAATCGACGAGATCAGCCGCCGCTCGACGATACCCTCGGCCTCGAGGGCACGCAATCGGGCGCTAAGCGTGCGGGCATTAAGACCATTCAGCGCCTGTGAGAGCTCGTTGAAGCGCATCTTGCCGTCTATCAGGGCCCGGATTATCTCCAGCGTCCATTTCTGGCCCAGAAGCCGCATTGTCGCTATCACTGGACAGAAAATCTCTTTTGAGTCTTCAGCCACTTTAAGTTCACGTTCCTTTCAGCGTTAGTAACAGTATATCACTAAAGAATATAGCGCTATATTAAGAATATCGTTATATTTCGTATAGCACTTGCATTATGTTACCGTTAAGACTATCATATGGATAATGACTGAACAGATGGCCTGAAGGCCAGCATTAAAACCCAGGAGGTGCTGAAAATGGCAGCCGTAGGTGAAGTATTCAAGTGTGAATTATGCGGGAATGTAGTCCGCGTGATCGAGGAAGGCGGCAATCCAGAGATCCATTGTTGCGGACAGCCGATGACGAAGGTGGAAGGTTAGTTCGAGTTAATGCTGGAAGATCGAATTGAATCTGGAAGCCGGCTATCAACAAAGGGCGTTACTAATAGAGTTACGCCCTTTGTGCTGCGAAAGACTGGAGGGCTCTGCCTTCATACTGTATTCATGCATCCTCAGGAATTTTATCCAGTTGGCTGTCAACATGGCTGTCAGGATTTCACGTTAGTGGTCGAACACCATCGCCGAGACGGATCGCGTAAGCCGCCTGCAGGGGCACACGCTCGGGCAGGGTGAGTCGCAGCCCATCATCGTGCGATGCGAGTCCGAGTCTCTCGTCAATGCCCAGCATCACAGGGTCGCTGACCTGCGACAGATCGATCCCGCGCAAACCGAAGTCCCGACGGCCGGGCAGATCCAATAGGATCGCATAGACGGTCGTCCCGCGCCGAGTGAATCGAACCGGAGTGCCTTCCGTAGTCTCAACCGCCGCGAAGGCCCAGGGACGCGTCCCGCTCACAGCTTCCCCATTGACCGACATCCACTCCCCGAGCCCCTGTAATGGACGCACCTGCTCGGAAGGGATGACGCCGTTGTCATCCGGCCCGATCCCGATGAGCAGATTTCCGTTCTTGGAGATGATGTCGCAGAAGGAGCGCACAAGATCGGTGGCGGTAACGATGTCTTCGGGACGCTCGTTGCGGTCGGCTCCGAACGAGTGCCCGACGCCTCGCGTCGCCTCCCACTTCTTCTCCCGCACTGTGTCGAAGGATGTGTACTCGGGCGTGTTGAAGTCGCAGTGCTCGGCGGTCGGGAACGTCAACTCCTTCCTGTCGTCGGGCAGATGCTTCCACAGCATCTGCACCAACCCGCCCACGCCACGAATCAGCGCGTCCCCCAATGGGCCACGCGCGTGGGACGACTGCAACCAGCGATCGTTGACCACGCCTTCGGGGACCCGATTGTAGTAGTAGGCGAACAGCTCGGCCAGGTTCCCGCCGCTCGGCCAGCAGATGTCGTTCCAGAGCACGTCGGGCTGGTAGCGGTCGATGAGCTCGCGCACATGGGCCGTGGCGTAGCGCTCGTAGTCGGGGTCCGCGGGTACCGCCAGGACCGTGTCGGCGGCCGCGCGCATGACAATGTCGTTCCACGGCCAGTCGTAACCTCCCGAGTAATACAGTCCCATGCGCATGCCGCGGGCCCGCACGGCCTCGGTCAGGTCACCAACCAGATCACGGTTCGCGTGATACGCTCCCTTCTTCGGATGCGGGATCGACGCCGGCCACAGCGTGAAACCCTCGTGGTGCTTGGTGGTTAGTACGACGTAGCCTGCTCCCGCCTCCTCGCACACGCGCGCGATCGCGTCGACGTCGCACCCGGCGGTCCCGTCGTTGAACCTTTCGATGAAGCCGTCGTAGGGGAAGTCCACGCCCCAGGTCTCGCGATGGTGGGCCCAAGTCGGTGAGCCCTCGATCTGCATCGAGTTGCGATACCACTCGGCGTACGGGTTGTTGCGCAACAGACCCTTCGGGCCCTGCTGCCTGAGCACGGCCTGGACGTCATCGACCTGAGGCGCCCATCCGGGCACTGAGAACAGCCCCCAATGCAGGAACACGCCAAGCTTCGCGTCCGAATACCAGTCCGGCAGCGGGTGCGTGCGCACCGACTCCCAAGTGCCCTGGTACATCATATCCTCCCTGTCGCCTGTACGACTGGCCGGCGCGGCCGTCGCACGATGGTCTCCAGCGCTACTCCTTCAAGGAATGGACAAGCGATCCGAAGGCCGCTTGAGCGATGAGCTCAGCCCCGTCCGGCCCAGGATGGATCCCGTCGAAGCGGAACGCCTCCGGATGTCCCGCCGTGGCCGCATGCACATCGATCAAAGTAAACCTCTCATCGCCCGCGAGCGAATGGATCGCACCACACATCTCATCGATAGCCGAAGCTTCTATACCCCACTTGATCTTGCCGCTTCTGCCCTTGGCGTAGACAGAGGGCGGCGTCATCAGCACGATCCTGGGCGACGAGGGTAGCGCACGGTAGTGCCCGATGAGCGCGCGGTAGTCCTCAATGAATTTCTCGATGCCGTTCCAGTTGTTCTCTTTGGCATCGTTGGTGCCAAGCATGATGAGAGCGACATCGGGAGCGAACCCGCTGCTGGCTCGATACGGCTTGCTGTTCTCGTACGGGAGGTCCGCTGAGGTCTGTGCCGTGTGCCCTACGCTACCGAAGTTGCCGACGATGACGCCGTCGCCCAGGAGCCGTTGCAGACGCGCAGGGTAGCAGTCACGCTTCCGGCGCCAGATCAAAGCTCCCCACGTGATGCTGTCGCCGACACAGGCGATTCGCAGCGGCGAATCTATAGTGCCCTGCCTAACCATCCAGCCTGTTTATCGTGACGGAGACGTTGTCGCCGTCTACATTGAAGATCAGGTAGTGGTTGAAACCGCCGTTTTGCGGCGTAGCACTTATTTTCGCGCCAGCGCCTCCAGAAACCAGGTAGACGGTGGGGTCTCCCGCCCGGAAAGGAGCGATGGAGGTCAGGTTGGACGGGTCCTGCGGGTTATAGTAAAGATGCTCGTGTGACGCCATAACAAACGATACGTTGCCATACTTCGCGAGGATGTCGGTCAATTTATTGAGGCTGTCCGGGCTGAGAGAATTTTTTGCAATCAGCGGTTTGACCGGATAATGCATCATGATGAAGATATGGGTCTTGTCGGTGTTCGCCGCCAGATCCGCATCGAGTTGCTGCAGCTGCGCGTCGCCGATATAGCTGTACTGGTAACCCTCGGGCGGTGTGGGAGGCGTCTGGCCCGGAGCCGGGATATCTTCGGTGTTCAGGGCAATGAAACGGGAATTGCCGTAATCGAAGGATCCGTAAAGGGGAGCAATGCTTTCAAGGTAGAGTTGATGCATCCTTTCGTTGGGCACGTCGTTGCTGTCGTCCATCTCGTGATTGCCAGGTGCGTTGAAGACCGGAATCCCCGCAGTTTTTACGAGTGAAATGTAATCATTGTATTTCTGCTGAATAAGCGTGTCCGGATCGTTGGGATCCTTTCCCACAATGATGTCCCCTAAGCTAAAAGCGAAATCCGGCTGCGGCTGATGCTTGCTGATCGCTGTGAACATGCTGCCGGCAGTCTGGGCTGCCTGCTGATTCCCCTGGTTGTCGCCGAACACAGCGAAGGAGAAACTGTTCGCGGAATTCGACGGGAGCTGGCCAGTGCCCTTAACCGCGGTAAGCAGCGGGAACCCTTCCTTCTGTGCATTGGACGATGTCGGTTCCTGGTTCGCACAGCCGGGGACTACCAATGATGCCATCAGCAATCCGACTACGAAATACCATATTCTCAAACGAACCTTCGGCACTGCGCTCAACATGCGATCACACCTGGTTCTGGGCACCAAATGACGACCTCCCCGGAAGAACACTATGGACACTGATTTTCCTATTTCCCTTCCGGTCACAAAAAGTAACTTGCCCAGCGGTTTTCAGCAAAGTTTTGTTCCCTGGTGCACCATCAATTCCGGGACGTTCTCGGTGGACCATCGGGCTGATGAGTGATTCACAAAAATAAAAAGGATTAAAAATAACCAGGCGGGGGACTAAAGGCATGTAGCTGAATATTGAATCTAACCAGGGAGTCGAAATGGACACGACGCAGGAAGATAAGCAGAGGATGGCAAGACATAGAGTAGCTGAGCTCAAGGGATTTTATTCAAATCTGATAAGTTTCATAGTGGTTAACATGTTCCTGATCGCAGTGAACCTGATTACCAGCCCAGACAGCCTCTGGTTCTACTGGGTCACGATTTTCTGGGGTGCCGCAGTCATTTTACATGCCGTAAATGTCTTCGCCCTCAATGGCTCGATGCTAGGAAGTAAGTGGGAAGAAAAAAAGATGAAAGATATCATGAATGATAAGTGAAGCCTGCCAGCTCTGACTCAATGCGAAAACTCTGGAGCCGCTATAGATGTAGCTGGTTACTCGCGTGAGGCGGTTTCCGCGCCTACTTTATGCCCGACATTAACCCCCTCAATTCATCAGCTTGCTCTGTAACGCCAGCGCCACCGCCTCGGTTCGGGTGCGCACGCCCAGTTTGTGCAGAATATTGCTGACATGGAACTTCACAGTCGAGCGGCTCACCACGAGGCGCTCGGCGATATCAGGATTCTTCAGCCCCTGCACCATCATCGCCAGTATCTCCAGCTCGCGACCGGTCAGGACGTAGCCCGGGGCCGGTGAACCGGTTGTGGTATTGATCAGAGCCTTGGTCGCTTCGGGGGAGAGGGTCGGTTTGCCTTTAAATGCATCGCGGATAGCCGTGGCCAGCTCTCCAGCGGATACATTCTTGAGCAGGTAACTGATTGCACCAGCTTTGAGCGTCCTCTGCACAAGGTCCTCCTCGGGGAAGCTGGTGAGGGCGATGACGCGTGTGTCGGGGCACACCTTCAGTAACGCTTCGGTGGCTTCGTCCCCGTTCATGCCGGGAAGCATCAAGTCCATGAGGACGATGTCCGGCTGGTGCTTGATGCAGAGTTCGACCGCTTCCTCGCCGGATTCGGCCTCTGCAATCAGCTCGAAATCATCGTGGATGCCCATGAACGCGACCAGGCCGCTTCGCACCATCGGATGTTCGTCCACGATAATGACCCGTATAAGTTGCTCCTCAGCCATTGCCCGTCCTTTCTCGGGAATCCCCGCTGTCAGATGCCCATGACAGATCGATCCGCGTTCCTTCACCCATTGTGCTATCGATTACCAGCTCGGCACCGATGGATTCCGCCCGCTCCTGCATGATCTTAAGGCCAAAGCTGTCGCTAGCGCCATCCGCGCCGCTGAAACCGCGTCCATCATCATGGATTGTTAGATTAACCGTTTCCGGCGTGCAGTCCATCGTCAGCGCGACGTTCGAAGCTCCGGCATACTTGGAGATATTGTTGAGCGCTTCCTGGGCGATACGATAGATGGCAATCTTGGTGTCGACCGGCAACTCGCAGCGACCGCTGAACTCCAGCTTCACCGGCACGCGAGTGGAACCGCTGGCAGCCTCAGACAACTGTCTCAGCAGGTCATCAAGCTCAGTTTCCTCCAGCACAGCCGGTCTCAACTCAAGGAGCAACGTACGCATCTCCGCCAGGGCTCCGCGGGTCAGGATGCGGAGCTCTTCTAGCCGCTTGCGGCCTTCGACCTCATCGCGATCCCACAACGCTGGTATGACCTCAGCGATCATCGAGGCCGAGAATAGCGTCTGGGTCACGGCATCGTGCAGCTCGCGCGCCAGACGGTTGCGCTCGTCAGCGATAGCCGTCAGCTCGACGATCTCGCGCAGGCGGGCGTTGCCCTCAGCCAGTGCCACCTGGTCAGCGAAGGCGCGGGCAAGCTCGACATCCTCCTCAGTGAACTCACGCGCCTCCGGATAGTAAAAGACCAGAACACCATAATCCTCATCCTTCACCACCACCGGGATGCCAAGGATCGACGGATAACGGGAGACAAGCTTCTCCACCAGTTGCTGCTGGTCAGGAGGCATCGCTCTGCGCGCGTTCTCCATCAGTGCCGACGAGTCGGGAACAACCAGCGACTGGCGGGCGAGGATCGCTTCGCCCACAGCTCCGCCATAAAGCGGGATCTTCAGGTCAGCGATGTAGCGGGCCACCTTGCCGATCTGAGCGTCAGGTATGATCAGCCCGTCCTGTAGCTGGATTCGGTGCAGAGCGACCGCTTCTGTCCCCAGCACCTTGCCCGCCCGGTCGACGATGAAATTGAGCGCTTCATCCAGCGGCCTGTTGGAGTTGATCATCGCCAGCGCTTCGCCAAGCCCATCGGCGACCACGCGGCGCCTCTCTGCCTCCCCGGAGTGCATCATGATGTGTTCCTCCAACTCCTCCAGCGAGCCCAACCGCTGGGAGGCGTCGGCCACCAGGTTGACCGCGCCGACGTATTCGCCATCCTCGAACACCGGCGAAACGATAACCTCGTAATAAAGACGGCGTCCGTCAGGAGCGCCGATAAGGACATCCTGGCGGGCATACCCCTCTTCAGCCACCTTGTTCTTCATGTCGCGAGCCGACTTGCCATCCATGGGAACCAACTCTTCCAGGGTCATCCCTGGCTGGATGATGAGATCACGGCCCGGTTCTGCTTCGGCCACATATCCCTGCCAGAACTCCTCCCAAGCCCTGTTATAGGTCTCAAGTTTTTCTGCAGCGTCGAAGAAGGCGACGCCCACCGGCAACTGCTCGAAACAGGACTGACTGAGAGCTTCCTTTTTTGGATCTTTTTTACATTCGTCCATGAATCTGGTGCCTTCCATAACGATCCGGCTGGTTTACCCACTTATATTATCCCTCTCTCAACCGCTTGAACACTCCCTCACTGGCCGGGAAAAAGACTGTCCACATGGCCAGGGCAAAGACCCTACCTCTGCCGGGCGTTTTTCTCGCGCATTTGCTCGATAATCTCACTGCAAGCAAGCGTTAGAAAGGTAACGGCGATGCAAGTTGTACTGGCAGACAAAAGCGCGACCATCCGCTCGGCTTTAAGGTTGCTAGTCGAGATGGAGACAAGGCTGCGCGTGACTGGCGAAGCCGACAGCGGTGACAGACTGCTGGATGTTATCGAGGCGACTCATCCCGATCTTATCGTAGTCGACTGGGAGCTGCCCGGCATCGAACGGTTCCTTGGCGGCGATAGTCGCGTCGCTGTCACCGGATCACGCGCCACTGGCGTCACGACTCAGGTGATCGTTCTAGGTAATGATCCGCAGACCCGCGAAGAGGCGCTCTCTTCCGGAGCTGATTACTTTTTTAGCAAGGGCGATTCCCCCGAACGGCTGCTGGAAGCAATCAGCGCGGCGGTAGAATCGTCGCGCCAGATCCGTGCTGACCATGTTGTAGGGAGATGAGGCCTGCAGCAACCGCAAGGCTGCAGCCAGCGATGCTGAACTAACAGTAAGAGTGAAAACGTTCATGAATTCAGGAGGAAATGCAATGAAGCTATCGACCAGGGAAAAACCAGAAACAAGCTACGAAGCGGTGGAGTTGAAAGGAATCGAAGCCATGAAAACGATCAAAACAATGGGAGCTATAGAAGCAGTGGAAGCTTCAGAAGTGATGATCGGCACGACCGATCTGCACAAGACCTACGACACCGGCGAGGTGAAGGTCCACGCACTCAAGGGCATCGACCTCAACGTACGGGAAGGCGAGATGGTTGCGATAATGGGCCCCAGTGGCTGTGGCAAGACGACTCTGCTCAACTGCCTTTCCGGCATCGATGAACCTACTGAGGGTACAGTAGTCGTCAGCGGCCAGTCAATCTATAACATGCGCGACAGCGCCCGGACGGATTTTCGTGCCGGGAACATGGGTTTTATCTTTCAGGCCTTCAATCTGCTGCCGGTTCTCACCGTGGTCGAGAACGTGGAGCTGCCGCTGCTGGTATCCGGCGTCAAGCCCTCCCAGGCACGTAAGCGAGCGCTCAATTGGGTTGAGACCATCGGTTTGCCCGAGCACTCCCACAAACGGCCTGCCGAGTTATCCGGTGGGCAGCAGCAGCGCGTCGCCATCGCCCGGTCACTGGTCAACAATCCGGCGATAGTATGGTGTGACGAGCCCACGGGCAACCTCGACAGCGAGAACCAGAACGAGATCATGGACTTGCTCTCGCGGCTGAACCGCGACGAGGGACAGACCTTCGTAGTCGTCACCCACAGCGACGAGGTGGGCGCCCGCGCAGACCGTATCATCAGGATGCGTGACGGCCTTATCGAGAAGCATGAACTGAACAGGAGGAAGGATCGTGGATAAACTTTTCGGTATACCGTTGAATACGCTGATGATCGAACTCCTGGCGATACTGGCGGTCTGCATGGCGCTGCTGGGATTCGCCGCCTTGCGAAATCCGGTCCTGTTGAAGCTCGGCGTCCGCAACATCACCCGCCGCAAGGCCCAGACAACGCTGATCATCCTCGGCCTGATGCTGACGACGCTCCTGTTCTCTTCGGCCCTTGTCACGGGCGACACATTGAAGCATTCGATCGATAACGAGGCCCTGCGGGGCTACGGCGCAATCGACGAGATCATCATCGACAAGGGTGACGGCGAAAAGAGCGGCGGTGATTTCACCGGCACCAGGACCCGCATCGGCGGTACTTACTTCAGCAGCGATGTCTATGAGAAGATCGACACCGGCCTGTCCGGCACTGGTCTTGCTGACGGCGTGACCCCGGCTGTCATCGAGCTGGCGCCGGCGATCTCACCGAACACGAAGCAAAGTATTCCGGAGCTTACCGTACTGGGCGTGGCAGGCAATTATGCTGCCGCAACTGAGCCTCTTGTGAACACGGCCGGCGAGGAGCTTGACATCGCCCGCCTGTCGACCGGTGAAGCATTCCTGGGCAGCAAAGCGGCTGAGGACCTCGATGTCGCCCCGGGCGATGTTATTCAGGTTTTCATGGGGCGGGAGCCGACGACACTCAATATCGCAGGCGTATTTAAGGACGGCGGCAAGCCATCCGAGGGACTGTCCATGGTACTGCCGGTCGAAGATCTTTGGTCATATGCCGGTACCTCAAACACCTACAACATGATCCTCATCTCCAATACCGGAAATGAGTTTGATGGCGCCGCACTTTCGGGACAGGTAGCGGATAAGGTCAACCCGCTACTGGCCGGCACTACACTCGAAGCCCAGACGGTGAAACAGGATGTGCTGGACGAAGCCAGCGAGGCCGCCACGAGCCTCACCAATATCTTTCTGATCCTGGGCGAGTTCTCGATGGTCGCCGGCGTCATGCTGATCTTCCTGATCTTCGTCATGCTGGCCACCGAACGGAAGACGGAGCTGGGCGTCATGCGCGCCCTCGGCTCCCGGCGCCGGGACATCCTCAAGATCTTCGTCTTCGAGGGCATCGTCTATGCGCTGCTGGCGGCCGGAGTCGGCGTCATCGCCGGCATCGGCGTTGGCTGGGCCATGGTCAGGGTCATGAGTGGCGCCTTTGGCCAGGTTGACGATTTCAGCTTCGCCTTCACCGTCGACTGGCGCAGCCTCGTCGTCGCATATGCTATGGGCTTGACCGCCACTTTGGTCGTGGTCGTCGTCTCCGCATGGCGCGCCGGACATATAAATATCGTCCGCGCCATCCGCGACCTTCCCGAACCGAAACGGCAGCGCCGCAAGGTCTGGGTGTTCGGCGCTATCGGCATGCTCATCCTGGGCGCACTGCTGACGATTTTAGGACTGAACTCAATGCAGCTGGCCCCATTCATGATCGGCACCTCGCTGGGCATCATCGGCCTGCCGCTGCTGGCGCGAAACCTCGGCCTGCCGGAGCGCGCCGCTTTCACCATCGCCGGCCTCGGCCTGCTGGTCTGGTGGCTGTTGCCCGCCGAGGTCGTGAGTAGCCTGCTTTCGCTGCCGGAGATGACCAGGGGGATGGAGATGTTCATCCTTTCCGGCATCGCCATCGTCGCCGGCGCCATCTGGACGGTCATGTATAACTCGGACATCCTGCTGGCTTTCGTGGTCAGCATCTTCCGGCGCGTCAAAGGGATGCCGCCGCTGCTGAAGATCGCAGTCAACTACCCGATGCGGACCCGTTTCCGCACCGGCATGGCCCTGGCGATGTTCGCCCTGATCATCTTCACCATGAGCTTCATGTCGGCGATGCTGGGTTCCTTCGGCGCCATTTGGGATAACACCGAGCGGCTCGCCGGCGGTTTCGATATCCAGGGCCTCGCCGGTTACGCTAACCCGGTGGATGAAGTCACAGGCAAGATTGCGGCTTCCAGCGAGGGCATAAACCCCGATGACATCACCGCCGTCGGCAGCGTCGCGGTCGCGCCGGTTGATATCCGGCAGACTGGCGAGAACGGCGGCGATTGGCAGAGCTTCGTCGTCCAGGGCGCCGATGACGGTTACCTGGAAAACGTCGACTACACATTCCAGCTCAAGTCCGGCAGTTACGAGAGCGATGCTGCCGTCTGGCAGGCGCTGGCCGACGATCCCGGCCTGGCCGTAGTCCATAGCGGACTGGTGCCGAGCCCGTCCAACCTGAATTCCGACATCCCCTCTGACTTCATGCTAAGCGGTTTCTATGCTGATAATGAGACACTGCCCGACGTCTACATCGAGGTGCGTGATCCGCAGACCGGCAAAGCCAGAAGCCTGAAAGTGATCGGCGTCATCGAATCAATGGCCATGTACGCCACCAACAGCGTCTTCACCTCAAAGCAGGCCATCGACAGTATCACCGCAACGCCGGCACCGGCGACGTCTTTCTGGTTCAAGCTGAAGCCGGGAGTGGATGCCGCTGCCACTTCGAAAGCGCTTTCACGAACGTTCTTCGCTAACGGGATGGACACACGGGTGACAGCCGAGCATCTGGGCGACATGATGCGGTCGAACAATATGATGAACCGCCTGATGCAGGGCTTCATGGGCCTGGGCCTGGTCGTCGGCATCGCCGCCCTCGGCGTCATCGCAGCCCGCTCGGTGGTCGAGCGGCGCCACCAGATCGGCATGCTCCGCGCCATCGGTTTCCGGCGCGGCATGGTGCAGAGCACCTTCCTGCTGGAGTCCTCGTTCGTCTCGCTGCTGGGCATCATCATCGGCACGGTACTGGGCATCGGCCTTAGTTATAACTTCATAACATTCGTATCAAAGGAGATCGACGGTGTGGCCTTCAAGATGCCATGGACGGGGATCATCGCCATCTTCGTATTGACTTACAGCGCGTCACTACTCACTACATACCTGCCTTCGCGCCAGGCCTCGAAGATCTACCCGGCAGAGGCGCTTCGGTATGAATAGGTGAGTGCCATCTGAGGCGACAAAGGTGAAAAGAAATAAATCTTGCCGCCTTCATTGGCGGCAAGATTTATTTAATCCCTCTATCTGCAGGCAAAAGACTGGAGCCGGTGACAGGATTCGAACCCGTGGCCTGCTGATTACAAATCAGCTGCTCTAGCCAACTGAGCTACACCGGCCTTGTGTGGAGAAAGAACATTATAAAACAAGAGGCCCCCTTTGGTGTTGTTCCCCAACATCGAAGGGCGCCTCTTTAATTACGCTATTTGCAGGATTCGGGCCTAAATGCCGCGATTCCCTGCCTTTCTGGCGGTCTCCAGGCCTCTAGAAGTGCACCTGCCGGCTCTGAAGGTGAAGGTCTACCTTACGCTTAATCCTTTGCAGAGCGTTGTCCACGCTCTTGGTGTCATAACCGATATCCTCGGCTATCTTCTCATAGGAGTGCCCCTCCAGGTACAGGCTGAGGACGCTGGTCTCGAGCTCGCTTAGAAGGCGCCCAAGACAATCCTTGAGGCTGGCGACCTCCTCCGAGCTGATGACCACGTTCAGGGGGTCGTGGGTGGGAGAGCCGGGAAGTATATCACCCAGCGAGCACTCGCCATCGTCATGGGAAGTCGGCGAATGGCTCAGGGAGAGGTAGCTGTTCAGCGGCTGGTGCTTCTGGCGTGAGGCGGTCTTGATGGCGGTGATGATCTGCCGGGTGATGCAGAGCTCGGCAAAACTGCGGAACGAGGCCTCGCGGTCGTCACGATAATCGCGGATGGCCTTGGTCAGACCGATGAGCCCTTCCTGGACGAGATCGTCGGTGTCGCCACCCGACATGAAGTAGGAACTGGCCTTCAGCTTGACGAAACTGTGATACTTGGAAACGATCGCCTCGAAGGCGTCCAGTTTCCCCGACCGCGCCTTCGCGATCAGCATTACATCTTCATCCTGCCCCGTTGAAGTTTTCAAGACTCTCCCCCTCTCCTTATCCAGCTGTCTCCGGATAAATCGCCGGGTTTACGGTCTGCGGGAGGGTTTTCGCCAATGGCCTGAAAAAACCTTCCCCGTTACTTCTGGGCCAGATTCCTGAGAACCCGCACGGTTGTCCTAACCGCGCCCCCTACGCATTTCTTCCAGTTTCCGCAAAGTCTCGACGTCTACTTTATGTTCAAGCTTCCAGCGCATTTTATCCTTTTCGGGACAGATTGCAAGCTTTTTTTCAAATTTTTTTATTTCGGCGAGAAAATTGCGGGGAGTCATGCGTTCGACGCCCTTCATCAGCGATCCCTTCTGGACCTCCCAGTCGGCGCTGACGACCCGGATGTCTGCCTGGGTGGATGCCAGCTTCTCCTGCACCAGCTTGTTGATGAGGATGTCCGCGATCATGGAGGCCGATGAGAAGCAGACGGTGACAGAGGTATTGGGGACCTGATGGCACTCGGTGGTTTCTGCGGTGGTGGAGTCGAACACCACAATGGCCTCATCGCCGGTGGTGGCGATGTAGCTGACGACGGATTCGATCAGGGACTGGCGTTTGTCTTCCAGCTCACCCTTGGTAATACTGCCTGACTCCTGCACGTGGGCCACGTTATAGCCGTCGATGATGTAGATCATGAGCCCTTCCTGAATTCGTATCCAGCCAGTTCGAAATATTTCCAGCCGATCAACCGGCGTTGCCAGTTCCAGGTACGGCTCGTCTCATACCCCACGCCTTCAGCCAAGTCATTTATCTTCCCTGAGGTCAACCGCTCGTCCTTCGGCGGCCCGAATGAACCCGAACTGGTGAACTCGATGACGCAGAGCCTGCCACCGGGCCTTGTTATCCTCGATACTTCGCCGAGGAACTTCTCCGGTTCATCGACCTCGTGAAGTACGAAAGCCAGCAGCACCGCGTCGACCGAGGAATCAGGAAGCGGCAGAGCGCTCTCTTCCGATCTGGCCGTCTCGACATTGTCCACCTGTTTATCCTCGAGGTTCCTGCGAAGTAGTTCCAGCATCTTGTCGCTGAGATCGAGCGCGTGGACCTTCTCGACCCGCGCTGCCAGCGGGATTGCCAGGAATCCGGTGCCAGCACCGATGACGGCCCATATCTCGCCTGGTAAAGGCGCGAATCTGCCCAGAAGCAGCTCTGGTGGCGCCATGAACCGGCGCAGACGCCCATCGAGGTGACCGGCTTTTTCAGCTTCGTACTTATGGCCTGCCATGGGGCTCTTTTCGTCCTGGATTACAGGTTTGCAAGTGCGCGAACGGCCGTCTGATGCTTCCACCACCAGCCTGGCGTGGCTTCAGGATTTCCTGACCAGCTTCGGCCCCTGGGGAGTGTCACGCACTTCATATCCGGCGGCGGCAAGCTTGTCGCGGGCAGCGTCGGCGGCGGCGTAATCCTTCGCCAGCCGTGCCTGCTCCCTCTCCTCGACCAGATCGAGGAGTTCCTGTTCAAAACCGGATTCACCGTACTCCGATGGGGAGATGTCCACGCCAAGGATGTGCAGCAATTCAACGATAAGGTCGCGAGCCTCAGTCAGCATTCCGGCGTCAGCGCCTCCAGCCAGTGAAGCGTCTTCAGCATATTCGTTGACAACCCGGACGAGTCCGAAAACCGCGGCAAGCGCGCCCGCCGTGTTGATGTCATCACGCATCTCGTCGTCGAACTGCTCCCGGGTGCGGTCCATGGCGGCCTGAAGGGCGGCGCTGTCGGGCGGCTTGTGGCCGCTGGCCGTGTCTTCCCCGGCCGTCCCTTCGCCGATCACGCCGTTTATCTTCCAAAGGCAGTTGCGAAAACGCTCCAGTTGTGTGGCGGCTTCATCCAGATTGAGCTCCGAGAACTCCAGCGGGCTGCGGTAGTGGGAGCCCATGAAGAAAAGGATGAGCACCCGCGGATCATAATTCTTGAGGAACTCCCGCAACAGGAAGATATTGCCGATGGACTTGCTCATCTTCTCGTCCTTGCGGGTGATCATGCCGTTGTGCATCCAGTAGCGGACAAATCCCGTGCCGGTAACAGCTTCGGCCTGGGCCACCTCGTTCTCGTGGTGGGGGAAGACCAGGTCGCGGCCGCCGCCATGGATATCGAACTTCTTGCCCAGGTACTTCAGCGACATGGCCGTGCACTCGATGTGCCAGCCTGGACGACCGAGGCCCCAGGGGCTTTCCCAGCTGGGCTCGCCCGGCTTGGCCGCCTTCCAGATGGCGAAGTCCAGAGGGCTCTCTTTAGCCTCGCCGTCGCGAGGCAATTCGCAGTGCTTCATCTGGTCGGTCTTCTGGCCGGATAGCTTGCCGTATCCCGTGAACTCACCTACGCGGAAATAAAGGCTGCCGCCGGTCTCATAGGCATATCCCGAGGCGACCAGCTCCTTGCAGATATCGATGATCTCTTCGATATGTTCGGTAGCCCGCGGCTCGACGTCGGGACGCCCGAGTCCCAGGCGGCCGGTGTCTTCGATGTAGGCATCGGAGAACTGTTTTGCTATCGCGTCGGAAGTCGTTCCTTCCTTGGCGGCGCGTTCGATTATCTTGTCATCCACGTCGGTGAGGTTCTCGACCAGGGTGACTTCATAGCCGAGGTGGCGCAGGTAGCGCGAGAGCACCGCGAAGAAGACATAGGGACGGGCGTTGCCCACGTGTACGTAACCATAGACGGTCGGGCCGCAGACATAGATGCCGACCTTGCCGCGGTCGCGCGGGACGAAGTCCTCTTTCTTCCGCGTCAGCGAGTTATATATCTTGATCTGCTGGATCGCCATGTCGTTGGTTCCGTACACTCAGTCCCTGCTCCTGTCGCTATCCTTGCCGCTTTTTCTGTCCTGTTCCTGCAGTACCTCTGTCAGTATATCCTGCCTGTAGATTCAGCCGGAAAACGGCCGCGCCGCTTCCAGCCGCTCGCGCACCGTCGCCGAGCCGAGTCCGACAAGCAGGAACGGCAGCTCCGGCCCGGATGTCCTGCCGGTGAGGGCTATCCTTAGAGTGCGGAATAGGCGTTTCGGCGGGATATCCGCTTTTTTACAGACTTTTTTCCATTCCTTCAGCAGGGCGCGAGCCGATTCAAGCTGCTCCGCCACCCCGTCGGCAGCGATGCTCCCAGCATCAGGAAGCCTGTCGACCCCGGCCAGAACCATCTCCAGTACGGCGGCGCTGCCTTCCTCTTTCAGCTCCGGCAGGCACTCGGATTCCGCCAGCGGCGAGAGGGTGAAGAATTCCCGTATCTGGGCGCCTGCATCCGCCAGCGTCACCAGCGATGTCTGCACGGCAGCTTCGGCGACGGCAAGCTGGCCTTCGGTTATATTGCCTAATTCGTCCGAAACGTCAACTGCTCCGGATGCCGCCGCGTCAGCCAGTCCCTCGGCACCAGTTTTCAGGAACGGCCGCAGCGCCTCGCGCAGCACCGCCGGCTCCAGGTCCCGGATATGCAGGCCGTTGAGCCAGTTGAGTTTGGCGATATCGAATATCGCCGGGCTCTTCGCTACCCGCTGCAGTTCAAAATCTTCCACCATCTCACCCTTGGCGAGTTTCTCCTGATCACCCGAAGGCGACCAGGACAGCAGCGCCAGATAATTGATGATAGCAGAGGAAAGATATCCCATCCCGCGGAAATCGCCCACGGATGTAGCGCCGTGGCGCTTGGAGAGCTTGCCGCCGTCCGGCCCCATGACCAGGGAGTGATGCGCCCAGGCCGGTGGCTCATGACCAAGCGCCTGGAAGACCAGTACCTGCCGGGCTGCGTTGGTCAGATGATCCTCGCCGCGGATGACATGGGTGATCTCCATGGCGATGTCATCGACCACCACGGCAAAATTATAGGATACTCCGCCTTCAGACCTCAGGATGATGAAGTCGCCGATGACCGCCGAGTTGAATTCCGTGGGTCCGTGGATGATGTCAGTGACGACGATGTCGGTACGGGGCACCCGGAAGCGGATGGTAGCCGGTTCTCCGTCGGCCACACGGGCAGCAGCCTCGGCGCGATCGATGGCGTCACAGCTGCGATCATAGCCGGGCGCGTCGCCGTGGACCTGCGCTTCCTTCTTCAGTTCCTCAAGCCTCTCCTGCGAGCAGAAGCAGTAATAAGCCTTGTTCTCTTTGAGCAGCCGCTCGGCAGCCCGGCGATAGATGCCGGCGTCGGAGCGCTCGCTCTGGCGGTAGGGACCATAGTCACCGCCGATATCCGGCCCTTCGTCCCATTCCAGGCCCAGCCAGGCCAGGTCGGCCAGGATCGACTGCTCGTGCGCACGGGAGGAACGGGCAACATCGGTGTCTTCAATCCGGAGGATATAGCTGCCGCCCATGTGCCGGGCGAAAAGATAATTGTAGAGGGCGGTGCGGGCCGAGCCAATGTGCAGGGTGCCGGTGGGGCTGGGCGCGAAGCGCACGCGCACGGGGCCGGGAACCGGGCCGCCGGGTGGCAGATCGGAAGGATTTCGTTCAGGCATGATCGTTGACCGCTGCTGGTCCGGTCTTCGCCGCTACTCGGTGACGTCGGAGAAATGGACTACAGTGACCGTATCCTGCAGGGTGACAGTGCGGTTGTAGATCTGGCCCAGCAGGTGCACCACCTCGTCGACGCGGCGGAACTCGGGGTTCTCGCGCTCGATGTCACGTGGCGACAGGTCGTCGATCGGCTTGACCTCGACGCTGTCGATGATGGCGGTGAAGAGCTTCTGGCGCGGGCCGTACTTGCGCCCGATGGTGATCCAGACAATCTCGCCCTTGCGGTATTTATGGCTCTTGTCGCCGAGCCTCACCGTCGCCGTCTTGCGGCGGTGGCGCAGCTGGTCGTCATAGATATGTGAGTAAAAATTTATGGCATACATATGTCAGTCTCCCTGGCTTCTCGTGTTGACCGTTGTCGGCTCTGGTGCGCCCATCCTGCCGGTGGAAGCTCGCATTGATCGGGCTCCGTTCCGCTAAAGGTCCATTTCCATCATTATGCTCCCTGCGCATTCTACCAAACATGTAGCGACTGCCGCGATACCCTCACCCCTGCCGGCGAAGCCCATGCCCTCGGTGGTTGTCGCCCGCAGGCTGATATCTTCAGCGGGGATGTCCAGCGCTTCGGCGAGGGCGATACGCATGTTTTTGCGGTATGGCGCCATGCGCGGCTCCTCCAGCACCAAGACGGCGTCGATATTGCCGACTTCGCAGCCGCGTTTTCGGACCAGCTCCATTACCCGGCTAAGTATCACCAGGCTCGACATGTCTTTGAATCCAGGGTCGGTATCCGGAAAATAATGGCCGATATCCTCGAGCCCGGCGGCGCCCAGCAGGGCGTCGGCGATCGCGTGGGAAAGTACATCCGCGTCGGAATGCCCCTCCAGGCCCAGGGGATGGTCGACAGACACGCCGCCGAGGATCAGCCGCCGTCCTTCGACGAAACGGTGGGCGTCGATTCCTATGCCTGTTCGTATCTTCATGGTCTCCTTAAGGACGCTGAGCCTGGTTCTGTTCCCTGATCATGGGAAAAGCTTCGGCTTCGGCTTCAGCTTCGGCTTCAGCACTGCGCCGCGCTATGCCTTATTACCCCGCCGCCGGAGGATTTCCTCCGCCAGAGCCAGGTCGACCGGCGTTGTGATCTTGATATTCTCGGGGCTGCAGGCGGCCATGCGTACGCGTCCGCCTACCTGTTCTACCAGAGAAGCGTCGTCGGTCGCCGCAGCGAGGACATCCGGCGGCTGGGCGTACGCCTTCTTGAGTGTCGCCCGGTTGAAGATCTGCGGCGTCTGGGCTGCCCATAGCCGGGTGCGGTCGGGAGTGCGCGCGACAAGTCCGCCCTCGCCGGCTAGCTCCTTGATGGTGTCAGTAACCGGTATGCCGAACACGACGCCATCGCAATCGGCGGTTTCCAGTTCCCTGATTCCGGCAGCTAGCAGCTCCGGCGGGAAAAGAGGCCTGGCGCCGTCGTGCACGAGGACCGTGTCGATCCGCGGGCCGAGCTGCGCCATACCGTTCTGAACCGAATCTGCCCGGGTCTCGCCGCCGGCGACAATCGCGCTCACCTTGACCAGCCCGTATCTTTCGACGACATCGTGCCGGCAGCGCTCCACATCAGCCAGATCGATGACGATGACTATCTCCCCGACCTCCGGAGCTGCCTGAAAGATGGCTGTGGAGCGCGCTACTACGGGCTGTCCTGCCAGAAGCATCAGCTGCTTGGATGATCCCGCCTCCATGCGGCTGCCAATACCACCAGCGGCGATGATGACTCCAAGATTCAATTTTTTATCATTTCAGGATTCATAACATTAAAAGGGGACACACATTTAAAGGGGACACATTACTTAATTCATAGTTAAGTAATGTGTCCCCTTAATACCCAATTAAGTAATGTGTCCCCCCGGGGTGCCCCGGGGTTGTGTCCGGGTTGTCCCATTTCCGAAAAACCGGATGCCCCTTATCAGGGAGCGTCGTCGAGTTTTCTTCCCGGCGACGCCGGTTCCAACTCCTTGAGCACGCCGTCGAGAAACTTGTCAGCCTCGGTCTCGTCCAGGCCGCGGGCGTACATCAGTTCGCTGGCCAGGATCTTCTTGGCCCGGTTGAACATCTGCTTCTCACCGGTGGACAGGCCTTTTTCCGCTTCGCGGATCGAAAGGTTCCTGACGACCTCTGCCAGTTCGAAGATGTCACCGGTCTTGATCTTCTCGCGGTTGTGCTTGAAGCGCCGGTTCCAGTTCTTCGGCATCTTGGTCTCGTCCTGCTGGAGAACCGCGATGACCTCGTCCACATCCCTCTTGCCGATGACTTTCCTCAGCCCGGCTTTGCCCGCGCTGTCCACGGGAACCATCACAGTCATGTCATTGTGCAAAATCTGGATCGTCAGGTACTCACGCTTCTGACCGAGCACATCGCGCTTTTCCTTCTTTATGACCGTACCGGCTCCGTGGTGCGGGTAGACAACCTTGTCGCCTACGTTATATCCCAATGTGGCTCAACCTCCTCCCGTAATAAACCTACCAGTTTTTATAAGTCTGTCAAACTGCTCTGTCAAACTGCTGACTACTAGCGGAAACTGTACTTCTCCGCCAGGGACAACTCCCTCAACTGCACCAGGCCTTCGCCTATCTCGCGGGCCCGGACCCTGCCAACTCCTTCAACCGCCACCAGGTCGTCCTCGCCGGCCAGCAGCACCGACTTGAGATTGCCGAACCTGGAGACTATGTTGTCGATTATGGAAGCCGGTAGCCGGGGGATCGTGCTGAGCACCCGGTAACCCCGGGGTGACATGCTCACTTCCGTCGACTTGGCCTTCTTCCTGTAACCCAGGATCTTCGCAATAGCGTCCGGATCGAACAGTTCGTCCGGCGTCAACGCATCCAGCTTCTGCTCTATCTTCACGACCGTCGGGCCCCTGCCGGGCCGGTAGTCCATGATCAGCGCCGCCCGGTCCCGGGCTACGCCGGTCATCAGCTCTTCGAGCTGCATGGCGATGAGACGTCCCTCCGACCCCAGTTCGATGAGGTACCTCTCTATTTCGCCAGCGACCCTCGATACCATCTCCGAGCGCTGCAGCACGCCGACCACATCGTGCAGGGTGGCGGCGTCCTCAAACTCAAGCGCGGTCAGGTTATCCGCCACCTGATCGAGCCTGGCGCGATACTTCTCCAGGGTCTGCAGGGCCTGGTCAGACTTGGCCAGCAGCACCCTCATCTCGGTGAGCACATGTTTGAGCTCATCCACATAGATACTCACCAGGTCCCGGTCCATCGAGATGGATATGGCGATGGCGTCGGTCTGCTTTGCGACGCGCTCGGCCGTCCGGTGCCTGGTGCCGGTCTCGCTCGACTCGATGGTCGCGTCCGGCATCAGCTGCACGTTTGCCCGATGGATGCGGGTGGCGTTCCGGTTGAGGATCGTCGCCCCGTCCATCTTGGCCAGCTCGTACAGCATGTTGGGAGTGAAGTCCGTCTCCAGACGGAGGCCTCCCGAAAACAGGAACGATATGGCGCTCTCGTCCCCCAAAACTATGAGAGCGCCGGTCTTGGCCCGGATGATGCTGTCGATCGCCTCGCGCAACGGCCTTCCCGGAGCCACCAGGTACAGGGCCTCCACCAGCCTTTCTTCAAGCCTCAGATCGCCTCTCGAATCAACCATGCAACTCCCCGGTCAAAATTTACGGCCCGCAGGCTGATCGGTTCTACCAGCCGCCTGCCCCTCAAACTGTCCTGCTAGTCAAAAACCTTCGCCAGAGCCTGGGAGATGTTAGCCGCCTCCACCAGCTCGATGCCCTCGTAACTCCTGCCCAGTGCCGCCGCGTTCTTCGCCGGCAGCAGCACCATCTCGATGCCCATCTTCAGAGCTTCGTCGATCCGACGCTCTGCGCCGATGCAGAACCTCAGGTCGCCCGTGAGGCTCAACTCACCGAAGCAGGCCGTCCTGGCCTTCAGCGGCCGGTCCCGGTGAGCCGAAGCTATCGCCATGGCCACCGCCAGGTCCGCCGCGGGCTCGTCAACTCTCACTCCGCCGGCGACGTTGACAAAAATGTCGCTGCCTCCCAGGTTCAGCCCGGCGCGCCTTCCCAGTATCGCCACGATCATGGCCATCCGGCCGCGGTCGATGCCGTTGCCGACCTGCCGCGGATACTGCATCCCCGTGCCCGCGACCAGCGACTGCACTTCCACCAGCAGCGAGCGGCTGCCTTCCAGCGCCGCCAGGATCGAGGAGCCGCAACTGCGCTCCCCATCCTCGAGAAACAGAGCCGAGGGATCATCGACCACCTCGAGCCCGGACTCCTTCATCTCAAATACGCCTATCTCGTTGGTCGAACCAAAACGGTTCTTGACCGATCGTAAAACCCTGTAAGTCAGGTTCCGGTCCCCTTCGAACTGGAGGACCGTATCCACCATGTGCTCCAGCACCCTTGGCCCCGCGAGCGCGCCTTCCTTGGTCACATGGCCTACCAGGAAGACCGAGATACCTTCTTCCTTGGCCAGCCTCATCAGCCTGCCGGCCGCCTCGCGCACCTGGCTCACCGAACCCGGCACCGAGCCGATCTCTTCGCTGTAGAGCGTCTGCACCGAATCGACCACGACCAGCTCCGGCCGCGTCTTCTTCAGTGCGGCGACAACCGAGTCCAGGTTCGTCTCGGCCAGGATCTCCACCGGACCGACGTCGTGCAGAAGCCGGTCAGCGCGCAGCTTCACCTGAGCGGGCGACTCTTCGCCTGAAACCAGCAAGACCCGGTGGTCCCTGCAGAGATTGGAAAGCACCTGCAGCAGCAGGGTGCTCTTGCCTATGCCCGGCTCACCGCCGACCAGCACGATGGAACCCGGCACTATTCCTCCGCCAAGGACCCGGTCCAGTTCCGAGATGCGCGTCTGAACGCGTTCGACCGCCTGCGCTTCGATCTCGTCGATGCGCCGCGGTGTCACCTCAGTTACCTTGCCCGGGCTTCCCGCCCGTCCTTCGAAACGCTCTTCCGTGAAACTGTTCCACTCGCCACAGTCGGGACAACGCCCGAGCCACTTGTGGGCCTCGTAGCCGCACGCGCCACAGGTGAAAAGGCTATGAACCTTCGCCATCTGTGCGTGCCGGCTTGGCTGCCTCGGACCTTTCGCCAGAGGCGCCTACCAGG
This sequence comes from Actinomycetota bacterium, assembly GCA_016235065.1. Lineage (GTDB taxonomy): Bacteria > Actinomycetota > Thermoleophilia > BMS3ABIN01 > BMS3ABIN01 > JACRMB01. Next base: position 607,520 of record JACRMB010000003.1, on the reverse strand, counting down.
TCCTTTTTAGGCTTGTGTTCCTTTGCGAGCAGAGTCATGAACGTCCGGTCGTCCTTGCGGTCGACCAGCACGGTTGAGCCATCAGGAATAGCGCCCGCCAGGACTTCGTCAGCGAGCAGGTCCTCCACGTATTGCTGGATAGCGCGGCGCAGCGGTCTGGCCCCCATGCCCGGATCGAAGCCCTTCTCCACCAGCAGTTCCTTGGCGGGGACGGTCAGCTCGATCATCACATGGCGCTCGGCCAGCTGCTGGCTGACGCGGGCGATCATCAGGTCGACGATCGAGGTGATATCGGCACGGTCCAGTTTGTGGAAGACGATGACTTCATCGACACGGTTGAGGAACTCGGGCCGGAAGACCCGCTTGAGCTCACCGGTGATGTTCATCTTCATATCGTCGTAAGACATGCCCTCTTCTTCGATGGCGGCGAAGCCCAGCGGACTTTCCTTGGCGATGGTCTTGGCGCCGATGTTGGAGGTCATGATGACGATGGTGTTGCGGAAATCCACCTTGCGTCCCTGGGAGTCGGTCAGATGACCGTCCTCGAGGATCTGCAGGAGGATATTGAAAACGTCGGGATGCGCCTTCTCGATCTCGTCGAGCAGGATGACCGAATAAGGCTTGCGGCGCACCGCTTCGGAAAGCTGGCCGCCCTCCTCGTAGCCGACATAGCCCGGGGGCGAACCGACCAGGCGGGAGACGGCGTGTTTTTCCATGTATTCAGACATGTCGACCTGCAGCAACGCGTCCTCATTGCCGAAGAGGAACTCGGCCAGGGTACGCGCCAGCTCGGTCTTGCCTACGCCCGAGGGGCCCAGGAAGATGAAGGAACCGCCGGGACGGCGCGGATCCTTGATGCCCGCCCTTGACCGGCGAATGGCCTTGGATACAGCCTTGATGGCCTGGTCCTGGCCGACGACCCGCTTGTGCAGCACGTCCTCCATGCGCAGCAGTTTCTGGGACTCGCCCTCAGTCAGCTTGAACACCGGGATGCCGGTCCACATGGAGACGATGTCGGCGATCTCTTCCTCGCCGATGGATACCACTTCACGACCCTCGTCGTTCTTCCATTCCTCTGCCAGTTCCCGCTTGCGGTTGGAGAGCTTGCGCTCCTTGTCGCGCAGGTTGGCGGCCTTCTCGAACTCCTGGGCCTCGATGGCGGCTTCCTTCTCCTTGCGCACCGTCTCGATCTCGCCCTCGAGCTCGCGGTACTTTGGCGGCGCCGTCATGGTCTTGATGCGCATGCGCGATGCAGCCTCGTCGATTACGTCAATCGCCTTGTCCGGCAGGAAACGGTCGGAGATATAGCGCGCTGACAGCCGCGCCGCGGCCTTGAGAGCCTCGTCGGTGATCTTGATGCGGTGATGTGCCTCATAGCGGTCACGGAGGCCGTGCAGGATCAGCTCGGTGTCCTCCTCGCTCGGCTCATTCACCATTATCTGCTGGAAGCGCCGTTCGAGAGCAGCGTCCTTTTCCACATATTTGCGGTATTCCTCGATGGTCGTGGCGCCGATAGTCTGCAGCTCGCCACGGGCCAGGGCCGGCTTGAGGATGCTGGCGGCGTCGATGGCGCCTTCAGCCGCGCCCGCACCGACAAGATTGTGCAGCTCGTCGACGAAGAGGATGATTTCACCGTGCTCGTGGATCTCCTTCATGACCTTCTTGAGGCGCTCCTCGAACTCACCACGGTACTTGGAACCGGCTACCAGAGCAGCCAGGTCGAGTGTATATATCTGCTTGCCCTTGAGCAGCTCGGGCACGTCGTTGCTGGATATACGCTGGGCCAGGCCTTCGACTACGGCGGTCTTGCCCACACCGGGTTCGCCGATCAGCACCGGGTTGTTCTTGGTGCGACGGGAGAGTATCTGCATGACGCGCTCGATCTCCTGTTCGCGGCCAACCACCGGGTCCAGCTTGCCTTCGTCGGCGAGCTTGGTGAGGTTGCGGCCGAACTGGTCGAGCAGCTTGACCCGCTTCTTGCCCTCGCCCTGGGGAACTGGCGTGCGGCGTGCGGAGCCGGTCAGCTTGCGCATGATCTCGTTGCGGATCTTTTCGGAGTCGGCGTCAAACTCGAGGAGGATGCGGGCGGCGACGCCCTCGTTCTCCTTGATGAGCCCGAGCAGGATGTGCTCGGTGCCGATGTAGTTGTGACCTAGTGAGAGCGCCTCACGCAGGGCCAGCTCCAGGACCTTCTTCGCCCGTGGGGTGAAGGGTATCTGGCCGGCGGCGACCTCGTCGCCCATGCCGACTATCTGGGCCACCTGCATGCGCACTTCGTCCAGGTTCACATCCAGGGTTGTGAGGACCTGGGCGGCTATACCCTCTTCCTCACGAAGCAGCCCGAGCAGAAGGTGCTCGGTGCCTATGTAATTGTGCTTCAGAGCCCTGGCCTCTTCCTGGGCCAGGACCACTACCTGGCGCGCTCTTTCAGTAAATCGTTCAAACATGTGAATCACCTTTCCCGGGTAAATCCACCCCTTGGTGAATGCCCCTCATGCCCTAATGTTCCCGGGCTGGCTGTGGCCGAAACTAACAAGGTTCCGGACTTCGCCGCCCGCCGGCGCTAATCCTTTGCACGCCCAATCGGCCGTGCCGGGCTCAGGCTTGAATAAACGCCGCTGGCAGACGGTAAAATGCCTGCTCAGGCTGACGCCGAGCGCCGAAATAAATTCTGTTCCTGGAAATCGCCCTGGTGATTTGCACCCTAAAAGGTTGACAGGAAATTAGCCTTAAAACAGCGCCGGCCTTAGGCCGGCTTGAGAAAAACGTGCGTGGTTTACAGTTTCAGTGGGTTCTGCCAGCTGAATCCGCGCCACCGGATAACACTGACAAACTGCCTCTGCCTCCCCTCTTCAGGATGGTAACATTATAGCACAGGCGGCATTCCGCTTAAACCGGGGGTTTTGAGGGCTAACAGGGACTCGGTGTCCGCTCCAGATCTTCTGAGCTGATAGGCCGGATCATTTCCATAAGCTTTTCGAATTCGGTGTTCTCCGGGTCCAGCCAGGCCTTCACAGCAGCATCCTCCAGAACGAAGGGCATGCGGTTGTGGATCTCGGCGATGATCGGCGTAGGCTCCAGGGTTATCAAGCTGCAGCTGAAGCGCCGGTCCTATTCCTCCTCGGGATTGTGCCAAACCGAATAGATGCCGCCCAGAGCCATGAGGCCGCCGCCTTTGCGGTGGAATTCATATGACTCCCGGGGCTGCACCGGCCGGCCGCCGATCTTGCGGGTCTCGAAGAATTCAATGACCGGGAAGACACAGCGCCGCCTGATCAGCAGCGGCTCGTTATGGCGTTTGTCCAGAGATTCCATCCTGACGTTGAAGCAGGTGTACCGGGACTTGAACTCCTGGTTCCAGTGGTAGATCAGCTGCCAGTACATCGATGCCAGGCGCACCGTGCCATCGGGGTCGGCATAGATGACATTGACCTCACGGAAGGGGGTTGCTTTCAGCTGCTTGCGGATCGCCGGCTCAGCGTCGCCGGGGTCATCGCTGACCTCGACACCGAACCTCTGCCTGAAGCTTTCCAGGATGTTGATGTCGCCTGGCTGTGTGAAGCTGCCGCACATGATCTTTCCCTTTTGGGATGGTGACGTTTCTATTATGCCCGGAATATCGAAAAAAAGGCGGTGCGGCTGGCAGAATGAGCTTCGGCATTGCTGTAGGCCAAGCGAACAGCAGCCAGGTTTCCAATCAGCCGCTTCTGCATTATGATTTGTCAGTCATCCGCCGCGCAATGGCGGCCGGCGATTCTGATGCCCAGATCCTTAACGCAAAAAACCAAGGACTTCCTGACATTCCCCCTGCGGGCATTCGTGCTCGTGGAGAGCGACAAATGGGGCCTGTCTTCCCTGCCCACCGAGCGTTTCGAATGCGTGAGCCGCTACGTGCAGGGATACTGCCTCGATGTCGGCTGTGGTAAATACAACCGTTTTGTCAACGAGTTCCTCGGCGGCAACGGCGTCGGCATCGACGTCTACAAGTATGACGGGCTCACAGATGAAAATATCGTCGACGACCTCTCCTCCTTCCCCTTCGAGGATGAGACTTTCGTGACAGTCACCTTCATCGCCAACCTCAACCACGTGCCGGAGCCGCTACGCGACACGGAACTTGCCGAGGCATACCGGGTGCTCAAGCCCGGTGGCAACATCATCGTCACGATGGGCAATCCCGCAGCTATGGTGGCCACCCATAAAGTCGTCGAGTTCTACGACAAGAAGCTTGGCACCAGTTACGACGTGGATTCTGAGAGGGGCATGGAGGAAGAAGAAGCCTACTACCTGAAGGATACCGAGATAATCGAGCGGCTCGCCAGGGCCGGGTTCTCAGACATCACAAAGCGCTATATGCTGACCCAGTGGGGCCTGAACCATCTGCTGGAAGCGTGGAAGCGGTAGCGGCTGACGAGCGACTGATGGGTATTCGCCAAGTATCCACAAGAGAACTGACTTACAGGATCGTGAATCCCTGCTCCCTGAAGTGCCGATCGAAACAAAAGACATCCCTGATGGCCAGCCGCCTCATAACCTCGAAGCTAACGCAATCCACCAGGCTCAGCTTTTTCCGTCCTGCCACCAATACACCTGAAACGCCGGCCGCATGAGTGGTCCTGTCGATCCACTCCACTGCCATGAAGGGAACGAAATTACACTATCGGAATTCGAGGCGGGATTCAACAGTTTTAAGTGGTCTGATTTGATCCTTGAGGAAATCTGATTTGATTGCTGCACCACTCCTCCAGCCTGCTTTCTCCCTGGTTGACTTCCCGGTCTGGCTGTGAGAATCTTCTGCGCAAATGAAACATCTTCTTGTCTCCGCGACTATTAGCATCATCCTGTTGTTTCTGCCCTTCCAGGCTGACACCGCTGGTGCCTGGGGCGATACCATCCCCCCGACAGTCACCTCGGTTTCTCCATCCGGGACATCCGGGATCAGCGGCGTAGTCATCCAGGTGAACTATTTCGATACCGGCTCAGCCAGTAATCCCGGACTCCTCTCCTGGAGAGAGATATACGTCGATGACACCCTGATTTATCCGAATGCTGGAGCTAATCAGCCGGCCAGCTGTACCTTCACCCAGAATTCCGACATCACCTGTACCATGAACATCGATCTGACCGCCAGCCCTCACACCGTGCATGGCTATCTGCGCGATTACGGTTATAACATCACCAGTTTCAGCAGCAGCTTCACGGCCTCCAGCCCATTGCCGCCATCGAGCGATGTCCTTCCCCCGGAGCTTGACGTGATCTACGGCATCGCGCCCTCTCGGGTATCTTTCCAGGATAATTTCCTCTTCTGGGCACGCTTCTCCGATGCCGCACCATCAAGCGGAGTGGTTCCTGAAAGCGCCAGCTTCGACATCGATGGCATAACGGTTTCGTGCCAGGTCTCGAACCTGAAGGACGTCAAGTGCAGCAGCCCTCCGCTAAGTAGAGGCATTCATCCTTTTACCTTCTCGATGGCCGACGCCGCCGGGAATACGGTTACCTACAGCTCATCAATAAGGAAAGGATTGAAGGCTCATGTCCGTGACGACGCCACTGGGGGTGATTGCCCACTGATCGGCAACTGGGACAGCGCAAGCCGGACCTGCACCATCGGCCAGGACTTCGACGATGTGATCATATCGGTCGACAGCGACAATGTGACCGTCGACGGCGGCGGCCATGGATTGAGCGCAAACAGTGGATTCGTTGCTATCCAGCTAAACAACCGGACGGGTGTCACTGTGTGCGACTTCCGTCTGGTTAGTTATTACTATGGAATCAGCATTATCGGGGGAGGCTGGAACCGCGTCACAGGTAATCTGCTCAGCACAGATATCGGAATCGTAGTTGACTCAAGTACGAACAATGTGATCGAAGGCAACAAGATTCAAAATTCTAGCCCGGGCATCGGGTTGTCGAACTCAACCGATAACCTGATACGCGGAAACCAGGTTGGCAGTGACTGGATACCAGGCTATCAGGTTGCGATCGATTTGAGTCTCAGCAGCGGCAACACCATCAGCGGTAACGTCATCGATCTTGCTTGGGCAGGAATTTATCTTTACGGATCGACAGGCAACAACATTGATTCAAACAATGTCAGCACATCGGGGCCGACCGCGGAACTTGCGGAATCAAACGCGAACGTCTTTACGAGCAACGACTTCAGCTCACAAGGTGACGGCCTGAAGATCTCATATTTTGAGACCACGCCGCCCACCGATCAACCCAACATCTTCTACCACAATAACTTTCTGCAGAATACCGGTGTACAGTTCTTAGGAAATCCCGGCACGGATCTCTTCTCGCAAGTGATGCCGACCGGTGGAAATTACTGGCAGGGCTGGAACGGCCCGGACGCTGATGGCGACGGCATCATCGACAATCCAATCGTGTTCGTCGGTGGTCAGGACGAATTTCCCTGGACAACAGCAAGCGGCTGGACAAAGCCGGTCCTGACGACTTCTCTCACCCGCACGTACTGGCAGGATTACGCATCCTACCTGGCGCAGGAACTTTCTGTGGATTTCTCAATCTCAAACAGTGGCCCGGCAGCTACGACCGTCAACATCATAGGTTCAGTATGCACTAACGGTGTCAGCATGGTGACGACAACACCGCTCGCGATCGGTGACATCGTAACCGGTCAGACTGATGTTTATACTCTGAAATATACGGTTCCTTCAGGTGCGAGCTTTTTCAGGACGACCAATTATGCAACGGCGATCGGTTCTGTGGGGACTTACTTCGAGTACCCTGGACCATTCCCTGAGGTATAAATGTGAAAATGGCTTAGCAATGGCAGTTGTGTGGGGGTAGACAGGTTGTGAACTCCGCAGCCTGATTTATTAAGCGTTTGCGCTGTAAGGAGTCGCTCCCGCGAAATCGCCGGCCATGGTCTCGGTTATGCCACGGACCACCTTGGGATCCATGGTGATGAGCCCCACGTTGCGATTCTGATCGGTCATCGCGGTGGTGAAATTGCTGCTGCCCACGTAGACTGTGTCATTGTTCACCGAGATGGCCTTGGAGTGGATATAAATGGGTGCTGTCGGCTGATAAAGGCTTACGTGGACTCCGGCGGCGGCCAGGGTGTTGAAACCGTCCACATAATCAGCGGAATAGGTCATGGTCAGGTTTACAGTGACGCCCCTCTGTACTGCCGCGATCAGCGCCTGCTCGATCGGCGGACTGTCGAGCTGCTCATCCTCTGCGTAGAGAGTCGTCCCCGGGCGGGCGGAGTCGATGAGGGCAACCAGCCTCGGCTCGGCACCCGGTGACCAGATCAGCTCCGATCTTTCCGGTATCGCCCCTTGCGATGGTGGACTGTCAGTGTTGTTCCAATCCTTGTTGAAAGTCTCCTCCATGCCGGTCGCGGTGGCGGTGTTATGGATGATGACAGCGTAATCCCGGACGATCGGGTAAAACGGCGCATAGAGGTTACAGGTCATCACAGCGGCGTCCTCTCCGTCACGGGTGATGCTCTTCTGGTGCCAAAGCGTGCCAGACCAGGCCCATCTCACCTCGACGCCGTTGGCGTTCAGGTCATCATATGCCGCCTGGTTGTCCTTCGTACCGCCGCCACCCTGGGGGTCGGAGTCGAGCAGGACCCTGACCCTTACGCCTCTTTGCGCAGCGTCCTTGAGGGCAGCCTGGGCCGTCGGGTCCGCAAGCTGATACATGACCATATCAATGCTTGTTTTGGCTCCCGCGATGAAATCGTAGATAGGCCGATATCCGTCTTGCGGCAATATCGTCAGACTGTAATCGCTAGTCAGATCGTCGGCGCTGGATTGACTGTCGGCGCCGGTGCGCCTATCTGAGGTGGTGCCCTCTGTGCCGCCGGTTCCAGTCTGGGTACCGCACCCCCACAGCACCGCAGAGAGCATCAGCAGAGCCGTCACAGCAACGGCCCTGGCTGTCAGTCGTGACGCAAAGCTGCGGCTCTCAATCATCGCCATCGCCTGATTCCTCCTCCTCCTGCTGCTGTCCGGGAAGATTCAGACTGCTGGAGCGCAGCCCTGGCACGGTCGCGAATGCACCCCTCGCGTCCTTCCACAGGATCTCATTGAGCACGGCGTAGGGCGCTGCGTCTGCCACGCCCCAGTTCATTGTCATGGAGAGTTCGGCCATGCGACGAAGTTGACTGTTTGGCGCATACGACCCCAGGCCGGGATTCATCTCGCCGATCATGTCCCTGGGCGGCAGGATCGCGGTGTATACATCATTGTTGGCGGGCGCCTCGTCCCATCCTCCCAGAATGGGATTGGCGTAGTGATCGTACTGGCTCATGGGAGGCAGGCCGAGCAGAAGCTCCATACTTTTCAACACGCTGTTAGTGTCATAGAAATGAGAATCAACGGTCGATTTCTTGATCCAGGGACTGATCACCTGGATGAAAGAGCGATGGCTGTCGACATGATCGTTGCTGAACTGGGCGTCGTCCTCCACGATGAATATCACTGTGCTCTCCCAGATAGGGCTCCTGCTCACCGCTTCGACCAGCTCGCCTACAGCGTAGTCGTTGTCCGCCATCATCGCGCTCGGGGAGGAATTTCCCGGGTTGAGCCCCATGGTATGATCGCGCCCGAACCGCACGGTCATGAAAGCCGGCACGCTGTCGCCGGTCGGATCCTCCTTGAGCATCTGCTGGAACTCGCGGTTCCATTCTGAAAAACGGCTGGGCTGCGGCTCGACCGGCGAATTTTGCGATGCGTAATAGCCCGGCGGACTCCCGGTGGTCAGCCCCAGGGACGCGGCATCGAAACCATGTTTGAGCCAGGCGTCACTGTCGGCATAGTTGAAATCGAACTTGCGGAAGTCATAGTCACTGTATCCGGGGACCTGCCCATCGGGTGTGGGAATATGTCCCGGGGGAGAAAGACCTGCCACTGTGGGGTAGTTGTCCGGTATCTGGTACGGAGGTTTTGTGGGAGCGCCACTTGATAGCATGAAGCCATAATTGCGATAGGTCAGTCCCGCATCTTTCACGCCATCCCAGATATAACCGCTGGGAGACTCGGCGACATTCGGGATGCCAGGCACGGCCTGTCCTGTCGGAGAAAGCGGATTCCCATCCTGATCCTGGGCCGGATAGCCACCGCTAACGTAGCCGTTTACCTGCCCTTCGAAACCGTAATTAAGCTGGTACGTTGCCAGGGAGAGCTGGTATATGTAAGGGATGCTCTTAATGGTGAACGCATTCGCCTGGCTCTGAGTGCACCACACCCAGCCTTCACCGCTCACCGGAGCATTGTTGTAGAAGTTGTCGAGCAGGATGAAACGCTCCGCCAGGGCATGCTGGTTCGGGGTGATATCCCTCCCGTAGATGGTCAGTGACGGATCCCCGTTTCCCTGGGGCAGATCGCCCAGAACCTGATCGTAACCGCGGTTCTCCTTGATGATGTAGATGACATGTTTGATCTTCCCCGATTTGATGCCGAGGTCCGCCAGCACGCGATCGCCCGAGCTCCCCATGGCCGGAGTGTTCTGGTTGTTCTCGACAACCTGGATAGTGGATGCTTCGAGATTCGACGATGCCGTGGCCAGATCGATCCTGGAGACGTTCCCCGGGATGGAATTCAGGATATATCCCGGGCCGGGGGGAGCCGCCCATACCGGAGGTTTGACAGAATAATTGATCCCCACGACGTCGGGATCGAGATAGTTCAGGTTCGGATTGGGATTCATCGCAGTGGTGCCCCATCCGTTCGTAACCAGCAATGAGTTGCCATCCGCGGCGGCAGTCACGGCCGTCGGATACCAGCCAACAGGAATGTAGCCGCTCAACTGGTTCTCGGCCGTATCGATGACGGCTACCGCGTTGAAATCACCAAGAGACGCATACAGGGTCTTCTCGTCAGGCGACAGGGCCAGACCCGAAGGAGATACCCCGGGCAGATTGCTGACATCAGCCGGGCGCAGTAGCACCGTCGCCTTTAGCCGGGGCTGATCAGCCGCGATGTCGACAACCGATATCGTGTCACTTTCGGCGTTGGCTACGTACAGGAGCGTCTGATCCTTGTTAAGAAGAAGCGCGGACGGCTGGCTTAGATTTGTTATTTTCGAGGCCTGGGTGATATTGCCCGGATCGGCGGTGTTGAGGATATGGACACTGTCATCCCGCTGGCTTGCGACATAGGCCCTGGTGCCATCGGATTTCGCTGTGACAGCGTATGGGAAGGACGGCGTATTCGTTTTGGCATCGTCCATGAATGTGTAGCCGCCCAGCCGGGAGCCGTCGCTTGCGCGGTACAGCGAGAGCGTGGACGCGGGCTGAGTGACGGCTGTCAGATCGACTGAAAAATAATTGGCCATGAAGATGGTCCCGTTCGCAAACGCGATGCCTGCCGGCTGGTCAACGGGCATGTATGGAAGCGGATTTGCAGGGATGGTACCGGTCTTGGTCAGGGTCCCATCGCTCGCCAGTGTCACCGTGGCGACAGTCCCGTAAGCTCCCTGGGCCGCATAGAGCGTATAGGCACTATTATGAGGAGTGGGATCGAATGCCAACCCGAAAAAGAGTCCGCCGTTCGGGATGCTTGGATCATCCGCCGGAAAGGAGAGCGAATTGACCACCGCGCCGTCGCTTACCCTGACAGAGCTCAGGCGGGTATCCAGGCAACTGGACGTCGTCACGGCGTATTGCCCGTCAGGGCTGAGGACTATGTTGAGCGGCATGTTCCCGACGGGATCGCTGATTGTGCCCGCCGGCGATATCCGCCGGCCGTTGACGAGGATATTATCAGCAGATTCTGATGAGGAATCGGAACCGCATCCAGACAAGAACAGGGCTGCGCAGAGGGATGCCCCGAGCATCAGCAGTGTACAAAGGCTCGCCGTCCTTGGTGTACGCGTCATCCGCATCGGTTTGCCCCTTTACTTTGAATTACCTCGCCAGGAACTGATTGCCCTCGCCAGGAACTGATTACCTCGCCAGGAACCTGGCGATCCGGTTAGCGGCATTTGCCCGCAGATCGAAATAGTAGAACGGGTAGTCGTAGTTGTGGTAAATACCTCCGGCTACCATGTCATTCTGAGCGAGAGTGCCAGGGTCGACAGTGCAGATCAGCTCACCCTTCGCTGTATCGATCTGTGCGTCCGCGTAATTCAGGACTCTTTGCGGTTGCCCCTGCGCGTCCAGCGCCACATTGCCGTTGGCGTCTACAGAGAGGCTTCCCAGATTCTGGGCGGCGGTCGCCAGCGTCTGATCCGTGGTCCAGGTTATGGGGTTTATGACCAGGGCCCCCGGCAGCACCACCGGATCGGGCATCGTGGCATTGGGAGCGACCGTGTTGTAGGAGATGATCACTCCAGTGTCATCAGGGCCTTTCGCGAACTTAAGTTCCGGATTTTGCTGAAGATACTGGGGCGTGATCGAATATCCGGGCACATACGCGGCGATCATTCGCGCGTATACATCAGGATGATCCTTCATGTAGGCGGCCAGCAGGTTGATCATGATGTTCGATCCCTGGGAGTGGCTCGCCAGGATGAACGGCTTGCCTTTGTTGTAGTGCTTGATGTAGTAGTCAAAAGCAGCTATCGCGTCCTGCGTCGGCTGGCCTCCCACTATCTCCTGTTGCTGGTCTAGCGGCAGGGACAGGACCTGAATTGCGGCCTGCTCGTACCAGGGCGCATAGATATTGGCTTCAGTCTCAAAAGCGGTAGCTGTTCTCGCGAACGCTGATTTTGCTCCTGCCTGCATCTGCGGATTGTCGATCGCGCAGACTATCGGATCGCTCGGGCTGGGCTGCTGATAGGCTGTCGGGTAGAGGAAGAAGACGTCGACCGGCTTGGCGTCGGGTGAGGAAGGAAGCGCCAGCCAGTTTGCCGCGTTCGAATAGTCTGGTCCCTGGGATGTAGTTGACGTGCCGGCAGTAGAGTTGTCTGCCGTAGTGTTAGTTCCGTTGCTTCCACAGCCTGCCAGCATAACAGCTGCGCTAAAGATAGCGGCCAAACCGATGGCGATACCACATTTCTTCATGTCCTGGTCCTTTCCATAGCGTCCAGCTCTTGGCCGAACAAGATGCCCAACGTAACACTATTGAAACATCGGTTCTGCTGAAACGTGAACTTGTGAAATCAGAGGCGCACGGACTGTGTCACAACGAATACGCCCGCCAAAACAGAGAAAGGAGTAAAACTCAAATCGGGAGTTCGCTCTCATAATCTCAAACGCTGGAATTACGTTTCAAGAAAGAAGGTTCGAAACCCTTTTTTGTTAATGGTTTTGGAGAAGAAATAGGGGGGTTAAGCAAAGCCACTTTGAGAGGAAAGAAGGAGGTGGACCTTACCGTTAGCTATTCGAACTTGGCAGTTCTCGATCATTCTCGATCAACTAGAGATAGCTATCAACAAGAGCTCACGTATCTAAGCTAAATTGCATTGAGTTTCGAGATACTCAACTACCTCAACACATTTGAGCAAATAATCTTTTACGCGTGCAACAGTAATACCGGCATCACTTCCGTGTGCAATCTGATGCCTATTCGCCATAATCGCATCAATTGCAGCTTTGCGACCATTTCCCTCAAGAAATAATTCTAAGTCTTTACCCCATTCAACTCTAAACGCACTTGCCGTCTCAACAAACCGTTGAGCATTTGGATTTTGAATTCGTAGTACCTTATGCGATACATATTTCGCCACAGCATCACTCGCAGCTTGTCGACTGAAGTCTGAATAGATTTCTCCGATCGCATTTTCCATAAATCCCGCAACGAGAACACAAAGATATCGGCCCCAATGTGCTTGCAATTCTAGTTGCTCCTTACTAGCCACTTCTGTGTTCTCAATCAACCAATTGATTTTCTGATATTGCCGGACTAGACTGCGGCTTTTCATTTCATATCTGTGAAAAGGCTGATGTTGATAATTTTATACGACGGTCTACATAAGCTTCATCCGCGGTAGAACGCGACACGGATTCTGCATAACTCGAATCATCGAGCAAAGACTCGTAAGCTTTCTTAATTTGTTTAGGATTGACATGTGAGTCTTTCTTTAAGCGTTGCGCTAGGCCTATCATGCATGAATCAAAAACTGCTGCATTCAATGCCCGAGTGGGCCGGAAGATTTCTTTTCCAAGAGCATCCCAAAAATGGTTACAACAATTTCGGAATGCTTCTAATGGTTCTTCAAGATGGTCATCGCCGACGTTACGATTGCGCCCTGCATACTTATTTAAAAATTCGCCCATTGGCCTGCTGTAGTCCTTAAAGTCGGTATAGAGGGCCATAAAACGAAGTATTAATTCCTGATCTTTTAATCTCGTATGTGTCTTTCCAAAGATATTTCTCCATATAGAATAGTCATTTAGCTCTCGAATCCTATTCATAAGATTACCGTGATAAAGTGCAACGCGCATTTCTTGCGCTGCTAGCCGTCTACCACCTGTATTTAGTCTTTCAAATATATGATAAAGGCTGGTATCATCCCCTGGAGGAGAAGTCTGTTTTACGATGGTTGCGTGAATAATCGAATTATCTAAACGGACTCTATCTCTTTCATCAAGATCGGAATACGTTTTTCCTTCAAATGGTTTTTGAACTTTTGTCAAGCTAAAAACGCGCCTTCTTTTTTCTCCCGGCTTAGGATTAAAGTATCCTTCATAAAAAAATTGCAGCGTTTTAAGTCGCTGCTGACCATCGATAACTAGTTGTTTGTTCGTTTCTTGTTCGGTGGCAAGAAAGATTCCAGGTACTGGTAGGCCCAATAGAAGAGATTCTATAAATCGGGATGCTTCCGGCTGTCGCCACACATAGTCTCTTTGAAAAGGCGGGATAAAAACATCACCGCGCTCTAATTTTCTAACCAGACCATCAACTTCTGGATCCGATCCATAGCTCGTTACATCGTATGAAACATTTGGTACCGTTTCATCTTTGTCTGCTTCATCCTCTATTAACTCAGCTTCATCTATGTCTTCTTTTTCGAGTTCTTCCTTTTCATCCATAGGCTTATCCTCCCGTGCATATATTAATTAGGGATAAATCTCTATCAGAGAATAAGAGCAAATAAAAAAGGCATATTGTCATATCACGTAACAATCTAGAAAACTCTATGACAATGAGCTACATAAATCTACATCAATATCGTCTTGTTCTTTTAATAAGGTCTTTCGCCACGCATTTCGCGAAGTTCGAATCCTGTTTGGTGTCATCGATATGTCAACAAAAAAATGGCTCAACAAAGCCATTTATGAGGGGTAAATAGGTGGTGGACCTTACCGGCTTCGAAATTTCCGTTTCGTAAATCCCGGCCGCCCATCTGGCAGGAGCTGCCAGAAGAGGCTACTTTTCAGGCCGCAGCAGCGGGAAGAGGATCGCGTCGCGGATGCTCGGCGAGTCGGTGAGGATCATGCAGAGGCGGTCGATGCCTATGCCGGAACCGCCTGAGGGCGGCATGCCGTATTCCAGTGCGGTCAGGAAATCTTCGTCAACATAGCCCGCTTCTTCGTCGCCCGCCTCGCGCTGGGCTGCCTGCTCTTCGAAGCGGCGGCGCTGGTCTAGCGGATCAGTCAGCTCGCTGAAACAGTTGGATATCTCCATGCCGCCGATGAAGCCCTCGAAGCGCTCCACCAGAGTCGGGTCGTCGTCCTTGGGGCGCGCCAGCGGCGACAGCTCCAGTGGATAGTCGATGATGAAAGTCGGCTGGATCAGTTTGGGCTCGACGAAATTCGAGAGCAGCTCGTCCACCAGCTTGCCCCACGAAGCGGCCGGGTCGACCTCGACACCAAGCTCCTGCACCTTGGCCAGCAGCGCCTCGCGCTCGGGATAGTCGACGAAATCGACGCCGCTGTGTTCCCTGATAAGGTCTCGCAGAGTAGCACGGCGCCATGGGGGTGTCAGGTCTACGTCCCCCCCCTTCCAGGTCACCTTGAGCGTTCCGAGCACGTCCTTGGCGATATGCGCTACCAGCTGTTCGACCATCTCCATGACGTCGCCGTAGTCGGCGTAGGCCTGCTGCGATTCCATCATGGTGAACTCGGGATTGTGCTTTGTGGAGATGCCCTCGTTGCGGAAGATGCGCCCCACTTCGTACACCTTGTCAAAACCGCCGACGATGAGCCGCTTAAGGTGAAGCTCGAGGGCGATGCGCATATAAAGTTTGAGGTCGAGGGCGTTATGGTGCGATTCGAACGAACGCGCGGTGGCGCCGCCGGGGATCGTCTGCAGGATCGGCGTCTCGACTTCGAGGAAGCCGCGGCCATCCATGAAGCGCCTCAGGCTCGAGAGCACCTTGCCGCGGATGTAGAACGCCCTGTGAACCTCGTCGTTGACGATGAGGTCGAGATAGCGCTGGCGGTAACGGATCTCCACATCGGTGAGCCCGTGCCACTTTTCCGGAAGGGGATGAAGGGCCTTGGCCAGCAGGATGAAGCTTCTGACTTCGACGGAAAGCTCGCCGCGGCGGGTGCGGAAGACCGGGCCGGTGATGCCGACCAGGTCGCCGATATCGAGGCGGCGGAATTCCTCGTAGGTTTCTTCCCCGAGGATATCGATGTTGCCATAGAGCTGGATCCGGCCGGTGGTATCCTTGAGGACCAGGAAGGTGGCCTTGCCGTGGCCGCGCTTGATGAGGATACGGCCGGCTACCCGGTGCTCTTCCTCGCTGGATTCGCCGTTCTCGAAAGACTCGTACTTTTCGAGCAGCGGCGTTACCGGTTCGGGATCGGGAAAACGGTTGAGGTAGGGTGACTGGCCCGACTCGAGCAGCTGCTCGAGTTTCTGGCGGCGCTCTTCGGCCTCGGATACGGGCCTGTCGGCAGGCCTGTCGGCCATGCTATCCCTTCCGGATGGAGACGATCTTGTACTTGGCGCCGCCGCGCGGTGTAGCGACCCTTACGGTCTCGCCTGCCTTGTGGCCCATGATCGCCTTGCCTACGGGAGATTCGTTGGAAAGCTTCTTGTTGGCCGGGTCGGCCTCAGCCGAACCGACGACTATATAAGTGAACGAGTCGCCGTGCTTGACGTCTTCCAGATGGACCTTGCAGCCGATTCCCACCGCGTCGGTCTTGATCTCGGAGCCGGAGAGCACCCGCGCATTGCGGAGCTTCATCTCCAGGGTGCCGATGCGCATCTCGAGCTTGGCCTGCTCGTTCTTGGCTTCGTTGTACTCGCTGTTCTCGCTGATGTCGCCGAACTCGCGGGCTTCCTTGATCCGCTCGGATATCTCCTCGCGCTTGATCGTGGAGAGATATTCGATTTCTTCTGAGAGCCGCTCAAAACCCTCGGCTGTCAGGATGATTTCCTTGTCAGTCAATTTTTACCCTCCGGCCTGCCTGTCGTTTCAAAAGTGACGGTAAATTATAGGTATTGCCCCGGCCAGTTGCAAGGAACCCCCCGGAAAAGATGGGAAAAATATCGGCAGAGCCGGCGGTGACCTTAGTGCCGGGAAGGCATGGCGCGCAGATGCGAGCCTCGAAACCCTGGGGGGAAGGAAGGCGGCAGCGTGGCCGGCTTCATGCCTTGAGCGGCAACGTCAATGCGAAGCGTGAGCCCTGTCCCTGCGTAGAGGCAACGGTGATCTCGCCGCCGAGGGCTCGAGCGAGCTCCCGTGAGATCGAGAGACCCAGGCCCAGCCCGGCATCGCGGGCGCCCTCGCCGCTACGATAGAAGCGGTCGAAGATGTGGGGCAGATCGTCCGGAGCGATGCCACGGCCGGTGTCTGCCACTTCTATCTCGAGATGGCCGGCGACAGAGGGGCTTTGAGCAGGGACCTGCCGGGCGGATATGGTGACCCGGCCGCCGGAGGGTGTGTGTGAAAGGGCGTTCTGCACCAGGTTGGCCAGGATCTGCCGCAGGCGGTCCGGATCACTGGTGACCGAGAATTCAGGGGTCTCGGGAATCGCGTCGAGGTCGGCCGAAAGTGAGATCCCACGGCCGGCTGCGTCGCGGGCGAGCGCGTCGGCGACCGATTCGATAATGTCGCTGACCACCACAGTGTCATGCCTGAGCGCGAACTGCCTGGCATCGAACTTCGCCAGGCTCAGCAGGTCTTCGATCAGCCTGCTCAGGCGTTTTGTCTCCAGCACGATCACGCCCAGGGATTTCGTAACCGCTTCCGGATCGGTAGCCACCCCATCCTGCAGCGCCTGGGCGTGGCCGGCGATGGCGGTCAGCGGCGTCTTCAGCTCGTGGCTGACGTTGATGACGAACTGGCGCTGCTGTTCCTGAGCCTGCCTGACCTCCGCTGACATGTTGCGGAAGGCGTCGGCGAGGCGGCCGATCTCATCATTGGAACGGACAGTCAGCTCATTGGAGAAATCGCCCTCAGCGACGGCGGTCGCCGCCTGGGTGATCTCATGCAATGGTTTGGAAAGGCGTCGCGCCAGCAGGAATGCCAGCAGCAGGGAGACCGCCAGAGATATTGATCCCGCAATCAGGAACTCCCATGCGAGCGGGCCCCAGGAGGGAAGCAGCCTCAGCGGTTTTGAGAGCACCACGGCTCCCGCCAGTTCGCCGCCGGCCCTGAAACCGTGGGCGGCGATCACCACCTCATGGTCGACCTCGGGCAGGTCGGTCTCGGATACCTGTGTCTCTCCTCGCCCGAGCTTATCCCAGTCGAGCAGGGGCAGCAGCTTGCTGTTGGCTTCGGCCTGATCGCCCATGGGTCCGCGGCGGGGTAGCTGCTCGAGAGCCTGCTCCATGTAGGGCGCGATGAAGACCCGCGTCTGGTACATCTTCTCCAGGTCGGCCAGTGCCTGACGCTGTGGCAGTCCGGTGGTCTCTATCTGGGTGGCAAGGGATTCGACCTGGTATTTCAGGTCGGAAACGGTCTTCTGGCGCAGGTAGCGTTGTACCAGCCCGACCGAGAAGATGCCGGAGACGAGCAGCGTAATTACTATCGAGAGAGCGAAATATGCAGCGAAGCGGCCTTTCAGGCTTTTGGTGAAACCCAGCATCTCAGTCCGATAACTTGTAGCCGATGCTGCGGACCGTGTCGATCTTCAGCGAGTCGCCGAGTTTTTTACGGAGCTGGTTGATATGGACATCCACGGTGCGGGTGTCGCCGAAGAAGTCATAACCCCAGACTTTCTCGAGTAGCTGTTGCCTGGAGAGGGCAAGTCCCCGGTTGATCATGAGGAATGCCAGAAGGTCGAATTCCTTGGCAGTCAGATTGATCTCTTCGCTGGAAACAGTAACCTCATGGCGGTCGGGATGAAGGGTCACTTCGCCTACCGTCAACGCTTCGCCGTTGCCAGCATGCGGCTCCGCGCGGCGCAGTACAGACTTCACCCGGGCGACCAGCTCGCGGGGATCAAAAGGTTTGGTGACATAGTCGTCAGCGCCGAGCTCGAGGCCGACGACTTTGTCGGTCGCGTCGTCGCGAGCGGTGAGCATGATGATCGGAACATCGGATTCGGTCCTTATCATCCGGCAGATCTCGAAGCCGTCGATATCGGGCAGCATCAGGTCGAGGATGACGATCCGCGGATCCTTGTCTTTCGCCTGGGCAAGCCCGTCGGTTCCCGTGGCGGCCACCGTGACGGCGAAGTCTTCCTTCTCAAGGTACAGGGCGACGAAGGAAGCGATGCTCTCCTCGTCTTCGATGATCAGAATCGGCAATTTGTCCATTGTTACCTTCCGCCGGATATCCATGAACGGTTGTCTTGCGCAGCACCCAGCTGATGACAAAACGGTGCCTGTCCGGTCATTATATCCGGCTTGTCAGTCAAGCAGTAGGGCGGCCCCCGGAGGGGGCCGCCCTACCCTTCCTGCCCTACCGATCGCCCTCCACAGGTGAACGGGTACAATCGTGCGTCGCAGTTACGATACGGAAGTTCCTTCCGTTGTCGAAGTGCCTGCAGCTGCAGCCTCCGGCGGTAGCTCACCCTCAGGACGCTCCGGCGGGTTATACATCACAGCCCGCACGGTACCGTCCTCCGCGGTCACGACTGCGATCCTCATCCCGCTGGTTATCGCGGGAAGCTTGACCTGCTTGTCGCCGTCCGCAGTTGTGATGGTAAGCGTATCGCCGTTCAGCGAGGAGACGGTCCCCACTGTCGGGGTGCCGCCAAGGCGGCCACGTCCCGGGCCGTCTCCGGCGCCGGGCTTGCCGATAAGCACGGCCTTGGCAACAGGGTCCTGCCCTTCTTCCGGCAGCTCGCCGATAGCGACGCCGATTTTCTCGCCGACCTTCACGTCGTCGATGGTAGCGTCAGCGCCATCCTTGCGGTAGCGGGTCTGGTCGTCGACCTTGAACGACTTTTCCGTCCCATCCTTAAGCGTTTTGATGGTGATGGTGCCGTCCTCGATCTTCACGACCTCGCCTGCAGCCAGGTGCCCGCGCCTCGGGCCCGGCCCCTGAAACTCGCCGGTTGCCGCCTGGCCTTCTGGCTGGTCCTGCGCCGACGCATATCCAGCGCCGATGGCCAGGGCCAGGAACGCCGCGGTGATGCCGACCAGTAACATTCTGCTTTTCTTCATATCGTTTCACCTCCCGATTCATTCCGGTTTATTCCTCTTGGCAATATGTATTCTTGGCCACGCCTGTAAGGCTGTCATTAAGGTTTTGTCAGGAGTTTGTAAAATCTGAGAAGGCCCGGATCCACTGAAAATATGGCATATCGAAGTGAATGCGAACGTGATTTTCCCACGCAAAAGGGGCGGGCCTTTCGGCCCGCCCCCAAGTCAAGCTACCAGTTACGCTATTGGTCTTACTTTATCAGCGTGAGTACGAGCTCGTACTCGTGCCCGTGCGGCTGGTGCTGGTGCCGCTAGTGCTGGTCCCGCCCAGGTCGTCAAGGCCGGATGTGCCGCCGAGTGAATCCAGGCCGCCGAAGCTGCCCATCAGGTCTTCCAGCGGTACGATGTTGCCGGATGGCTTGCTGACGTCGATGTCCTGACCGAGGTTGGACATCTTCAGGGTCATGGTGACCATGATCGAGTCGAGACCTTCCGCTCCGGCGCCTGCCGTGTCGCCGCCAAGAGAGTCAGCGGTATCGGCGATGGCTGCCGGATCGAGCTCCACGGTCACTTTGACCTGAAGCATGTTGTTGTCCTTGTCGATCCACATCTCGATCTCTTTCTTCTTGAACATGTCGTTCATTTCGCTCTTGGTGGTCTCGATGGCGCCGGCGCTCTCATCTCCACCGCATTCGCGCATGACATCGGCCGTCGTAGTGAGGGCCTTGTCCAGGTCGAGGTTAGCCTTGTAATGCTTGGTCTCGGTGCCGTTGACCTGCTCGGTGCCGACTTCGGTTATATCGGTCATGATCGCGGAACCGAACTTGGTCGGATCGGACATCGCTTTCTCCATACAGTCCTGATCGATGTCTTCGGCGCCTGCGGTCATATCGCTGCCAAGACCAGTCGCATCGCCGGCGGAGGAAGCATCGGTCTCATACCAGGTGCCAGCCATCTTGATATACAGCTTCTCATTGAGGAGGACGAATTCCATGTCCTCGAACATGCTCGTGATCATGCCAAGTCCGAGAGTCGTCTCGGCGTCCATCTCACCGGAAGCGCCCGCAAGGCTCTCGAAGATATCGCTGAGGCCTTCCAGAGTGATTGTGCCCTTGGCCTTGGCCTTGTCGCCGCTGGCGTCCACATCAGCTCCGCCCTTGACTCCCAGCTCGAACGGCAGCAGGCCCTCGAACTCAGCGCCAAGCGCCGACGCGTCGCCCTCGATCTTCATATTCAGGTCATAGTCGACATGCATCTTCTTGACTTCGCCCTGCTTCTGGATGGACTTGTCGATCTTTTCCGTGGGAGATACTGTCGTTTCGCCACAACCGGTCATTACCGCGCTGAATAAAAGGGCTGTGATCAGCAACACCCCAAGTGCCAGGGAAACTGTTTTCTTCATGGTCTCACCTCTCTGTAGCCGTAATTTGGAAACATCTTATAACCCGCCGCCTCCGGTGACAATAAACTTTGTCTGAGCCGCCCCGGAAACGCCGAAACGAAAAATGGTAGCTGGGCCACCTTGCGGTGGAGTGAAGGATTTGGATACAGTACCTTAACCTCAAGCACCGGGCCCCGGAATCCACGTGGGGTTCCATCCACTGAATACATGAACGGGCGCCAATGAACATTCTCCAGGTTGTACGCCAGTATCTACCCAGCACGGGGGGAATGGAAACTTACGTCTCCAGCCTCTGCCGGCAACTGGCCGGACGCGGCCACCGCTCCGACGTGGCCACTCTCGACTACCTTTTCAAAACGATGACGCCGCTACCGGCTTACGAATGCCTGGACGGCACCGACGTGATCCGCCTTCCCTCGATGGGTAACGCGCGTTATTTCTTCGCGCCTCGCCTGCTGGAACTTGTCCCGCGTTACGATCTGATCCATATCCACGGAGTAGATTTCTTCGTCGACATGCTGGGAACCTGCAAATGGATGCACGGCCGGCCGGTGGTTTTATCCACCCATGGAGGCTTTTTCCACACTCCCTGGTTCCCGGCGCTGAAAAAGGCGTACTTCCAGACCTTCACCCGGATGGCCCTGACCGGTGTCGACCGGATCATCGCCTCGAGCCCCAAGGACCAGGAGCTGTTCTCGCAGATAAGCGGGCGGGTGACCCTGGTGGAGAACGGCATCGACTATGAGACTTTTGCGGGGGTGGTGAAGCGGATGGGCGGCGCGAGCGCGGAAGGTACAGGCGCGGCACCCGGCGGCGAGAACCTCGTCTTCATCGGCCGCATCTCCAAGAACAAGCGGGTGGACCGGCTGCTGGAGATGCTCGCTGTTCTGAGACAGCAGCGGCCCGATGCGACCCTGACCGTGGTCGGCCCCGACTGGGAAGGGCTACAGGCAGGTCTGGAAGCGCAGGCAGACGGGCTCGGCCTGGGCGAAGCTGCCCGTTTCACCGGTGTCCTTCCCCAGGAAGATATGCTGGATATACTGGCTGGCGCCAGTCTTTTTGTCTCAGCCTCGGAGTATGAAGCCTTCGGCCTCTCAACGGTCGAGGCGATGGCCAGCGGCACGGTCCCGGTGGTCAGCCGTATCCCCGCTTTTGAGGACCTGGTGGCCGACGGCGAGACCGGCTTTCTGGTCGATTTCAGTGACCCTGTGGGGGCAGCGGCCAGCGTGGCACAGGCACTCGCAATGCCGGAGGCTCAGCTTCAGAAGATGGGCGCGGACGCGAAAGCCGCTGCCTCGCGCCACGACTGGAGCCAGGTCGCTGACCAGATAATCGATATCTACGAAGAGGTGATCGCCAGCCGTGACGCCTGCTGAATCCAGATACGCGCACGACACCCTGGAAGTGCTCGGCGTCCGGGTCGACCGGGTCGACCCCATGCAGACCATGGAGGCGATCGCCGGCATGCTCGGCACTGACGGCTGCAAACAGGTCGTGACCCTTAATCCTGAATATGTCATGCGCGCCGGCCGCGAGCCGGAGCTGATGAGGCTGATCAATGGCTCCGAACTGATCGTGCCGGACGGCATGGGCATCGTCTGGGCGTCCCGGCTTCTGGGCCGTCCGCTGAAGGGAAGGGTGACCGGGACCGGCCTGCTCCCCGAGATCGCCCGGCTCTGCGCCGCCCGGGAAGCTGGATTATTCCTACTGGGAGGACAGCCGGGAGTAGCGGAGATGACCTCGGCCAAACTCCGCCACGACATCCCCGGGCTTAAGATAGCCGGCGTCAGCAGCAACGACCCGGGGCTCGCGACCGACGAGCGCACCATCGAAGCGATCAACAACTCCGGAGCCCAGGTGCTGGCGGTGGCGTACGGTTGTCCCAAACAGGATTACTGGATCGGGCGGAACCGTGGAAAACTCACCAGCGTCCGCGTCGCCATCGGCGTCGGCGGCGCTTTCGACTTCATCTCGGGGCAGGTGCCGCGGGCGCCGAAGTTCTTCAGGCGGGCCGGGCTTGAATGGCTGTTCCGGTTGTGGCTGGAGCCGTCACGGGCCCGCCGCATGGTGGCGCTGCCAAGGTTCGGGCTGAAGGTGCTGCTGTCGCGGAAGTCCGGGCGGGCCTAGCGGATAACTCTCGTCGGAATCGCTTCCAGCTCGGCCATCCTTGCCACCTGCTCTCCCCGCTGCCTTTCACGCACGCGGATGACCGTGTAGGTCAACGCGGCAGCCACAAACAGACAGATCGATACGTAGGCGACAAAACGATAAACCGACAGGGCGCTGCCAAAGAGGTTGTCGCTGAACGGCCTGACTATGTCGCCCAGCATCTTTCCATCCGGGGCCTCCGTCTCTGCCTGCCGGGCATCCACCCACGAACCCATTCCCGACTGGGCGACGCCAAGGATCAGCAACGGAAACCAGCTGGCGAGGGCCAGGCTGATGCCAGGGCTCACGAACCTGCCGGCGCGGCGGCTGAACAGGATGAAGGGCACGCCGGTGAGCACCATCAGGATGACGAGCACCATCATTATGCCGCTGAACACGGAATGGGTGTTGCTGTTCAGTAACTTGAGCGGGATGCTGTAAAGTGCCATGACTCCGCGGACGCCGTTCTGCTGTTCAGCTGCAAGCTCGGCGGCGGCCTGCTGGTCGGCATCCTGAGGAACAGCCTCTACCAACCCGGCGCTGTCAGGCTCGGGAATAGTGGCTATGGCCGCGTCGTAACTCGCCGGGTCGTCATAGACGGCAGCGGCAAAACCCGGGCTCTGCACGAACGCAGCCAGCACCGGCGCCGCGGTGCTCAACTTGGCCTGGAATTCCTGCTGGGCCAGGACCGGCTGGTTCATGGACGTCATGGTCTCGACTGCATTATCCCTGCCGGTCATCTGAAAGAGTGAAATAAATACCAGCGAGAGCATGAGTAAAGCTGTGAAGGGGATGCCGAACACCCACTTGAGGTCTACACGCCAATGCGTAGCGTTTTTGGATCGCGGGCTGGCTTCGGTCTGGATCTTTTCAGGAGAAGGCTCCGGACCCGAATCTACAGACTTGAGAATCTTGCCGCTTTCGTCTGGAACAGGTTGCAGATGTTCAGCTGCTTCACCCATCGTGACCCCCTGGGAAGGATTGCCTGATATCTAAGAAATCGGCAAGTTTGCAGGGAGAGTGGAGCGGCTGGACAGGGAAAAACCGATTAACCGGTGAAGGCGCTCACGCTTGGGAGTCGATCAGTTCACGTGAGGAGATCGTCTGCGGAGTCCAACCCTCTTCCGTCTTATAGGCATGGATGACGCCGTGATAGGGGCCTTCCCTGCCATCCCGATAGTTCAGGCGAAAGTCGCTTATCCACTCGATGCCTGCGAAGCCGGCGCTTGCTGTCATCAGCTCGAAGCAGCGGCGTGACGGGACCCACCAGGAATCGCCAACACGGAATCCAGCCAACTCTGCGATGGGACGGTCCATCTCGCCGGGCATGATGACCGTGGTGATGATGGCTTTCTCTCGAGTTACCGCGGCAATATTCCAGAGCGCCTTCAGGGGATCGCTGAGGTGGATCAGCAGGCTTCCACAAAATACCAGATCGAACAGCCCCACCGTATCCGGGGAAATATCATAGATGTTGATGAACTTTTTCCGGACCTTTGACCCAAGCGCCTCACGGGCAATCTCAAATGGCTCCCGCATGTAAGTCTCTGTGTTTACCGGGCACCCTTCGTATGAGTAATTGGGGCCCAGATCGCGATCCTCCCATTGGGGAAGGTCGGTAGCGGTTACACTGGCACCGCTCTTCTCCAGCTCGAAGGCGAAGAAACCGCTGGCCGTGCCAATATCAAGAGCGGTTTTGCCGTCCAGGTTCGCCGGCAGGCGATAGTTGGGCAGGTAAGGGCGGTGATCGTAGTGGCCCGGCGTGACGATGCCGTTCCCCATGTCGATGGAGTGGTACCAGTCGACGGATGCGATTTTTGTTTGGAGGTCAGTCATTAAATATTGATGGATGCGATAACAACGACGCTTTCCCGGAATCAGTGGCAGGAATCCATTCAGCGTATGGTAAACGATGTGGTAACCGCAAGATTACTTTGGAGCGGATGACGGGATTCGAACCCGCGATCTTCGGCTTGGGAAGCCGACGCGTTACCAACTACGCCACATCCGCCCGGAGTGATAATAAGCCTGCTAATTACTACTATTTACTACCTGATAATTTTATTGTACTTTATCAGTTATTTCATACTTACCGCAGTATCTACCGCATGAGTAACATGATATTTTTCGAATCAAGGCTTGGCTGGGTTTGCAAAGAAGTCACCAAAATCATGAGCCAGTATAGATAGATAGGTTGGCGTTAAACGGAGACGCGGAGATTCAGTAAAACCTTTTAGAAGGTCGAGTGGGACTCTCATTACCGATTCAAAGAACACTATGGCTTCGCACCGTATAAAACCCTCAACAGTGCAATCATCCAAATGATGATATCTTGGCACTTTCCGTGATCTTATGCTCTGGATGAAACCTCGCTTTTTGAACTCTTCCGGTCTTATTCTTAATAGTTCACCGATAGGCCAATGTGGGCAAACTGTTGCAAATTCAACCTTTGCATTATCAAGGACACATGATTGAGTCATGACGATAATATCATGTGTTTCGATTACTAGGTTTATTTCAACGCCAGGGATATAGGCTTTAGGATTTGCTGGAGGCACCAACACAGGAAAGTCAAAAAAAATATCTCCCTGCCTAATTGATGGCTCAGTCACCAATTCAAAGCAAGGAGAGTTTTTAGAACTCATTATTCTATTTCAGTCTCTATATCACTTGGTACATGCGGAGGCATAGCTCGCTTGATTGAAGTTATTCGACCTTTTACTTTATGAACTGTCTTAGGTTCACAAGTAATTATTAAATCAAACTCTGGTGGGCATATATCGTAAGAGCAAGCAGTTGCTGGTTCCGGCCACTGTTTAACTTCCTTGTTTTTTCTCTCTTTTTTATCTAAATAAATCACTTTTCCGCTTTTTTCAGAATTTTCCATAATTTCCGAAGTATCTGAAGCTGGCGAAATAATTTCAAAACTTTTAGTTAGGGTTAAGCTCATCCTGCCACCTTCTTTGTTTCTTTAGAAGATTCATCATTAAGTGCCTTCGAAAAAAGGCGTATTGTTTCAAACGATATTTTTTTCAGTTCTTCATATGTCGAATTACAATCTTTTATCGGAAACATGTTTTCCCGGCCTTCCCTATTTATATCAAGATCAAGAAGTATGCCTCCAGAACCCTTTGGCGCATCCTCTCTTTCATCGTGAATACACGTAAGTTTAAAATTCTTGTTTATTGAATCTTCCCTAACTCCAAATTCAAGTATGCATTTTGTTGGTTTTCCCAAAACGACGTTAAAGGGTGCTTGCGAATAATTCACTAATCTTTCCTTGAACGTCTCTACTGCTTCTTCAACTTTAGAATATTCCTGCAAGTAATAAACTCTTAAACCAATATTAAAATACTCTTCAATATTTATTAACTCTGCGAGATGAATGAATTGATCACTTGCCCATGGAATGAATGAATCTAAATCAATTTGTTCATCGCGCGTATTTGTTTTTTTAGCAACCCAAATGCTATTCTCCGATGCCTTGAGTAGGGCATTATCATCTTCGCTTCCTGCAGCGATGAAATCAGTTATTTGAATTTTCTCGCTATACAGCGTGGATGCATAATCCGCAATAGCGCCCAATTTATCTATGAATATAAAAGAAGTTGGGAATTTTATTTCCGCAAAAGCTCTAATCGGTGTTAAAGAAGAAGGAAGCATTAAATTGAAGTCTCCGCGTCGCAATGGGTTTTAAATACTAGGTTAAACCCTTTACAGTGTCAATGCTATACCCGTACTAAATCGGCAGCATCTCTTTATACATGACCCTTCTGAATCCTCCCGTTGCCTGATTCATGCCCGTTCTGACAGATACCTAACAATGGGATGGCTTGTAAGATCAGCGTTATTTCCAAAAGGCGCAGAAATGCGAGAAGCCATCCGGTATGCATGTTAAAATCACAACATGTATTTTAACTGGCAAAAGGAGGCGATGGCTTGTGGCAATTTCAACTTGCGTAAAGTGTGGCGGCTCTCGGTTTGAGTTAAAAGAAAATGAACCCTACGGTTCACGATATAAGTTGATGTTTGTCCAGTGCACTAATTGCGGTGGAGTTGTAGGCGCTGTGGACTTTTTCAACACAGGTGCAGAACTTCAAGTTATTAAGAAGCATCTAGGAATTTCCTAATTCATTCCTCATCCCACTCTCGCTATCGCGATTTTCTATCCCTAGAAAATAACGGTGCGCTGTGCGCTTTTTAGGCGAGCTTTCCCCACCATCAAATGAGCGCCCCCAAGTTCGTTCCCCCATCCCATGATATTTTTTGTCCAGAAATACCTAAATCCGGTTAGGCTAATGAAATAGTGAACATACCAAGAATTAAAAACGAAACTATAGATTCTCTTATATCTGACCCCTTAAGCAACACGACACGAAAAGAGCGTAGTCGGTTGCTCGTTGTGAGCATTATTTCCTTAATTGTTTCAAGGGGCCATGTGCCCTCAAACATAACTAGCTTAGGACTTGAGTTTAACACTCAAGAAGATCAGCGCCTTATATTGATGATTCTTCTTTCAATCCAATTTTATTTCTTAGCTGCTTTTTTTGTTTATCTGGGTTACGACATTGCTACGTGGTATCGAAAAATCACGGTTTCGATTTTAAGAGAAGATGAAAATAGGCCATCTGTCTTGAACTTTAGAGCTTTAAGTGACTCCTCGCTCATAGCAACATCACGACTAAATTTCGAAATTCATCATTTAAAAAGTAAACGAAAAAAAGAAATGCTGATTCAAATGCTCAACGAAATGATTCAGGAAAATGCTGATTTGGCTAGGCTAAAATATGAAACCAGAAGGAGTGCGGAGACTCAGGAATATAGGGAAAGATTAGCGGCATTACAATCACAAATAGATCAATTTAACTCTATTACATTTAGGCGATATCTATTTAAAAGGACGATGCAATTAGTATCAGGTCGTATTGCATTTGTGCGGGTAGTATTTGATTTCCTTTTACCCACATTATTGGGTTTGATTACGTTTATTTTGCTATTTAGATTTTTTTTGTGCAGCACATTTTAAAGGGCGCGCCCCTGCCAGGGGCAGTTCATGTGAACCACCCTAGTTTTTTCCTTTCAACTCGTCAATCTTTTTACGCCGAGCCTCTTTACTGCCGGTCAAAAACTCTTGTGGGCCGATGTATTTACCTTCTTTTAAAAAACCCAGCTTATTGAAAATCCTGTTTGCTTCTTCGGGTGCTTTCCCATCACCATCGAAATCAAAGCCGAGAAACGAATCTTCTAGGGCGCTCCATTCTTCTTCAGTAAGTATTGATTTCTTCTCCTCAGCTTTTTTATTCCATCGAGCTTTAGCCATTTTAATCATCCGCCTTTTCTAGAAGAATCATCAGCCTTTCCCGATCGAGTGGCGTTAGCCCAAAAGCCGGGCCGATCTTCGCAATCATGTTAGCCGCCTCCCGCCGTACTGGTAATAATTTATGGGCAACCATTCCCCTGCTACCTTGTACCATGAGTCCGTCTTTTTTAATCTGCCTGCTAGCTCGCACATATATTGAATAGCTATCGCAGAACACCACGAGCATCGGGATATCTAGCGACTGAAGAAGTCCCTCCTCCTGGCTGAATTCGGAAACTAGTTTTCGCCATAGTGCAGCGCCGGTGCGATCTAGATGGTCAGGTGGCCTTAAATGTTGTTTTTTCTTACTCATAATCATAATCCGCCGGGTTCATTGAAAATGAAATACCAGCAATCCTTTTATTTATACGGGTTTTCAGCATTTCCATGTGCTATTTTCCATTTTTAAGAAAGTAACTATTTCTTAAGCGAGCCTGCCTACGCTGTACGCCCCACCCCGGCTGTTGAAGAAAAGACCCCCCTCTCCCCTGCTCAAAAGTTTGCCACTTAAACCGCCATGTGTTTAGACTCAATGCAATTCCATTTCAATATCTATTAAACGGCATTTTATGGATATATAGATATATGGAGAAAAGATGCCCCCGAAAGGGGTGATTATCTATGACTCCTAGAGATTTGGAAGTGCTTCTTTTTCTGCTTATCGCGCTGCGCGTCTTAGGTAGCTAAGGGAGCTAGCTGGAGGGAGCTACGGCTCCCTCCTTTTTTATTGCGCGGAAGTTTACTTGATATATAGTATTGTATTGTATACCATAGGTAGGTTACTTTATCAACCTTTTAGGGTATAATTATAGGTGAGAAGAGAGCGGCACGGGGTCGGCAGATATGGAAGCGTTAACAGAGAAGTTTCCACTGACAGCCAGTAATAGACTTAGCCCCCCAAAGACGATCTCAATAAATAAATGCAAGGGAGGTGACTCAAATGAAAGCCCAGGCACAAACAGGAGCAGTCACGACATGCTCAATTCAACAGGATAGTAAGATCGTAACGGCAACTATCAGCGTCGAGCTTAATCACCCTAAGATCGAGCCTGACAGGCGGATAGCAGAAAACCTCCGGGCATTAGCTGATTCATTTGCTAGTGCTGCTTGAAATAAAAGGGCGGCTACCTTAACCGCCCTTAAACTTCCCTTATCCTGATACCTGTTTGGTATAGCGTCTTAAAAACCCTCAAGCTAGCTAGCCTTTTTCTCTAACAGATCGGATTCTGGCCGCTTTCCAAACCTAACAGGCCAAAGGACGCAATCCTCGCAGGGACAAAATCTAACTTCTTTGGTTGAACCCGCTGA
Organism: Actinomycetota bacterium; assembly: GCA_016235065.1. Lineage (GTDB taxonomy): Bacteria > Actinomycetota > Thermoleophilia > BMS3ABIN01 > BMS3ABIN01 > JACRMB01. The sequence continues at coordinate 577,894 of JACRMB010000003.1, read as the reverse complement.
GCAATCCAGGCATTTGAGCCTAATTCGTTTCATGGGTGTTAGTTTCATATGTAATCCTTTTTATTTATTAAATTGCCCCGGAACCACACCGAGGACTTCGATCAGGCGCTCTTCTCTGCCGCCATCGTTAGATTTGTCTAAATGCGAGAACAAAAACAAACCGTTTGACGCGCTGACTGAAAGTAGTAAAAAAGCCAGCAGCAGAGCTTCCAATGTTTTATTTATTTATGCGGCTGCCTGCTGTGCATACACAACTGCTGCGGGCAAAGCCAGTCGCCCATCTACCCGCTGAAATGCCTTGAAGCCGATCTCGCCAGTGTCCGCATACTTTTCAACAAGACGCTGGAAGACGATGCCGCCGCGATTTGCGATTTTGTAGAAAGAAAAATCGCCGAAGACCACGCTCTTGGCGCTGGCTTCCATCGTAGATATAAACGATGAGGTGTAGTAGGGTCGGCCCAGGATTGTGGCACCCACGCTGGCGCTGACTCCGGGCTGCCAGATGTAATCTCCGGTACTTGCCTTCTTTTTACGCAGACTCATCACGGTTGAATCGTTTAGCAGCCACGATGCCCTGGGACGGTAGGGTGCGGGGCAGGCATGAAATAGCTCGATAAACTCATCAGGTGTCATGTCTGTTGTTGACGAGGCGGTGAGCCCAAGGGTCGCCATTTCAACAACGCCATTAGGCTTTGAGACACCATTACCTGCGATGAACGCCGCTTCCTCTAGCAGCGAAATACGCCTCACATATTCCGCTTCGATATAGCTCGCCAGAGTTGTCGAATCCTGGGCCAGTTCCTCTGAAACCCGCATGATCGTCCCGAGCTTGTAAGCCCTCAGCGATAGCCTGCTGAAAGTTTCGTCGCTTTCAGGATATGCGCCAGATTCAGCAATCCAGGAAGCAACCCCGGATTGATTCCCAATAGGAATTTCATATTCCGAAGTGGTATTGATTACGCTGCCAAGCTGGCGCATTATCACGCGCTCAGAGATCGCCGTCAGGATTGCCGATTCCGTCTCGACCGGCAGCAGGTATCCGCCAGCGGGGTCTACGCTCGTCGAGAGGGCGCGAAGTTCTGCATCCCCCGCCTGACCGGCGGCATATTTCCAAAACGCGGCCCTATATTCCTCGCTGCCACGTCCGGTTTGGTCATATTTGTTCATTATGTTATTTCCTTCTTTGTATTGTGTTCCGAAAGATTCTCCCGGTTCATTGAGTGATCGACCATCGAAATTGGAAGCGGCGTAATGGCCGCCGACCTTTTGGGCCTCGCCCTCCCGGTATAATTCAACCTTCCTGATTTCCGCATCAAGGTCATCAAGGTGGGTATTCATTTCATCCCACTTAGCTTGATCTTTGGCGCTAAACTTTTCAGAATCGTTTAGCTTTTTCATCTCATCCCAAATGCTGCCGCGCTCGGCTTTTATTTCTTTAATTTCACGCATTTTTAGCCGCTTCCATTTCGACGCGGGCTTCTTGGATATCGCGGATAATCGCGCAGCGAACATTCCATTCAAACGCGCTGTAGTCCTCACGCTGATGTTTGCCATAATCGAGCGCGAAAAGCTCTTCGCAAAAATTCGCGTGTTTGATCATTAGTTTTTTCATTTTTTATTTCCTGTTGATATTCAATTCCAGAGTAGCGGCGAGGAATTTCTGCCTTCAACTGAAAAACAGCCCCTTCGCCGCGCCCGGCTCCTGCCAGGGTTAGGAATTGTAAATTTATTAAAATCAGTTCTACGCCGCCCCACCTGGGTCAGCGATGCAGCCGGGTCATATCAATGACCCCCTTTGCGGTTTATTTTTTCCTTTCGATCTAGCTTCCGAGAGCCGCGAGCCTTCGCGGAAACGGATGCCAATTTTAAAAAGATTTTTAAATTTCGCTGTTAAGTGCCGAGCCACACAAGAGGGAGGGGGCAAAAGCGCGGCTCGGCATAAATCCCCGGCGCTGAGCGAGTGGCCGCCAGGGAACTTTTTAACATTCTCCAGGCTGCCCGCGTGAGTGCGGCACGGGCAGCCTGGAAACCTTAAAACTTTATTTTTCATCGTCCGCAAACTGTTTTGCTTTTTTAATCCAGTTGCGCCAAGCGGCGTTCCAATTAACAAACTTGTTACCCCGCGCCCTATGCCAGTCAAGGAATATCTCGGTTTGCGCTATCAGGGCGGCAGTTGAAAATCCAAGGGGTTCGGCCCACTTTTTCATTTCGGGGGTAATATCAAATTCTGCCGGAGCCGCTGTTTTATTTTTCTTTTTTTTGCTAGTTTTTTTCTTTTTTATTTGGTTTTTATGGTTCTGACTTTGGCTATGACTATGACTTAGTACAACGTCCGTACCTACGTCCGTAGACTGACGATCAAGCCTCGAATTAACCGCATTCCTTGCCTGCTCACTCTTCCCTTGGGCTTTTTCAAGCTCTTCTTCAACCCTAGGATGATAAAGTCTGCCGTCTCTTATCTCGAAAAATTCCAAAATAGTAGGGGAAATATTTTTCCACTTATGCGCTGAAAGTTTTGTAATTTCACGCAGAGTTTTTTCGTTATTTATTGGCCCCCGCTGATGCCACCAATAATCGAATAAAATTAGAAGATAAGCTCCATTTTCTTCAGTACTTAGGTGGCTAGTGTCGGCTTTATAATCACCGACCCAAAATTTCATAAACGGTAACTTTGACATTCGCACTCACTCATTTGTTATGCCTTTTAAGGCAGCGTCCATATTTTTGAAATTACCCAGGGGCAGGGATGGGTGAAATATTAGCCCCTGGGCAAACTTTAAAAGGTCTCGTTATTCGCAATTAACACGCACAGTAGAACGATCTATAAATTCTGTAATCGAAGATGATGCGTACCTTACTGCTCCGCAAAATTTTACGAATGACGGCCCCTTCCCAATACTCCGCCAGTTGGCAAGGCTCTGCCGAGAAAGACCCAATATCTCGGCTGTCTCTTTTTCCGTATAAAATTTTTCGTTCATTATTACTTCACCTCTGTTGTTTTTAGGCAATAAAAAAGCCGCCAAGGTTGGCGGCATGAAAATGGATTTATATTAAATCCTTAAACCGAAACCGTGATAAGAAGCCCCCTCCTAATCACCCTTCTTCGGTTTACTATGTAGCGCTCTAAAAACGCATTGTCCCTATCATTTGTGCATTCTACCCCCGCGGCGCGTCTGGTTCAACAGAATTTTTCTTTTATTTTTAGGCAATAAAAAAACCGCCCAATTTGACGGTTAAATCCTCTATAAACACTTCTAACTCTATGTTTATAAGATTACCACAGTATAACTGCCGATGCAAACTAATTTACCTTATATAAGTAAGTATAATAATCATATAGCTGAATACCGCATCAGCTTATATGCCTCCTTCTTCACAATCTGCTATGCCACTCGCCCTTTTGGACGTACTTTTCCCCACAACCATACGCTACTATACCTCATTATGCCTGTGCAACCCCTCTGTTATTTAAGGTTTCCCAGCGTCCTCCACAATTTGCCCTGCCAGCTCTGCCGCATGCCGTAATGCATCATCCCGAATATGAGCGTATCTATCGGTTACGGTCTGGCCTTTATGCGTTAGCAGGCGGGCCACAACGTCCTTAGAGATGCCGTTTGAAATTAAGCCGCTGGCGAATACATGCCTGAGGCCATGTAATGCTCTAAAGTCGCCGGGTAGCCCCGCCTCTGTCTTAAGATGATTAACCGGTTGGCGTATATCAGATCGTGGGCCTCCAGCTTTGCCGGGGAATATATAAGGGCTTTCTGAATGCTCTGTATCCCGGATAGCCCGAAGATGCGCTTCGGTATAACTGCTCATCGGGATTATTTCATCTCGCCCGGATTTTGCTTCTCGAAGTAAGATATTTTTGTGATGCCAGTCGATGTCATCCCATTTAAGCCTGAACATTTCCCCCCGTCTCATCCCAGTAAGCAAAGCCAGTCGCATCATGTTGGCTCCCCATCGATATGGCGATCTCATATCAATATGGCTGTTAATAACCTCACTCAGCCTCCTCATTTGTTCCGGTGTCAAATCCTCCGTTTTCTCGTTATGAAGCCGGGGAAGCTGAATAACGAAGCCCGGCCCTGTGCAGAGGCCGCGTTTAACACCAAAGTTTATTATCCGCCTGAGCAACTCAAGCACGTGGGCAACGGTTTGAGGGGATTTACCTTTAAGCTGCTGACTCTTCAGTTGGTCAAGTTCAGACGCGAGGATTGCCTTAGGCTGCTTGTCGCCGAAACTGGGGCTAATATAGCGATTGTATAGGCTGTTGTAATCTTTATATGCTTTCAGGCCGGGGTTGGCCTGCTGATATTCAATCCAGAGCGCGGCGACCGTCCATTTCTTCTTGAGTTGGGCTGCCTTGGCTTCTGCTCGCCGCTCAATATTAGGTTTTACGCGGCCTGAAATCCGTTCTGCGCGAACAATCGAGGCTTTTCGAGCAGTCATGCGGTCGCGATATTGGCGGCCTGCAGACTCGGTATGATCGGCCCAAGTGCCATCATCCCGTCTAGTCCGGTAGCGGATGTGGTAAATCTTCTCCGCCTGCCCCGTAGAGCCTGTTCCCCAAATAAAACTGACACCGGGATAAGAGGTTTTTTCCCGTTTGATTGCCAGTGTCGATTCCCCCTTTTAATAAGCCGAAAAGCTCAACTTACCGCACTACTTACCGCATAAAGAAAGTATAAGCCCGTAAGGGGAAACAGGCAAGTGAGCGATAAATACCTACTATTTGCAGGTAAATAGTTAGAGAACGGTATAATCCCGTATAGAGCAGTAAACAACTATTACCGGCTTGGGAAGCCGACGCGTTACCAACTACGCCACATCCGCCCGCGAATCCGGGGGACACATTACTTAATTACCAGTTACGCATGACTGCCAGTCAAGTAATGTGTCCCCTTAACTGGTAATTAAGTAATGTGTCCCCCAGGGTGTCAGGGGTTCCCTGGGTGTTAGAACGTCCCTTCCTCCTCGAAATACTCCTTGAACCAGTCCACTGTCCGCTTCAAGCCGTCGTCGACCAGGATGGTCGGCTCCCAGCCGGTTAGCTTCTTGGCCAGGGAGATATCCGGGCGGCGGCGCTTGGGATCGTCCGTGGGCAGTACCTGGTAGACGACCTTGCTGTTGCTGCCGGTCATCTCGATGATCATGTCCGCCAGCTGTTTGATGGTGTACTCCCCGGGATTTCCCAGATTGACCGGGCCGTGATAGTCGCAGTTCATGATGCCGACGATGCCTTCCACCAGATCGGAGACATAGCAGAAGCTGCGGGTCTGGCTGCCGTCGCCGAAGACAGTGAGGTGTTTGTCTTCCAGCGCCTGGCGGATGAAAGTCGGCACGGCGCGGCCATCATACGGCCGCATCTTGGGGCCATAGGTGTTGAACAGCCTGACGATACGGGTGTCGAGCCCCTGCTGGCGGTGATAGGCCATTGTTGTGGTCTCGGCGTAACGCTTGGCTTCGTCATAGACGCTGCGCGGGCCGATGGGATTGACGTTGCCCCAGTAATCCTCAGTCTGGGGGTGCACTTCCGGGTCGCCATAGACCTCGGAGGTCGAGGTGATCAGGAACCGGGCTCGCTTTGCCTTGGCAAGGCCGAGGGCGTTACGGGTTCCCACCGCGCCCACTTTCAGTGTATGCAACGGGATCTGCAGGTAATCGATGGGGCTGGCAGGACAAGCCAGGTGATAGATGTAGTCGACTCTTCCCGGGATATCGATGTAGTCGGTGATATCCATGTTCATATAGACGAAATCGTCGGAATCGATATGCTCCAGGTTGCGCAGGGTGCCGGTGTTGAGGTTGTCCAGGCCGATTACTTTATGCCCCTGTGCGAGCAGGTAGTCGGTCAGATGTGCACCTATAAACCCGGCGGCGCCGGTGATGACTGAGACTTTTTGCCGATCTGTCGCCAATTCGTCCTCCTGTCAGATTATCGCGTTATTTGCGGCTGGAGCCCCCAGGGATCGTTACAAGACCCCATTTTTTCTTATAGAATACTCTCATATTTTGGCGCCTGTTACGAACAACAAAACGACCGACTCCGCTGGCGCTTCCACCATGAAGAGAGGATTCCGTTGAGGCTTTCCCGCTGCGGCCTGCTGGCGCTTCTGCGCTCGAAGCTTTTCCGCGCTGCCGTCAGTATCATCCTGATCGCCGTCCTGCTGGCATCCGTCGATATCGGCGAACTGGCGGAGACGCTCGGAAACGTCGCTCCCGGGCTGCTGGCCCTGGCGGTGCTTGTTTTCCTGGTGACTAATATGACTAGCGTTTTTAAGTGGAAAATGGTTATTCAGGCGCAGGGCGCCTCGGTCTCCTGGCCTTATCTGACTTCCATCTTTTACATGGGACTTTTCTTCAACAACTTCCTGCCGACCAACTTCGGCGGCGACCTGGTCAGGATCTACAAGTTGTCGCGCGCCACCGGCAACACGGTGGACGCCACCAGCTCAGTCGTCCTCGACCGGGCCAGCTCCACCTTCGCCCTGCTGATGATCGCCCTGGTCGCGGCGCTGCTGGAACTGCGCCGGCTGGGTACGGGCCTGGCGCTTACCATCCTCGGCATGTTCGTGGTCTTCCTCCTGCTGATCGGGCTATTCGCCAGCGAGCGGACCGCCCGGCGGCTCGCGCGCTTCCCTGTGTTGCGCGCCGACCCCTTCGGCATGAGGCGGCACCTGAGGGATTTCTACATGTCGGTGAACCAGTTCCGCGACCAGAAGAAGACGATGGCCGCGGTCATGGTGCTCTCCATCATCTATCAGGCGCTCTACGTGGTCTCGGTGAACCTGCTGGCCCTGTCGCTGGATATCCACCTGCCGATCGCCTTTTACTTCCTCTTCATCCCGATCGTGCTGGCTGTGGGGATGATACCGCTGTCACTGAACGGGCTGGGGGTCCGGGAGGGCGCGTGGGTTTTATTGTTCACCCAGGCGGGAGTGCCGGCGGCGGAGGCGCTCTCGATGTCGGTGCTGAACACCCTGATGATCACGGCGGTCAGTATGATCGGTGGCATCTTCTATCTGATGGATCCGTCGCTACCGGAGCCGAAGGGCGAGGCGGTCGGCGTTGAGTGAAACCATCGACATCGTAGTCCCCGTCTATGGCGGCCTGGAAGAGTCTCGCGCCTGCCTGGAGAGCCTGCTGGAACACGGGCAGGAGACACCTTTTGAGATAATCGTGGTCAACGATGCCAGTCCGGACGCGGCGCTTGCAGCATACGTCGAGGAGCTGTCCGGCGGCGGCAAGGTCACGCTGCTGACCAATGAAGCCAACATCGGTTTCGTCGGCTCCGCCAACCTGGGGATGATGATGCATCCCGACCGTGACGTGGTGCTCCTCAACAGCGATACCGAAGTCAACGGCGACTGGCTCGACCGCCTGCGGCGCTGCGCCAAGGCGCATCCGAAGGCCGGGACGGTAACGCCCTTTTCCAACAACGCCACCATCTGCAGCTATCCGCGCTTCCTGGAGGATAATCCACTGCCGGCGGAATCGGTCCTAGCGGAACTGGACGACCTCTTTGCGGAAGTGAACCGCGGCCGCAGCATCCTGCTGCCGACGGCCATCGGCTTTTGCACCTACATCACCCGCCGCTGCCTGGATACGACCGGCTATCTCGACTCGATGCATTTCGGACGCGGCTACGGCGAGGAGAACGATTTCAGCATACGCGCCGCCATAGCCGGCTTCGAGCACCGCCTATGCGGCGATGTCTTCGTCTATCATGCCGGCGGCGCATCCTTTGGGGATGAAGCCGCGTCCGCCAGCGATGCCGCCCAGGAAACACTGCGTCGGCGGCATCCCCAGTATGAACCGCTGATCCATTCCCACTTCCGGGAGGACCCCGCGCGCGAGCTGCGGCGCCGTGTGGATATCGCCAGGCTTGCCGCTTCGAAGCGGCGCCGGCTCATGCTCGTCACCCACCGGCTCGGCGGCGGTACGGAAAAATTCGTGCGCGAACTGGCCGGGCTGCTGGAACCGGAACTGGAAGTGCTGATCATGCGGCCCCGGGACATGGACTGCGTCGGCATCGAATGGGCCCGCACGGGTGAGGAGTTCAACGCTTTCTTCAACTGGCCCCGCGATTACGGGGAGATGGTCGGCTTCCTCAAGGATATCGGTGTCGAGCGGCTGCACTTCCATCACCTGGTGGAATATGGCGAGCAGGTCCTGCGCCTGCCGGCGGATCTGGGCGTGGCTTACGATTTTTCCATCCATGACTATTACAGCATCTGTCCGCTCTATAACCTCATCAGCACTGATGGCAGGTATTGCGGCGAACCGGACGCTGCCGGCTGCGCGGTCTGCCTCTCTGAGCATGAAGCCCTGGCGGGGCTGGACATCGACGATTGGCGCGGTCGCTGGGCGGGGCTGATCAGCGGCGCCGACCGGGTCATCGTGCCCTCGAACGACGTCTCTGAGCGGTTGCGCCGTTATTTTCCCGAAGCGAATTTCGTTTATCTGCCTCATCCTGAGGCAGAGGAAGTGATTGAGATAGTTTCGGGAAAGACCGGTGTAGATCGCCTGGCTAAAGCTGGCGGCGAGATTCGCCAGGCAGGTGTTGGAGCAGGGCAGCGCCGCTCGATCAAGGTCCTGGTGCTGGGAGAACTTTCCGTGGCCAAGGGCGCCCGGCTGCTCGAGGCCTGCGCGGCAGACGCTGCAGCCAGGGAACTGCCGCTCAACTTCCGGGTACTGGGCTGGGCTCGCGAGAAACTCCGCCAGGAACCGGAGATACCGCTATTCATCATGGGGCCTTACGATGACAGCCAGCTGGACGACCTGATCGAGCGCGAGCGGGCCGACATAATCTTCTTCCCGGCCCTGTGGCCGGAGACATATTCCTATACGCTGAGCGCGGCGATGCGGTCGGGGCTGGCAGTGGCCGCGCCGCGGCTAGGCGCATTCAGCGAAAGGCTTGATGGATATCCAGGTGCGCTTTTAATGGAATGGGATACGGAGGCCGCCGACTGGAATGACCTTTTTATGTCACAGGCCGGGCAGGCCGCGCAGCGCCAGCCAGACAGGAGCGAGGCATGAATCCCGAAGCCTACCTGAATGAATACCTGCGTCCGATCACGGAATCAGCGCCGCCCGAGCCTGAGCACACGACCGCCGATGCCTTACCGTTCCTGCCGGCGGAGCGCTATTACTGCGACATCGAGGCATCCCACTACAAATACAATTTCACCCTGGACCGGCTGACACGCGACGAGCTGCTGAAGGTCCTGGCCGCGATCGGCGCCGGCCAGCCGGAGGTTCTCAAGCCGGGCCAGCTGCTCGGCTGGATCGCAGAGAAGGACCGGATCAGCGCCGAGCGGGCATCCCTGCTCTTCGAGAGGGAGCGTGATGTTGCCGAGCTCCGCCACATTCTACAGACTCCATCGTACCGCGCTTACCGTGCGCTGCTGGTGCCGTTTAGGGCGGCACGGAGCGTGTGGCGCCGCGCCGCGCCTATGACCTCGCGCCTGCGGCGGAAGCACTGAAGCTGACGGGCAAGGTACGAGAAAGCAGCGCGGATGTAGCGGGAAACCCGCCGCCCGTTTCCCAAAACCGTATTTTTCTATAAAATATCCAGCGAGTGCCCTATCCCGCCATCAGTCCCTCCCGACAGAGGTGAACCGCCTTGAGTAAAGTTCAGATCTTTTCCCTCATAATCTCCCTGCTGCTGGCCCTGGTCATATTCCAGCTGATCAGGAAGAAGAAGCTCAAGGAACAATATTCCCTGCTGTGGTTCCTGACAGTGGTGGTGATGATGGTGCTGGCGCTCTGGGAAGGCCTGCTCTACCGCATCTCCAGCCTGCTCGGAATCGCCGTACCGTCGAACGCGCTCTTCATGCTGGCGCTGCTGTTTATGTTCGCCATGTCGCTCCATTATTCGATGCTGGTCTCGCGGCTCACCGACCAGACCAAGATGCTCTCCCAAAGGCTGGCCATCCTCGACCGGGATATCCGCAAGGAACGTGCGGACAGGACTGGCGGCGTGGAGGTCCCGGGGACGGGCGGCGCGGGCATACAGGGGACGGGCAGCACAGATGTTCAGGAGACAAGCGGCGCGGGCAGCAGGAACGAGGGCGACACCGATGACTGAACCCCGGGTCCTGGTCATCATCCCGGCGCACAACGAGGCTGACAGCCTGGCGAGCGTCATCGCCGACATCCGCTCGGCGCTGGATTGTGGCATCGTCGTCGTCGACGACGGCTCCACCGACGACACCGCGAAGATCGCCCTCGAGGAAGGCGTCGAGCTTCTCAGCCTGCCGTTCAACCTGGGCATCGGCTCCACGATGCAGACCGGCTTCCAGTTCGCTTTCCGGGAAGGGTACGACATAGCGGTGCAGACCGACGGCGACGGCCAGCATGATGCTGCTTACCTGCCGAAGCTGATCGAGCCGATCCTCCAGGATGAGAGCGACTTCGTGGTGGGTTCGCGTTATCTCACGGATACCAACTACAGCGGCTCGCGCGGGCGCCGGGCGGGCACTGCGATGTTCTCGAGGATACTTTCGATGATGGTGGGCCAGCGGCTCACTGATGCCACTTCGGGGTTCCGGGCGGCTGACAAGGCGCTGATCGCCCAGTTCGCCAGGGATTATCCCCGTGACTATCCCGAGGTGGAGGCTCTGCTGGTCGCCCACATGGCTCGCTTCCGGATCAGGGAGATACCCGTGGCCATGCGCCAGCGCGGCGGCGGCCGGTCTTCGATCAACAAGTTCCGCTCGGTCTACTATATGGTCAAGGTGCTGCTGGCCCTGCTGGTGGTTGCTTCCCGGCGGCGGACGCCACGGGTGGAGTAGCGTCAGCTGGCCGCCCAGGTGCGGCAACTCCTCCCTTCAGACTTTTATATCCGCGACTCCCTCTTCTGTCGATTCTTCCGGGTCCCCCAGGTTTCCGGCGACCGACCACAGCAGCCAGCCGAAAGCTCCTGCTCCCGTTAAAATCAACGCGACTAGCAGAATGGGGCTGCTGAGCGGGAACGGACGCCAGGGTTCCAGCTTCTCCAGCATACCGTCGGCGCCATCGCTGTGGAAAATGGCGAAATACAGATCCCCCTTCTGAGGTTCACCATCGATGTATAGCCGCCCGCGCGCGTACTCATCATTGGGATTAGACCCCGGATGGATGGCGCTGTCTTCCGGGTCGTCGCTGGTGAGGACAAAAGCGTAAGTCCTGCCGGGCGTTAGCGGCACCGGCTCGAACTCCAGGGTGCGGATGGCGGTGTAATCGAAGCTGCCGGTGTCGAAGGTAGTCTCGGCGATAGTGGTGCCGAGAGTTGGCGCTTTCACAGGGGCGGTCGTCGCACTGGTAGGTGCCTCCGCGGCGGCTCCTGCTGCTGATGCAGCCTCCGGGTTCAACTCTCTTGCTGGCTCCTCATTGACCTCCACCACACGCAGGTTCAGCTCTCCCGCCGGCCCCTGCTGGGATTTCACCAGCACAAGATCGATCCTGGATATATTCTCCCCGGTCGCCGTGAAAGTCTGGACCAGCTCGTGGCCGTCGCTGACCGCTCGCTCCGGCACGGAACTGACGAACTGCAGCCGGTCGATCAGGGCGAAGTCCGAGGTCGCCAGCCAGATGGCGGCGATTGCCATGAAAAGAAGCGCGGCAAGCCATCGGCCCACGTCCCGCTTTTCCTCGGCGCCCATCAGGTCACCCGCCCGACAAACTCATTGAACAGGGCCCAGACAGAGAAAGTCGCGGCCACCGTGACAACGATTGCCGTGGCGCGCGGACGCCAGGAGGGAGGCATCCAGCCGACCAGCCCCACGAGAAGCAGCGACCAGATAGCGAAGGCGGCCGGGAACAGGTAACGTCCCTGGGTACCGGTTGCAGTAAGTTCGTAATAGACCGCGGAGAGCACGAAGAGCACGATCACGCTGCCGAACAGCAGGACCAGCCACGGCTTGATGACCTGCCAGCCGCGCCGCCAGTAGCCGATCGCCATCGCCGCGACCAATCCGAGGATCGAGAGTTCCGCGATCCGGGTGAACCAGCGTGGTATCTCCCCGGGCAGCGGCATGCTCATCCAGGAGAAGTTGCCCAGGAAACTGGCGGTGAGGTCCATCCGGAACGAGGTCCCGAAGACCAGGTCCTTCCAGCCGGTGGCGCTGTAGCGCTCGCCCTTGTAAACGGGCTGGAAAGTGCCGAGCTCGATGTAGTTGCGGACGAAATACCAGAAGAAGATAAGGAACGATATGCCCAGCGCCGCGCCGGCGGCCATGGCCAGCCGGCGCCGCTGTTCCTTCCGGATGACCAGCAGCACGGCAAGCACCGCCAGGCTGATGGGAAAAGCTATCATGAAAGAACTCTTGGTCAACATCCCCAGGCCGATGACCACGCCGAGGATCGCCCCCCGCTTCAGGCTGAAGTCGCCCATGGCGATGACAGCCAGCTGATAGAGGAACAGGGTGAACAGGAGGGTCAGCAGGGCGTCGTTCATCGCCCCGGCGGAGATGAACCCCAGCTGGGGGTGGAAGATCATCAGCAGCGGCACACCGATCTGCAGATAAGCGGCCCCCGGGAACACCAGGCGCGCGAAGCGGTAAGCCACGAATATAAGCGCCATGAAGATCAGGACGTTGACCATCCTGACGAGATATAGCTGGGTCTCGATGGAGCTGCCGCTGCCGGCGGCATAGGCGGGCAGCGCCAGGGTGTAGAAGAGCGGCGGATGCTGGGCGGCGGGGTTGAGCTGCTGCACACTGGGATCGACTATGGTGGTCTCGGATCCGGTGATACCGGCGAAATTGGTGCGCGCCAGCGACTCGAAGATGTCGGGATAGAGGTAGGCGGCGCCGTTGAGCGGGATGGTATGCTCGCGGCTCAGGTGCTCGACGTAGCCGAAGTGCTGGGGCTCGTCTGGCGCCCGCCAGGGCGGGATGGCCACTGTCCAGAGCAGCGATTTGACGGCAGCAAGCAGCAAAAGAGCCAGCAGGACCTTGTTCGCGCCCAGCCAGCTCCGTAATCTCCCTGCCTGCCGTGAGTTCCCGTCCATTCGCCTCGTCTCAGTAGGTGCGCGGAATCCGCAGCCCATGGTCGCGGCCCGCGGCTGCCCGATTGTATATAATCGCGTCGGGTGTGTAAATCGAGCCGGAGGCTTCATTGGTCGGTTGTGTGATAGTCAATTACCGCTCTCCCTGGGAGATGCTGGAGCGCTGCCTGCGCTCGGTCCTGAGCCAGGCCGATAGTGGCGTGACCTGCAGCGTGACCCTGGTGGATAACGCCTCAGGCGACGGCGTCGTCGGGCAGGTGCGAGAGGAATTCCCCGAAGTCAGGATCATCGAGATGCCAGGGAATCCCGGCTTCGCCGCCGCCGTCAATCGCGGCCTCGACGAAGTAGACGAGCCGCTGGTTTTGATGCTGAACACCGATGCGGTGCTGATGGAAGGGTCGCTGGCGCGGATGGTCGCGGCTCTCGAGAGTGCCGGCAAAGACGTGGCCGGTATCGCCCCCAAGATGATGTCCAGCTCCCACGAGGGCATAATCGACGCCATCGGCATCGTGCTGCCTCCCACGGGCGCTGCTTTTAACCGCGGCATCGGTCAGTGCGACCTGGGTCAGTATGATGAAGAGGAAGAGGTCGCGGGCGTCTGCTTCGGAGCCGGATTGCTCCGCCGCGAGCTGTTCGACTCCGACCGGGTAGGCCCCCTGCATGAGGGCTATTTCCTCTACTTCGAGGACTCCGACTGGTGCATGCGCGCCGTCAGCCAGGGATACCGGTTCCTGACCGCCCCCGACTCCATCGTGCTGCATATGCACTCGGGCGTCACCCGCAACGAATCCCTCAACCTGAAATACGGATTGATCGAGCTGAACACCCTGAAGATGGTGACCCGCAATTTCGAGAGCCGGCTCCGGGTAGCGCATATCGTCTCTTCGCGTTGTCTGAGGTTGCTGGCGCGGACGTTCATCCGCCGCAAATTCATCGGGCCCAACCTGAAGACGATCAGCGCTTACCTGGGCGGCCTGCGTGGATTGCTGGAAGAAAGGCGCGAACTGAGATCGAAACGGGTCGTCTCCGACGCGAAGATATTCTCAATGGCCGAAGGCGAGGACGCCTACTTTGACACCGTGGCCTATGAACCGGACCGCTGCATCGATTCATTGATTGGCACATATCTGCGTTTGCTCAAAAAGGGGCAGGACCCCGAACTTGGGAAGCTGCTGGCGGCACTGTATCAGTTGAGCCGTGAGAACGCGGACGGGCAGGCGCCGCAGGTAGATGAAAAGACCAGGGAACTTTTCGCCGGCCAGCCCCCCTGCGTACAGGATCTGTTAGGGTAGCCCTTAAGGCTACGCTGTGCTTGGCTCCCGGTCGATGATGTGCCCATCCCGCGCTTGCGGTCCCTCGAAGCAGAGAAGGCTGTGGCAATTACTGCATTCAGGCACCAGATTATCGGGATAATGAGGGCTGAGTGTCCTCCTGATAGCCACATAAGTCTCGTTGTTCCAGAACTGATAAAGGTCTTCACTCAGCAGATTGCCAAAATGGTACTCCCCGGAAGCCACCTTCTTCTTAAACCACATCTCACCGCCGCAACAGGGAGAGACCTCACCGTCCCAATCAACCAACAGCATCCTCCAGGGTTCGTAGCAGGCTTTGGAGTGAAACTCTTCAGAGAAACGGGGTTCGTGCGTGAAACAGATGCCCAGTGACGCGGCCACATTCACCGCTTCTTCAATTACCTCGTCATACTCTTCCTGGCTGAAGAAAAGGGATTCTGCCTCGGTGATACGCCCCTCCCCCTGATACTCCTCACCTAGATAGCAGCGGCAAAAAAACGACTCCACCGTGCTTGCCTTGAGCTCCGCCGCTTTCCTGATGATGTCCGGCAACTCGCGAATATTGAATTTAAGCAAGGCGGGCACAAAGGCTATCTCCATATGACGGCCTTTCTCTGCAAGAATAGCATTGAGCGATTCCAGGCCTTCGAATACGCCGGCAGCCTTTTTCGTACCCAGTATGCGGCTGTTGGTCTCATCGGTTGCTCCATGCACCGACAGCTCAAGGCGCAGGTTCTGCTCAGCCAACTGCTCCGCATATTTATTTAGCAGCAGGCCATTGGTTCGCACACGCACATTGATCCAGGGAAACTCTTCGTTTATGTACTTGAGGATGGGAAAGAAGTCTCGGCATAAAAGTGGGTCGCCACCGCCACTCAAATAAAAAATCTTTGCCGACTCCACTGGCATATGGGAAATCATCTGCTTGAATTTCTCCAGCGTTATCTCGTTAAGCGGCTGGGAGAAGTCCTGATTACAGAAGAGGCATCGAGCGTTGCAGGCGGTTGTCATCAGGAAATGAAAGGTGTGTGGAAATCCCATAGTGCTAGCCCCGCGGGCCATGATCTCCTCCTCAGTCACGGTACGTGCTGCTGCCGGGGCTTCGGTACTATAAGCTGCCGAAGATTCATCAGTATTAGTTGTCTCAGCCGGACTACATGCCTCTGGCCCAGCCGATTCCGGATATTTCTGATCTGGAGCCCGGCGGACTACCGACACCCCCTTACGCGCGGCCTTACGTACCATACGCACCACAGGCCTTAACCTGTCGCGAAACAACATCCGGTAGAATGCGTCCTTTGAGACCGTCACCTCATTCTCATTGAACCGGTACAGGTCGGACGAGCATTTAACCAGATCGTCCTCTTGGGGGAGTAGCTCCAGATAATGCATGTGATATAGGGGATTTTCCTTGCGCTCCACATAGCGCGGTTTGCGGTCCTTGAAAATCTTTTGTACACCATGCTCGAATGAGACCCAGGGATAGTGGCGGTAAATGTATTTCAACGGCGCCACCCGCGGCTTGTCCCTGTGGCACTCATGGCCCAGGCTGGTATAAAAATCGATGGATGGATGGTACCGAAATATCTTGTGCTGTGGCATCGGGCCGTAGGGTTCCACCCGACAATAATGGATACGCTCCATCGGAGATTCTATCGATGGTTCATCCGCCTCCGTAGGATGGAAATCGAACCATTTGCCATCGATGATGTTATAACCGAATCGCTGTGCGGTGCTAATGAAGTGAAGTAGAGACATCCCTCTGACTGGAGACTGGTAGAATCCGTCGGCATCGATTTGCAGGATCCAGTCATATCCGGTCAGATTCCGGTGCATGTAGTCACTGGCAGCCTTGAGGATCTTGCCCCATTCATAGCCGTCAGTCTCCACCCGGATGGTATCGATTAACCGGCCTGTGTAGCGGCCCGGATCCCCTATGAACTCCTGTACGATCCTGGGGCTGGCATCCGTGGAGCAGTTATCGACCGCCACTAAGTCGATACCTTGACTCAGGTAGTACTTGAGGGTTTCCCTGAGGATATGTTCCTCGTTATAACAAAAAAGGAGGCCGCAGGCCCGTACGGATTTACTTTTCATTTTCCCATCTGTTTCTGTATAACTATTTAATCACCGACATATCTGCCATTTCATGCCGATTCCGTATTCCATGCACTGATAATTACATTATCAGAAAGTTGTCTGTCTTTTTCCTTCCTGCCGTGCATCGGGTTATACTCTACGCACGATTTCACTATTATTTTCTCCTACCAGGATGGTTGACGATCGTTGAACAACAATTTGTCTCAATCCGAAGATGCCCATAAACAAAAAGACCGGCTTTATCACAATGCCGTAGCCTCAGAATACGATGAGGTGATCGTAAAGCCGCGGCAGTTCACAAATGACCTGATCTTCAATAGTTACAGAAAATACTTAAAGCAGGGTAAAATGCACCGCGCTCTCGATCTCGGATGTGGTACCGGTCACATGACATTGCGGTTTGACCGGTATTTTAATTCAGTCGACGCTGTGGACGGCTCGGAAGCGATGCTGGCCCAGGCCCAAAGCAATCTGTCAAATTCGTCTGCGGATATTAATTTCATAAGAAGTGACTTTGTGGATTTTTTGTCTGATGTTGATGATAGCCATTACGACGCAATTTTTTGCACAGGATTTTTACATCATCTAAAAAGCGCGGAACTCAGCTGGTTGCTGAGCGAACTGCACCGGGTCTTGCGTAGCGGCGGTTTTGTGCTCATTTCAGAACCAATCAAGATTGTCGATGAAACACCGTCAGAGATTGCTGAATGGAATGCGAAGGCACAAAGCAACCTGAAGCCCTATTCTCCTGAAGTCCATGCCTTGGGCAATGAGCACCTCGACACGGATGAGGAGCCACTCGACAGGGATTGGTTTGTCGGCCTTTTATGCAATGCTGGATTCCAGCCCGAGAAGCAGACACAATCCTGGGAGATCTACCCACGGGATGCCAGATACTTACGCAACTACCTTAGTATCCGCAAGATGTTCAACAAGAACCTGGGCACCGGTAATGTCTTTACGGTGCTGGCGTATAAGTAATTTCACTTCTTCATGATCCTAAATAATCGTTTGTAGTTCTATAAAGCGTCTACAATCCAGCGCCTTTTAATTAGGTTTTAGTCCCCCAGACCTCGTCAAAGTATCCATTCCAAAGAATCCGCCTGGAAGTTACTACGCTTCCGCCAGAAGAGACAATCTCCAACGGCCCATTTTGTGGTGGTGAAAAAGCTAGGACAGCCGTCTCACCGCCCGAAAGCGTGCAAGGCCAACAGGGCTGTGTAACACCATTGAGTTTTACTGTATAGGTTACTTGTGCCGCATTAGGATTTCCTATAAGAAGCCAATCCTGAACATTCGGCCGCGACGACTGATCATACCAAGTCCAGAAGTATTCACTACTAAGTGCATCGAATGGCATGCCTGGAACTTCGTCAAATGAAGGACCCCAAATTACTCGCTGCGAGGCTATTACACTTCTCTTATTGCTAGGCCATGCAAATCCCGCCAAAGATGCTTTGATCTCCACCGGCCCACCTCTTTTACCAGGAAAGTAGAACGGCCAAGTATCCCCTGGGGCAATGTTATGCGACACATTTACTGGGGTGCCACTAATTTGATCGAAGAATGAGACTACTGCAGTTACTGTTTCACTCGTAGATGGATTGGTGACTACAATCCAATCACCGTTTACCCTTGGATCATATAGATCATACCAGGTCCAAATATAATGGTCAGACAACTCCGAAGCTGATGTTCCCGGCGTGTCGTTTAGAGCATTTCCGTTAAAGAGCAGGCGTTGTGAAGGCACGCTGAATGCAGGTGAAAGTTTCTTCTGATTGCCTGATTCATCAATTTCGGAGACCCAAGTTTGAACCTCAACCGGGCCACTCTGGATGTTCGCGAAGGTTGGAAATACCATACTGTTTAATCCTGTTCCGGATGGCGAGATCGTGCCGCACCCCCCATTCTTCAGACAAGGATTTGACTCTTCACCAATCTTTATCTCGTAATAAATTTCGAATGGATTTATGTTTGCTATCTGAATGTAGACTCCACTGCTAAAGCGGGAATCCTTCGTATCGTACCACGGCCAATAATAAAGGCTAGATAGATTGTTGTAGTCTCGAGCTAGAATTTCTTCAAATGAATTTCCGCTGTATCCTTTCGGATAATTCATTCGTTGGCTTACTATGACATTTGTATTATTGTGAGTCGTAATCTTTACTGGACCACCCCTTGAATTGCTTCTAGCAAATAGTCCTGTACTTTGCGGATTAATGGACAAAGGAATAGTTATCGATGTATCCCCGGGGAAAACTCCAGGAATAGACAGATCCGCAGAGACGTTATTGACACCGGGATTTGCTATCATCACCCAATTATCCCCACCGATATTATCGTACCAATTCATAAAATAGGTGTGATCGTTCAGGCTTTGCATAGCAGATTGAAAAGCCTGCTGGCTTTCTGTCGAACTTGCAATACTCCAATCGATAATCGGAGATCCTCCATTCAGTCCTTCAGGTTTTCTTTCATTAAACCATGTGACATTGACAACTCGCGGGAATCTATACGGAAGCCACGAAGTATATGCTGATGTAATCCACGACGCCTTATCACCGCCATTCTCGGTTGATGACATCTCTGCAATCATTATTGGCATATTCATGGTTTGCTGATTATGTGCAAAAACGTCATAACTTGGGCCAAAAACTTGACCCAAGTTTTGCCAATTTGACACCCATCCACAAGTTGGATTGGTACATTCCGTTCCGAAGTTGTATCCGTCAATACCGATAATATCAACGCAAGGATGATTTCTTTGTCCATCACTACCTAAGCAATTATTACCTGGATAGTAATTATTAAATGTGTTCTGCGCGCTTGTTGTACTACCGTCTCGGTTCGGCGACCAGACCCAAATAACATTTGAAGCGCCTCGTTCATAAAAAACGTCATGAATGTGCTGCCATGCCTGAATGTAATACGAGTTAGTTGGATTCGTTGTTCCCCAATCCACCCAATCGCCATTCATTTCACACATCGGACGAAAGAGGACAGTATATGGATTACCCTGAGCATCCTTAAAATTCTTTAAAGCATCCGCCCACGGAATTATGAGGCTCGCGTCATAACCACCTTGTGCCATGCATTGTAAAGAAAGTTGGCCTTGCTGCGCAGTAGGGCTGCATTGTGGCGAGGGAACATATGGCGCTCCCTGTTCATGCGGCTCCCATGCCAGTTGGATTGTGTGTCCAGCGCTCGCTGCAGAAGCAACTTCGGATGCTATTTGAATGACTGGTGGATTGGGAGCACTATAGTTACCCGTCCAGTCTTGGTACCATAAAAAAATGTCAAGATTGTGGCCTGATAACTGCTCAAATTGAGTATCGTTCCATGGATTAGGATTGTATTGATTGGGATTAGGAAGAAAAGCACCTATTTGTGGGCCATCGGGGTACGAAGTCTGCGCTTGAACGAGCGGGATAATCATAAGAGAGCAAATCATTGCCATTGCAAACGATGAAAAGATGAGCCTGAGTTTTCTCATTTCGCCGCCTCTCGCGATCGCTCAAATATATGCTAAAAACTATAACAAATAACATCCCTGGTCAATGTTGATAATTTGTAAACGAAATTTCTTGGGAATGCCGCTAGCAGGGAGGTTTATACGATTGATATTTACGTTGTGCATTCACCCGGCTAACTCGTTCAAGTCCCCACAGGCCGGATGACGAACACGAACTGATAGGCATCCGCGTCAGGCCTGGCAAAAAGATAATTCTTCAGCGGCACCGGCATCTGGTCGAGCCTGCCGAAGAACTCGCTCTCCTCGAGGGCCCGGCGCACTGGCTCGACCGATTCCACCTCGTAGCCGACCGTGCTGAGGATGCCTTCGAAACTGCCTCTCGTGAAGAAGCGGATATGCGTGCGGTCGAGGATGCCCTCGTCACGATACTGGAAGCCGCCCTCGATCAGATCGAGTATGACGCCGGCGTAACCAATATTGGGGATCGACACGATGACCTTGCCGTGCTGGCCGTCATTGCCTCCCGATGCCAGCAGCGCCGGCAGCTGTTCCAGCACCGCCTCGGGGCTGTAAAGATGCTCAAGCACATCAGCGCAGATGATGAAGTCATATGCACCCTGCTTAAAATGGTCCAGCAGCCGCTCCTTGCCAAGGTCGCCGACCACCAGCTTGCCGCAGAACGGCGCGGCTTCGGCGGCCATGACCGCATCGAGCTCGATACCGTCTACCGTGCAGCCCAGCTCCTCCTTGAGGAAACGGCTGAAATAACCTGTTGCCGCCCCGAGTTCCAGCACGCGGCTGCCACGGGTGATCTTGCGGGCTATGAGGGCGAGCGAGTCGCCGCTGTCGATGTCTATCTGGCGTTGGTAAACGTGGGGCATTGGGCTCTGTTCCTGAATGCGCAGTGCTTGTCACTACGGCATTCTACAATATCAGAAACAGGCTTATTTGGGGGAGTTTCCGAGAACCCGGCGCTGCTTGGAGCTCAGCCCGGTGTTGCGGCCGGCCGGGTGCTTCGCAGCCTGAACCTAGTTCAGCACCGTCCCCAGCACCTCGTTGAAGTACCCGCCCCAGAGTACACGCTGGGAGACGATTACCTGCTTGGGCGTGCCGGGAGCGTCCTTCTTGTAGGCGATAACCTGAACCGGTCCGCCACGGGTGTTCGGTGAGGTCCAGTACCAGCGGCGATTATCAGGATTGGGGTCCGCGGGGTTGATGTCGTGGGGGCCGCTTGTCCGCGGCACTCCGTTCTCATCCGTGAAGCTGGCGACGACTGTGATGATGTCGGCCTCTCCAGGCTTCGGCGCCACCATGACCCAGTTCTGGGCGCCGGCGCTCTTCTGGTCGTACCAGGTCCAGTGGTATTCGGCAGCCAGCGATGTCAGCGGCGTGCCCGGCACCTCTTCGAAGGAGGGTCCCCAGACGACGCGCTGGGATGCCACCGAGTTCGCGGCTATGGTACAGCCAGAATCGGAATATGTCTTCAGCTCGACCGGGCCGTTCAGCAGGTTGGTCTTGTTCCAGAATGCGTAGCCATTCTGCAGCACAGGTCCGTCGCACTGCACTTCCTCCGTGCCGCCGACCTTGATCTTGTAATAAAGCTCGGGCGGTCCGCTCCCGGGGTTGTTGATCATGATCCAGTTGCGGCCGGCCGTACCGACGCTGTCGTACCAGGTCCAGAGGTAGTCGCTGGAAAGTTCGTTCACCGGTATGCCCGGGACTTCGTTGAAGGCGCCTCCGTAGTTGGCGAGCACCCGCTGGGACGCCATGACATTGGCGGGCGAGCCCTGAGCCGGGTCAGGATCACCGCTCCAGGCCCTGACCTCTACCGGGCCGCCGATCTTTCCCTGGAAGGCAGCCATGGCGTATCCTCCCGCGGCGATAGTTCCTGTACTACCGGTGCCGGGATCCTCACCGGCGATAGTGATCTGGTAATAGACCTCGACCGCCCCGGGATTGGCCACCATCACCCAGTTGGCATAGCCCGGAGTCTGCTGGTCGTACCAGGTCCAGTAAAAGTGATCTGAAAGCTTGGTGCTCTCGGTCGCCGGCACTTCCTCCAGGGATTTGCCCGCCCAGAGGATGCGCTGGCTGGCCAGAGCCTTGTCGCCGGTGCCGCCAATCGCCTTGTAGCCCACCTCTACCGGGCCGTCCCTCAAGCCCGGATAGCTGGCAAAGACTGACTGCCCCGGATGGGCCTGACCGACCGCCTGGCCCGAAAGAGGGGCGATGGGCTTGACCGCGCCGGCGATGGCGAGATCGAAAGTGATGTCGTCAACCGAGCCGGTCGGGTTAGACATCAGTACCCAGTTTGAGCCGCCCACATTGTCGTACCAGGTGAAGTAACTGCTGTAAAGGTCATAGCTCTGGCCGGCGACGTCGAATGAGCCGCTGGCGGTTCCCCAGTTACCGGAGTTATCTGAGATCGAGACGGTCGAGCTGTAATGGCCGTTCTCAAGACCGCTGGTCGGGCAGCTGATATTCGCGCCGACGACCGTGCAGGGAGTCGTGGTACCGCCATTAAGGCTGAGCGTCGCCGAAGCACCGTTGATGCCGCTGGAAGGCGCCGCGTCGCTGACTGTCGCCGTTATCACGGGGTCACCTACGGAGATCCCGCCTGATGGCGCCGTGACGCTGACCACCGGCGGCGTCGCATCCGGCGGTGGGCTTATCTCCACAGGCCCGGTCGAATAAGCGCGACTGATCGTTCCGTCCGGATCGGTCAGCTTCACATGGATATGCCAGATCCCCCACGCCGGCACGCCGCCGCCGTTCCAGTTGTAGATGTTCACACCCTGATTAACCGGGATGCCGCTGGCGATCTGGTAGCCGTTATAGCCGGAAGTGTCGGCGTCCGCCCAGAGTTCGGCGGTTGTTCCAGACTCCCAGCCGTTATCCTGGAACTGGATGTCGAAGTTCGGTGTGCCGCGGTCGTCACGGGCCAGGCGGATATCCTCCAGATACCAGACACGGCCGCCCGGGTCCTCGTGCGGGTCGAAGCGGAAGCTTCCCACCCAGCCGCTGAGAGGGCCGCCCCAGCCGATCGGATTAGTCGAAGCTTCATCTTCCGCCAGCGAAGGCGGGTTGGTCTTGAGGTCGACGCTTACCGTCTGCCACCCGGGGAAGACGATCATGTCCTGGGAATCGTGGTATCCGGGTACTCCGCCCTGATTCACCGTCCAGATGGTGCGGGCAACCATGCCGCCGCCGGGAGCATTATCCAGGCCGAATGGCCCATCATAATAGACCTGGTAAGTCAGGCGGTGATAGAGACTGGCGTTGATCTGGCCGGCCTGCGGCAGGATCACCTGGGGGTCGTTTGGATAGGGACCCGCGTAACTTCCTCGCAACATGCCCGCGGCGACAGATTTGGTTGAGTTGTTGACCTGCCAGGCGTCGCCCGCCTGCCAGAAATCCCAGGCGTCGCCGCGAACCACGGTTGCGTAGTCGTCGCCGCCGGCGATATCCGGATCGATGACGACCGGTTCAGGCGCCGCGTCAACCGTCACCGGGCTGCTGTAGCCAGAGACCTGACCACCCTGTTTGGAGTAAAAGTAATAAGTGCCCGGCGGGAACTGCGCCGAAGGGAAGTTGACCGTGCCGCCGTTGGGCGTGTACCAGGCCAGCCGGCCGGCGCTCTTGCCGCCGACCTGCGAGGGATCGTTGTTATTGGGGTCGGTGTCAGTGTCCCACCAGACTTCGTCAGCGTAGCCACCGGAAACCGTTAGATTGACGCCGCTGCCGCCGGGCTGATAGACGCGCATCCAGTCGAGCTGGATGTTGCCGGCCGCACCGGGCGCCAGACGAAGCACCTTGATAGCACCCGACCAGGGTGTAGGCGCCGCCGGTCCGTATCCCGGGGCCAGGAGCACATCGTAGGTGTTCCATCCCTGTTGCACCTGCAGCGGCATGGCGCCCCAGCAGGAGGGGACAGCGCCGGCGCAGCTGAACCAGGAGATCTGGCCGGCGTTGGACGACACGCTGGAATACATCCGGAACGACAGGCGCGTGTACCTGCCGGCGTCTACTGGATGGATGTCAGCGTCCCGCCCATGGGCGAACGCGCCTGAGGACCAGACCGGGACGATGTAGCCGTTTGAGTTGTTGAAGCTGAGGCTGCCGCCGTTCATGGCGAGGCCGGAGACGTTGACCGACTGCACGACCGGGGTCAGGCTGAGGTCCTCGACGTTATTGTAATCCCAGGGATCTGCCCAGTTCTCGGACGCGTAGTCGGGAGCCTCATTGACACTCGGCGCCGCGGGCGTGACCGTCGGCGGGGCGGCAAGCGCGGGGGCTGCGGTCAGGGCAAGAAGTCCTGCCATGAGGACAAGTGAGATCGGGATAGCCCCTTTTATAATTCCCCCGAAGGCTCTGAGATGACGTGCGAGGTGTCTCATTACTCTTTCGATGCTGGTTCTTCGGGCAGCCGTCGATAAACTTGAACAGCCCGCGTCCAATAATAGTATCGTCAGAATCAGCGATAAACCTTGGCCTGAAGAGCAGTTTCACCGGTTCAGCGGGCGCAGAACCGATAGCCACCGAGACGCCCAGCAACGATCAGCCCTGCCCCAGCACCTCGTTGAAGTAACCGCTCCAAAGGACCCTCTGCGAAGCCAGGACTGGGGCTGGCTGGCTGAGATCCGGCGTGCCGTCTGGGTTTGTCAGCCAGGCTCTAACCTCCACCGGCCCGTCGATTACCCCTGCAAATGATGGGAAAGCATACCGGCCAGGATCAAGCGTGCCTGTCGAACCCGCTCCCGGATCGCCGCCGCCGATCCTTATCTGATAGTACAGCGGTGCAGCACCCGGATTGGTTACCATGACCCAGTTCAGCGCCCCCGGAGTCTGCTGGTCGTACCAGGTCCAGTAGTTCTCCGGCAGGAGAGTCTCGAAAGGCTGTCCGCGGACCTCCTCGAAGGACGGACCCCAGATGATCCTCTGCGATGCTACCGAATCGGCAAGAACCGTGCAGTTCGCGTCGGCGAAGGTGTTCAGTTCAACCGGGCCGTCGCGCCGGTCGGGATTCTTCCAGAAAGCAAATCCGTTCTGAGCTACGGGACCGCCGCATGCGACTTCCTGGGCGCCGCCCAGCCGGATGCTGTAATAAAGCTCGGCAGGCCCGCCGGCCGGGTTGGCGATCATCACCCAGTTACGCCCGGCAGCGCCGATGCTGTCGTACCAGGTCCAGAGATAGTGGTCGGAAAGCTCCGATGCCGGGATGCCGGGGACTTCGTTGAAGGCGGTTGTGTATCCGGAGAGGACCCGCTGCGACGCCATGACCGTCGCCGTTGTTGTCTTGCCGGAGTCGGTCCAGGCGCGCAGCTCGACCGGCCCACCTTGAATTCCCGGGAATGCGGGCGCGGCGAGAGCTCCCGGCCCGACGGTGCCGCTCGACCCGGCGCCGGGGTCCTGTCCGGCGACTGTGATCTCATAGTAGATGGATGAACTTCCGGGATTCGCTACCATCACCCAGTCGGCGAAGCCAGGGGTCTGCTGGTCGTACCAGGTCCAGTAGAAATGGTCAGACAGTCTGCCGGACTCTGTTCCTGGCACCTCGTCCAGCGACCGGCCGCCCCAGAGGATGCGCTGGCTGACTATGGCCCTTTCCCCGCTGGTGGAAGTCGTCACCACGGGACCGCCGGCGATGCCCCTGAAACCGGCAAAGAATGTCTCGCCGGGAGCGACCGCCGGATTGCCGAACAGGCCCAGGTTGAGCTGCCTTCCCTGGAGGTTGAGGTCGAAGTTCAGCTGTGTCCCTGTGCTGGGGCTGGCCATGAGCAGCCAGTTGTAGGCTCCGGCGCCGTCGAAATATGGCCAGTAGTAATGGCGTCCGGAGGCGGCCGGCGCCGGGGGAAACTGGTCCAGGCCCACATTGATCGTCTCGCAGCCGAGCAGGGTGTTCGTGCCGGCTGAGGTGTTAAGGCCATAGGCGCAGACCTGGTTATCACCTGCAAACTTAGGTAATAAGGCGCTGAATCCATGACCGGCACCATACTCTGGATAGCTGCTGAGGACACTCTGATCGTCGAGCACCGCATCGGAGGAGCCGGCGAACTGGCCGTTGATGTAGAAATGGATGCCGATCGGCGCGGACGTGTCGGGGTCGATTGCCCAGCCGTCCGCCTGGATGCTCCCGCCGCTCAGCGACAGGTCCCGCAGGCCGCCGATCGGATTACCTGTCAGCGTGACCGTGCGGCACTCGATCTGGGTGTTGTCGCCGGCGCCGGTGTTGATGCCATAGACGCAGGCCTCGTGAGTTCCCGGGGCGGCGGTGATACCCGAGCTATACCCGTGATAAGACCCCAGAGTGGGATAAGCGGCGCCGACATCACCACGGTAATCAGAGGCCGTCAGGATCGCAGCTCCCAGCCGGTCCAGGTAGACATGCACGGGGATCGAATCGGACGTATTGGGATCCAGCGCCCAGCCCCAGAGCTTGAACCCGCCAGGGATCACCCTGGTGCCATCGATGGTGCCGAACGGCGAATCCAGGTGCCGGGTGTTCTCGATATACCAGGAAGGCGCCCAGTAGTTGATGGGATCGTCGTAGACCGTGAGGCCGCTGAAAGGCCAGCCGGTATAGCCGTGGCCGATGCGCGGCTGGTCCTTGATCTCGAAATGCAGGTGGCAGGCAACCGTGCCGGTAGTGCCCACGGTGCCGATCTGCTGCCTGCGGCCGACGATCTGGCCGGGCACGACATTCATGGTCTCCAGGTGGGCGTATTGTGAGTAGATGAAACGCCCCCTGACCAGGTGCTGGACGATGATCACATTACCCCAGGCTCCCGGGCCGAGGCCCCGGTAGACGACGACTCCCTCGGAGACAGAATAGACCGGATCGCCACACCTGTAGTTATCGAAGTCCTCGCCGGTATGGCCGAGCCAGTCGTTCCAGGCACAGCCGAAACAGTTGTTCATCTCGAAGCCCTCATGGTGCAGGGCGCCGCCGACGGGATAGTCAAAACCGCTGGATATTGGGATGCTGGCTGCCAGGATCGGAGAAGCAAAACTCGTGGCCGAAGCGACGGACAGATCCGCGGAGGCATCGGGAGCATCGGCTGTCGAAGTTCCGGGCGGAAGGTTGAGAGGAGCGGCGTTAGCCAGGTTGCCAGGGCCTGCCGGCGCCGGGTTTGATGCCGCTGCGGCATAAGCTGCCAGCGACAGGACGCAAGCCAGCGCGCTGGCCACGAAAAGAAGAATCGATGGTCTGTGATATCCGGACATTTTTTAACGCCTCAATCCAGCCATACGACATTATCGTTGATTGCCGGTGGATATTCTAACCGGGCCCCAATACCGTCCCGGTCATCTCATTGAAGTATCCGTTCCAGAGCACCCGTTGGGAGGCGAGGAAAACAGCTGGCTGGCTGTAATTCGGCGAGCCGTCAGGATTCAGCTGCCAGCCCTTGACCTCGATCGGACCTCCTATCTCAGCAGGGAAGCTGGGGAAGGCGCTGCTTCCCGGATTCAGGGTACCAGCGTAGTCGGACCCGCCCATATAGTTCCCCCGCATGGTGATCACGTAGTAGACAGGGATATCGGTGGGATTGGACACCATCATCCAGTTCTGCGATCCGGGGCTTGCCTGGTCATACCAGGTCCAGTGATAATCCGCAGCCAAAGCCTCAAACGGCTGGCCCGGCACTTCCTCGAAGGAAGGTCCCCAGATCGAACGCCGCGACGCCACGATGTCTGCGGAATTGGTCTTGAGCTGATTGCCATCGCCGTCAGTCTCTGAGAGCCAGGCCCGCACTTCGACAGGTCCCCCGGTTTTTTCAGGGAAGGAGGGATAGGCGAGCCCGCCCGGTTCGATTGTGCCTCTCGAGCCCGAACCGGGATCGTTGCCACCGATGCTTATCTCGTAGTAAACGGCTGCCGCATTCGTGTTGGCCAGCAGCAGCCAGTCACGGCCGACGGTGCCGACGGAATCGTACCAGGTCCATACATAGTGGTCGGACAGCGCCGCCGCGGGAATGCCCGGCTCCTCGTTGAAAGCCGCGTTGCCGGCTGACAGCACTCGCTGGGAAGCCATTAGCTGCGCCGGGGTGAGCTTGTCCGGCCCGGTCCAGGCCCGTAGCTCCACAGGACCGCCGATCACGCCAGGGAAAGCCGCCGTTGCCAGCGCCCCAGGCGCGATAGTCCCGGTTGAGCCGGCACCGGGATTGTTTCCATCGATGGTGATCTCGTAATAAACGGACTCAATACCAGGATTTGCCAGCATCACCCAGTCGGCGAACCCGGAACTGTTCTGGTCATACCATGGCCAGTAATAATGGTCAGAAAGGTCCGCCGAGTCGATGCCGGGTACTTCCTCGAGTGATTTACCAGCCCAGAGGATCCGCTGCGACATCAGGGCTTCGTCACCAGTGAGGGAAGTCGCGACCACGGGGCCGCCGGCTATTCCACCGATGCCACTGAAAAGCGCAAACCCAGGTGGCACGGCCGGATTACCCTGCAATCCGAAATCAACGCCCCTCCCCTGGATGTTAAGGTCGAAGTGGAGTGTCGGCGCTGGCGTCGAATAATCGGCTGGTTCGGCCATCAGCAGCCAGTCAGAGCCACCGACGCCATCGAAATATGTCCAGTTGTAATGGCGTCCGGCCGGGGGCGTCACGGCAGGAAAATCATCAAGGCCGGCAACCACCGTCCTGCAGCCGAGCAGGGCGTTACCCCCGGGGCCCACATTTATCCCGTAAGCGCAAACGCTGTTACTGCCTGCAAGCTTCGGCAGGGCCGTCGAGAAACCGTGCCCGGCGCCGAATTCCGGAAAGCGGTCGGCGATGTCGACGCGGCTGTTTCCGGCGTTGCCTGATCCCGCGAACTGGCCGTTGATATAGAAGTGGACATAGACCGGCGAGGCGGTGTCCGGATCGAGCGCCCAGCCTGTGGCATTCAGCTGGCCGCTGCCGTCGATGCTGGCATCGTCGAGCCGGCCAATGGGGCTGGCGCTCAGGTTATACAGATAGCAGCCCACCTGGCTGTTGGTGCCAGCTCCGGCATTTATTGCGAAAATGCAGGCATTATGAAGGCCCGGGCCAGCCGGGATAGAAGCGCTGAATCCATGCTGTGAACCTGATGCGGGGAAGTTGTAGCCCACGTCCCAGCGGTTCTGGTTCGCTGTGGCGATGGCAGCTCCCCGGCCGTCGACATATGCGTGGACGGCGATCGGGCTGGAAGTGTTGGGATCGAGCGCCCAGCCGTTCACCTTGAATCCACCGGGGACGATCTCAGCACCGTCGATGCCGCCGAACGGATCGTCGAGATGCCGCCGGTTGTTGATGTACCAGGACGGGGCGTAGAAGGTCATGTCGTAAGCGTTGATGCTGGCGCCCGTGAACGAATAAAAAGTATAACCGCGGGCGGCGATATGCGGCCGGGTCCTGACCTCGAAATGGAGATGAGGCAGGAAAGAGCCGCTCGATCCGACCGTGGCGATCTGCTGCCGGCGGCCGACTACCTGACCCGGTACGACATTGATGGATTGCAGATGGGCATAGAGGGAGTAGATGAAGGTGCCCTGGACTTTGTGCTGGACGATCAGCACGTTCCCATAAGCATTGGGGCCGACGCCGCGCCAGAGAACGATGCCTTCGCTGATCGAATAAACCGCGTCGCCCTCGCGCCCGTTGGCGTAGTCCTCAGCCGTATGGCCGTAATCACCCAGCCAGTCGACGCCACAACCGAAGCAGTTGATCATGTCGAAGCCTTCGTGGTTTAGTCCGCCGACGGGATAATCGAAACCGCTGGAGAGTGGCACGCTGCCGAGGAGCCATGGGGTGGCGGTGTCCATGTAGAAGGTGGCGGGGCTTCGCGGTGACGACTGCGAAGGCGATGGCAGCAACGGGATCTGAACTCCTGGCTTTGATGGATCGGCGTCGAGGTATGAGCCGGAGATGCCAGATGGACTCGCTGCAGATTCCGGGCCGGACGACACATCCGAACCGAACGGCGTCTCCAGGCCGACGATATTCCCCGGGCCGCGATAATTCCCGGGGCTGAAGCTACGCTCGAAATTTTCGCGGGCTGCGGGGTTCGCGAGGTCTGGTTCTGCTGAAGACATCCCCCGCGCCGGCGATGCCATAGCCAAAAAGATATAAACCAGCAACAGCAGGACGCCTTCGCTCAGAGCGATAATCAACCTTTTCTTCCATCCTGCTCGATGGTGAAGAATCACATTGCCCCCGTGCGGTCCGATTCTCCCTCCAGACGATAATCATCCTGGAGAGAATGAATTACCCCCGAGGATAAACCGAATCGATCATCTCATCAACTTCCAGCCCCCAGGAAAGCCGCTCGTCGGCCGTGCCGGTCTTCCTGGCGATCACGCTCACGCCCAGGTTGGCGGGCTCGCGATGGAGGTTCATCAGTGACTGGTCCTTGCCGAATGGCAGGATCAGGCAGGGCAGCCCCTCATCGTCTTTTAGCACCTCGAAACCGGTGAAACGGTTAAGCAGCACCGGGAAAGCTTCCTTAGAGTAACGCCAGAAATCCCAGGGCAGCGCGTGGGCGGGCCAGACCGGGTGGGTCGAGATGAACAGCAGTCCGCCGGGCTTCATCACCTTATTGATCTCAAGGACGGCCTTCCAGGGCATAGCAAGGTGCTCCATCACCGAGACCATGAAGACCGCGTCGAACTGGCCCTCCTCGAAGTAGGTGGAAAGCTGGTGGATGTCTCCGGCTACATCAACATCCTCATCCTCATGGATGTCGAAGACAACGTACTCGCCATAATCCGCGAAGCGCTCCTTCTGGTTGATCTTCCTGGCGCCAAGCTCGAGGATACGCGGCTTCCCGATCTTGTTGACCTCGTCGATGAACCAGCTGAAATTCCCGTGATAAGGATCGTCCGAGGTGTCCTGGCTGTAGTAGGGGCTCTCGAAGATATCCTGAATGACCTGCTGCTTTTCCCGGTTGGTGAGGATATGCCGGATCAGCTCCCGCTCGCGCATGGTGTCTTCGGGATGCTTCGCCTGGCGGTCCTGGCTTTCGAGCACGCATTTGACCAGCTCCAACTCCCGGGCGGTGTCCTGGTCATAGAAGGGCTTGCGCAGGATGTCCAGCACCAGCGCCCGGCGGTCGGCCTTGCGGCTCATAAGCTTCATTGCCGCCTTCAGGGCGAACAGGAGCTTGGCTATCTTTCTTTTCAGCGGATGCGGTTGATTCATAACGGTGATTATAGACCACGGCGCCGTCCACGGGCGATAGCCCGCATGCGCCGCCACTTTGCGTATATAATCACTGCCATGAAACCGAGGCTGCAGGCGCTCCGGCGCTCCCTTGACCGCGCCGGGGAAAAAATAAGCGAAGAAAGCCTGATCCGTTTCGACTTCCGGGTCTTCCTGCTCACCTTCATCCTGGTGCTGCTGTTCGCGCTTTCTGTGGGCCTGAAGCTGCACGGTTCCTCCATCAGTTACTGGGACACCGTCTACCCTGAAGCCCGCGCCGAGAAGACCGGCGTTATCGCCGGCACGCCCAAGTCCATCCGGAGTGACGAATGGCTGGTGGGCACCCCCTGGGCCTTATCCCAGTACCAGCAGGACTATCCCCTTCATAACTACAACATTGGCGCCAACAACGATCCGCTGCTGAACAACGTCCCGGTAAAGCACCTGACCACGGCCTTCAAGCCGCAGAACTGGGGCTATTTCTCAATGGGCGTCGAACACGGCTTTTCCTTCTGGTGGAATTTCAAGATCTTCGGCCTGCTCTTCGGCTTTTTTATGCTGCTGATGCTGCTGACCCGCAACAACTTCTGGCTGTCGGTGACCGGCGCGCTCTGGGTGCTGTTCTCCGGCTTCACTCAATGGTGGTTCTCGACCATGGTCGTGGAGATGCTGGCGAGCTTCTGCTTCATCTTCGTCGGCGCGAGCTATCTCTTCCTGGCGCGCAGTAAAATTTTGGTCGCGACGGGAGCGGTGTTGCTCACCGTGTTCGGCCTCGACTTCATCCTCTTCT
This sequence comes from Actinomycetota bacterium, assembly GCA_016235065.1. Taxonomy (GTDB): domain Bacteria; phylum Actinomycetota; class Thermoleophilia; order BMS3ABIN01; family BMS3ABIN01; genus JACRMB01. The sequence continues at coordinate 546,081 of JACRMB010000003.1, read as the reverse complement.
TCTATCCGCCGTTCCAGGTGCCGCTGGGGTGGCTGACGCTTTTCATGGCCGGTGCCTTCTTCACCACCGGCGGCCGCTGGCAGCTGCTAGCGAGCGGATTGAAGACCCGTCTGCCTCTCGCCGCCGGGCTGGGCCTGCTGGCGGGTGCGGTGCTCTACCTCTTCTACCAGGACACCAGCGCCACCATCACCGCCATCCTCAACACTGAATATCCAGGCCGCCGTATAAACCGCGGCGGCGACACCGGCCTCGTGCGAATGTTCTCCGGCTTCACCTGGGCGCCTTACGGCGAACTCGACTATCCCCGGGTCTGGGTCAACGCCAGCGAGACCAGCAACTTCATCATCCTCTTTCCGGTGGTGCTCATAGCCTGGGTGCGCAATTACATCCTCAAGATCAGGAACAACCGGATGGTGACGGTGCTGCTGGCCTACCTGCTGATCATCTCAGCCTTTGTGCTGGTCAAATTCCCGCTGCCGGTGGCGAAGCTGAGCCTGCTCAGCTACGTTTCTTTTAACCGGATCCTGCTCGGATTGGGAATCGGCAGCATACTGGTGACGATGGTGTACCTGGCGGGTGGGGATGGTAAGAGTAATGCAGGCCGGGCTGCCGGCGAAGCGAGGAGTGACTCTGCCAGCGGGCACGAAGAGCCGGCGGCTGACGACGCCCCCATGGACCGCGCCTTCGCCCGCAACGCATCGATCGTTATCGGAGCGCTCGTGTTCCTCTACGGGTTGATCTACATCCAGTATGCCAGCGAGGATTTCCGGCTGCGTTACGTGGTGCTGATGTCGGCCTTCTTCGGCCTGCTCTCCTGGCTGATCCTTACCCGCAGGCGCGCGGCTTTCTCGGTGCTGATCCTTCTGGCGCTGACTCCCTATCTGTTCGTCAATCCCATCGCCCGGGGCATGGATCCCGTCTTCGAGAACCAGATTTTTAAGACAGGGCACAAGCTCGCGGTCCATGACCCCGACGCCCGCTGGATCGTCTATGGAAATCCCAGCCTCGCAGCCCTGCTCAAAGCCTCGGGCATGCAGATGGTCAACGGCGCCAAGTATACTCCCGATCTCGATTTCTTTGCGGCTATCGATCCCACCGGCAGCAATCGTGGTATCTACAACCGCTATTCACATACGACCTTCAACGAGCCGGCGCTGCCTGCGGAACCCGCCGCCTTCAGGCTGCTGAACGGCGACGCCTTCGCGGTTGACATCTCCCCCTGTTCGGATGACATGAATAAGCTGGGCGTCAACAATTTCGCCTACAGCAAGAAACCGGGGGTCGAATCGCAGTCGTGCCTGGAACTGGTGGAGGAAGCCGGCAATACCGGGGTCGGATTCTACGTCAGGAAGGCTGCCGCAGTTTCAGACTGAAGTCGAAGCGGTCGCGGGCGAGGTTGGGATTGTAGAAGGGATCGCGGTCGATGACGCCCCGCCACTTCTCAATCATGTAATCCGCCTCCGGATCGGGGCCGTAGCCGCGGCTGGCGCCCTCGTCATGATAGAGGATGGCGAACGGCGTATAGACCGACTGATATCCCTTTTCCCGCAGCCTCAGGCAGAAATCGATGTCGTTGTAGGCGATAGGCAGGTTTTCCTCATCGAAGCCGCCAAGCTCCTCGAAGACTTCCTTCCTAACCATCATGCAGGCGCCGGTGACGGCGCTGTAGTCGCGGATGACCCTCGCCTGGTTGAAGTAGCTCCAGCCTTCCGCCGGCCGGCGATAGAACGCCGGATTAGCGATGCCTCCCAGGCCCAGGATGATGCCCGCGTGCTGGATGGTGTCATCCGGATAGAGCAGGCAGGGACCGACGGCTCCCGCGTGAGGCAGCTGCGCCAGCTCCAGCATCGCCTCCAGCCAGTCGCCGGCGCTGACCTCGGTGTCGTTGTTGAGGAAGACCAGCATCTCGCCGGCTGCCTCACGCGCCGCGGCGTTGTTTATCGCAGAAAAATTGAAGGGGCCTTCGTGTTTGATGACACGGCAGCCCTCGAGCGCGTCGAACGCCTCGAGATATTTCAGTGACGCCTTCTCGCTGCTGCCGTTATCCATGACGATGATCTCGTAGTTGCCCCAGGTGGTCTTCTTCCTGATGCTGTCGACGCATTTTTTCAGAAGCTCCGCCCGGTCGCGGGTCGGGATGATTATGCTGACCAGCGGCTCGCCGGTGATGTAATAGCGGATTCGGAAAGTTCCGGGCTCCAGGCCCCTCTCCACCACGCCCTTCCAGCCGCGCCGGCGCATTGCATGGCTGAGCGATTTCATCGAGGGCACATCAGAGTCTTTGGATTCGTACTTTTCCGCCGTGGAGCCGGGGATCATCCGCCAGTGGTAGAGAATCTTCGGGATGTGGTGGATGCGGTCTGTCTGCTCGCTCAATCGCAGCACGAAATCGTAGTCCTGGCTGCCGTCGAAGCCCTCACGGAAGCCACCGATGGCATCAGCCAGACTCTTGCGGTAGACGCCGAAATGGCAGGTGTACATCTGGGTCAGGAAAAGATCGGGAGACCAGTCCGGCTTGAAGAAAGGTTCACAGAGGGCGCCGTCCTTGTTGAGCTTGTCCTCGTCGGAATAGATCATGTCGGCATCGCGATGCTCGTTGAGCAGGCTGACCACGTGGAAAAGCGCGTCCGGGGTCAGCTCATCATCATTGTCGAGCAGGCCGACGAACTCGCCCGATGCCAGCTCCAGGGCGGCGTTGCTGGCGCCGGCGATACCCCGGTTCTCTTCGAGGAAGACGACCTTGACGCGAGGTTCGCGCTCCTGGTACCGCTGGAGCACCGCGTGAACATGAGGCTCGGTAGAGGCATCGTCTGCCAGGCAGAGCTCCCAGTTATCGTACGTCTGGGCGATCACAGAGTCGATGCACTTCGTCAGCCAGATCTCGTCCACGTTATAAACCGGTGTGACGATGCTGATAAGTGGACGATAGTCGAAGCCGGCACTGTCCCGTCTCATCCGCGCCAGGTCTGCCGGGAAAAGAGGATTCTCCTGCAGCCACTGCTTGTACTGTTTGGCCAGCGGGTTCCTCAGGCTGTAGCTGATACTCCGCGCCAGCGGCGCCGGACCCTCGGTTAATAGTATTCGCGCAGCTTTTTTCGCTTTGGAAATCATCATCTAAGCTTTCTCTTCACTTTCCTGGCTGCCTGCTTGAGTTTGCGGCCGGCGGCGGCTGTCGAAGCGCGACCGGCGGAAGCTGTACTGTCGAGCGACTCAACGCCGCCCGCTCCGCCAGCGCTGTAACCGGTCGCCAGCCTGTCGATCGCAGGGCTTTTCGGGATGGCCCTTGTGGAATCAGCAGCGCCTGCGGTTCCCGTACCCTGTCCGCCCGCCACGACCCGCCCGATAAACTCCCTGATCGGCTGCGTCGCCCGCGACCAGCGAAAATCAGCGGCCACTGTCTCAAGATTGGCGCGGCAACTGTCGTAAAGCTCACCGTCGTCCAGCAGCCGCTCGATCGCAGCCGCATAAGCCGTCACGTCGCCCGACTCCACCACCAGGCCCAGCTCACGCCGCTCGGCCATCTCGCTCAGCGAATCGCCGTGAGTCGATACCAGCGGCAGCGACGCCCAGATGCAGTCGAGTATCCGGGTGCGGAAAGAGAATCTTGTCTCGATATGGTCGATGTTGGCGTTGACTCCAAGGTCGGCTTCCAGCAGATAGCCTACCCGGTCGGCATAAGGCACCCACCTGTCGTTGAAGATGACGGCGGAATCCAGCACCCCCAGCTCACGGGCGAGTTCCACCGCCTCGTCATAGACCCGCATCTTGGGTACATTGGGATCGGGATGGCGCGTTCCCATGAAGAAAAGTCTGATGTCATCGCGTCTGCCGGCAAGTTCAGCCACGGCCCGGATAGGCGTGAACGGGTCCAGCCAGTTGTAGATGCCGCCGCCCCAGAGCAGCACCCTGTCGCTCTCACCGACTGCGGGATGCACGCCTTTCAAAGTCTTGCCCGCCGCCTCAGGAGGCGCTTCAGGCAGGCCGAAAGGAACCACTCCGATCAGCCGCCGCAGGGTCCGGTCATCGGCATAAACGCCCGGAGTCACCCTTCCCGCCAGGGAAAGCCATCCCAGCCAGTAATCGCGCTGACGCTCCGATGCGCAGATGAAAAAGTGGCCGATCTCGAGCTGGCGTTCAAGCGCCCCGATGATCCCCTGCTGGATACCCGACTGCTCTGGAAGGGTCATGTGCTCGTACTGCCCCATCGCTTCCAGGGTCATGGGCACATACAGGTCGATCACCAGGTGCTTGCCCATCTCCACCAGCGCCGGGTTCTCGTTGAAGGTGAATCCCTGGGCCAGCAGCACGTCGCAGTCGGCTACCGCCGTCGCGAGGCCCGCATGGTCTTCCTTTGCGTAGGCGATCAGCTCGAAGCCTTCGGGCTCGAGGTCCGAGCCAGCCGGGCTGAACAGCTTCACGGCGGCGTCACCGGCGAGCGCCCGGGCAAATTCCCAGCAGCGGATGCCGGGCCCGGCCATCGAGGCGGCGATCCGCTCGTGGCTGATGATGCCGATTGTCGGACGGCCGCCTGACATACTTCTACGCCTTCAGCTCCGGCCAGCCGGTCCAGCGGTGCGGCATGTTGAACAGGCCGATGACGATCTCCGGGCCCTTGAGCACCTTGAAGCGGTATTTGCGGTCGTGATAGTCATATGTCTCTGTCTGCTCCAGGTCGTGGAAAGAAACTGATACCTGGTAATCCCCGGGAAGCAGAGAAAGGTCTTCGATCTCGAACCACATCTCGCCTTCCGCGCCGGCCTTGAGCTTCGCCGGTGTCCTGCCGGTCTCCGAGGAATTGCAGGCGAAGCAGTAGACGCCGTCGCTGCGGTAGAAGCCGATGCCGAACACCGGCTCGCGCAGTTCTTCCGTGGCCCGGTATGAGACTTTCACCCGGAGCTTCTCCGAGGTGTTGAAAAGATGTTTCGGCTCGCCGTCGCCGCCGAAGAACTCAACGGCCGTGATCTCGCCCCGGCGCGTGCCCCAGCGGTTGAGGTCGCTCTCAAAAGCCTCTTCGGCTGAGAGCCGGTCCTCGTCGCCCTTGTTGACCGCCCAGAGATAGTAATCCGTCACCTTGTCGGTCGAACCCTGGGCGCTCAGCTTGCCCTTGTTGATCCAGATCGCTTCGTCGCAGAGGCCGCGCACGGCGGCCAGGCTATGCGATACGAAGAGAATAGTCTTGCCCTCGCTCTTGAAGCTGTCGATCCGCTCCAGGCATTTCCGCTGGAAGGACTCATCACCCACGGCGAAGACCTCGTCGATGAGGATGATATCCGGGTCGACGCTGACCGCGACCGAGAAAGCCAGCCGCATGTACATTCCCGATGAGTATGTCTTTGCCGGAGCATCGATGAACTCCTCCATCTCGGCGAAAGCCACGATCTCGTCGAAGCGTTCCTCGACTACGCGCCGTGGCAGGCCCATGATGGCGCCATCGAGGAAGACGTTCTCCCTGCCGCTGAAATCGGGATGAAAACCGGCGCCCAGCTCCAGCAGCGCCGAGACGCGGCCGTTTACGATGACCTCACCGCTGGTCGGCCGGGAAGTGCGGGCGATCAGCTTCAGCATCGTGCTCTTGCCCGAACCGTTGCTGCCGATGATGCCCATCGTGATGCCCGGCTTGACGTCGAAAGAGACGTGGTCGAGAGCCTTGATTGTCTCGTGGTAGATGTTCTGCCGCAAGAAGGCTTCCTTCAGGGTCCTGCCCTTGGAGTGCCGTACCTGATACTGCTTGACTACGTCCCTCACCGATATCGCGAAGTCAGTCATGTCCTAGACCTCCTCCTCGAACCGGAACTTGTAGCGGTTGAAAACTGTGAAGCCCACCAGGAACATGACCACGGCACAGGCTGCCGAGTAACCAAGCCACTTCCAGTCCGGCATGGCATGGTCGAGGATTATCACCTGATAGGCGTTGATGATGCCGGTCATGGGATTGAGATGCGCGGCGAGCTGGGCCCAGGCCGGCTTCCCGTCGAGGATGGTGATCGGATAAAGCACCGGGGTCAGATACATCCAGGCCATGATGATGATGCCGAGGATGTGCTCGATGTCCCGGTAGAAGACGTTGGCGCAGGCGACGAAATAGACCAGCCCCAGGATGAAGAACATCTCAACTACGAACGGGATCGGCAGCAACAGCAGTTGCCAGCCAAAGCCGATGCCGAAGGCGATGACGACTATGGCCAGTACGATCATCCCCAGGAGCAGGCTGACGAACTGGGAGAAGACCGTTGCCGTCGGCAGGATCTGCAATGGGAAATATATCTTCTTCACCAGATTGGCGTTGCCGATGATCGACATCGCGCCACCGGTAACCGAGTTGGCGAAGAAGTTCCAGGGAAGCAGGCCGGTGAACAGGAAGACGGCAAAGGGATAATCCCCCGGGGGCGCCACCTTGACGATGATGCCGAACAGCAGCCAGAAGACGAACAGCTGAAGCAGGGGGATGACAAAATTCCAGGCGAAGCCCAGCACAGAGCCCTTGTAGCGCGAACGGATATCCTTGGATACCAGTGTGCGCAGCAGCTCGCGGTAATCCGCAAGTTGTCTCAGGTCAGAGATCATTGATTGTCTATAACGACAAGAAGGGATAAGGGATAAATCACGGGAATGGATTTTATCACATCAGGCCGCCATGCAGGCCCGATGCCACCGGCGGAGTGCCTGGCGGTGGTGGAACGTGGCGAATCCGCTGACAGGCGGATTGCCGCCGTGAACGGCCAGATGCTCAGGAAACGCTGGTGATAGCGATCCTGATACTGCCGCTTGTATCCACGGGAGCGACTGTAGTTCCAGTGTAATAATAGCCGAGGATGGTCGTATAGCTGTCGCCGCGGCCGGCCCTCTCCAGGGCACCGGTGCCGCTGAGTCCGACCCCGTGCCCGTTGAGAGACATGCCGTTGCAATCCGGATCGGGCACACTCTGGAGCCAGGGCCAGTAATCCACACCCCAGACTTCCAGGGCCGAACGGGTCCTGCCGTCTGAATTGGAGAAATACGAGGTCATGGCGACGCTGCCGTTGTACTTGACCACCTGCCCGGCTGTGCCGTTCACCGCGCTTACCAATTCGGGGAAGCGGGCCTCGAGGCCGTAGCCCTTGTAGACCTGGTCGTCGCCGTTGCCGTTGCGGCTGTTCTTTAGATGGAATATCTCCGAGCCGCCGTACTTGCCGCCCCGGTCGAGATGCCAGATAGCGTAGCTACGGGCGGCGACCGTCATCGTCTTCAGGAAATCTGCGGGAGTGCCGGAGCTGGTCTCGGCGATACCCTTCATGTAGTGCTCCACTGGCAGCTCGTTGACCACCCAGACTTTGCTTGATACCGGTGAATACCTGACCTCGATCGTGCCCCGGAACTTGTTGTCGTCAAGACTGGGATTCCAGCCGGGAACATCGTGATAAGAACTTACCTGCATGATGCCGGCGCTGGCCGCGAAGCGGATATAGGAGCTTCCCGAATAAAAGACACCCGGAGCCTGCAGGCTGTAGATGCCGCCGCTGTAGCGCACAGACGCGGTCTGCCCTGCTGCGATAGTGCCCAGCAGGTTGTTGCTGGCGTCACGCGCTTCGTAGGTAGAATCAGCGGTCACGGTAGTCGCGGTGCCGACGTAAACCTGAGCGCCGTTCGCGGCATCCCAGTAGATGAAGCCTCCCTGGAAATCACTGCGCCGGCCGGAGCCGTAGGTATATTCGTCGGTCACCGGCAGCCCGAGGGCTGATGCCGGCCCGCCGTACTCAACGTATTTGATCAGGATGCCGCCGTAGACAGCGTGTTCGCCGGTGCCGCCGGACCAGTAGATGCGTCCGTTCTGGAAGTCGCTCTCGCGGGCGCCGGATACGCCGGAAACATCGATCTCACCGGTCACGGGCATGCCTATTATTCCGCTGGCGCCGCCCAGCTCCAGGTACTTGGCCAGGATGCCGCCGTAGACCTCGTGAGTACCGGCGGTCGGATGATAATAGATGCGGCCCATGGAGAAATCGCTCTCGCGGCCGCCACTGACGCCGGGAACATCAAACTCGTCGGTAGCCGGGATGCCAAGCACCGGAGATCCACCGAGAGCCGTATAAAGCTGGTTGATACCACCGATTACCGAATGCTCGCCGGTGGAAGCGTGCCAGAAGATCCGTCCGTTCTGGAAATCGCTCTCACGGGCGCCGCTGATGCCGGGCACGTCCATCTCGTCGGTCGTCGCCAGCCCCAGATAGCCCGTAGGCCCACCCATGAGGTTGTACTTGCCGCGGATGCCCCCGTAGACAACATGGGCGCCAAGCGCATTCGACCAGGTGATGGTCGCCCGCTGCAGGTTCTGGGCCCGGCCGCTTCCTGCCGCAAAATCATCGTCGACCGGAAGGCCGAAGGTCCCGGTAGGCCCGCCCAGCGCCGTGAATTTATCGTTGAAGGGCCCAGTCCAGATGGCATGGGCGTCGGTGGCCTGGGTCCAGTAGATACGGCCATTGTCGAAATCGGTGACCCTTCCGCCGGAGACTCCGGCCAGGTCATATTCGTCGCTGGCGGGCAGGCCCAGAGCCGGGGCGCCGCCCCATGCGAGATACCGGCCCAGGATGGCGCCATAAGTTATATAAGTGCCGCCGCCATCGTTGCGATAATAGACCCGGGCCAGCTGGAAGTCGCTCTCCCGCGAACCGGCGTGGCCGGCGACCTCATACTCGTCGCTTGTTGGAAAACCGAATCGCCAGGGGCCACCGGCGGCGATATATTTTGAAAGGATGCCGCCATGGACCTCGCGGGCGTCGGTCGCTGACGACCAGTAGATCTGCCCATGCTCGAAATCGCTGACCCTGCCGCTGCCGGCTCCGTATTCATCGCTGGTGGGCAATCCCAGGAAGCTATCCCACTTGCCGAAGGAATCGTAGCGGCTCAGGATGGCGCCGACCACCCAGTAGGTGTTGTTGAATGACTGGTTCCAGATGAGCCGGCCTGTCTGGAAGTCCTGGGCCTTGCCGCCGGTGACGGGATATTGCTCGATGGTGGCGCCGCCCGGCGCGCCGTTGAGTGCATTCCACTTCTCGATGAACGGCGTCGTGATCGGAATCGGCGAGTAGCGGGCGTTGGCGTCGTTGCGGAAGCCGTTAAGGTGCGCGTACATATAGCCACCCGGACAGGCTGTGCTGCCCACGTCCCGGTGTCCCAGGTAGTTGGGCGAGTAAGTGCCATTCAGATAATCGTTACCCCAGGGAGCGATCATGTTGACGTTGGACTTCCACACCATCAGTTCGACGAAAGCGTTATACATTGCCGGGGATATCTCGCTCACATCATAATTGCCCAGGGCCGCGACTCCGATAGAGCCTGGATTCCAGGTGAGGGCATGGCCGCCGATGACGGAATTGCCGCCGTACCGGCCTTCGTAGATCCTGCCCTGACTGTCGATCAGGAAATTGTATCCGATGTCGCCCCAGCCCCGGCTGACCGCATGTTCGTAGTATATGGAACGAATAGTGGCCGCAGGATCGGGATCGGAATTACTGGTCACTGTATGGTGGACTATTATCTTCTTGACTGGCTGATACTCTGGATCCCACTGCATAAGAGCTTCATTGGCGCCCCATTGGGCCCGGGTGGTGATCCCCGGTGCGGCGTCTGCCTCGGGTGGGTCCAATATTGCGTCCGCCATACGAGTGATTTTCGATACCGACAATGGAGATTCATGATAGCCCTTGGCGTCAATATAACTGGCGGTCAGGCGACTGATTGCCGGTGAATTTCCCTCGGTGTTTGCCTGCAGGTCAAGACGGTACTGGAAATACTTTGCTTTATCAGCAAAAACCAGCTGGCCGAAGGTGTCTCCCGCCGACCTGGTCTTGCTAATATGATCTGGCAGATCCTGGTCTTCATTGACGCTGATCCATTCGCCCCAGCTGGTACCATCCTGGCTGAATCGCACCTCGGCGGAGACTCGCGCACCTGTCGGCAGTTCGGCTTTCCAGCGCAATCCCAGGGCATTGAACGCAAAGTCAGCCTCTTCCGGTTCGGAGATGTATTCACCCCGCGAGCGCGAAGGCTGAATCGCCAGAGCCAGTTCGCCTGAGCCGGCAGCTGGAGCAATCCCCGTGCCGCTCTGCTCACCTTCTGCGAAATCGGCGCCGCTGCGAATTATCTCGCCGCCGATGGTCTCAGGTGGAGGAGTCTTACCGCTGAATCCCGGGAGGAAGAGGACTGCGGCTACCAATACCAGCACAGCCGCGGTTGTTCCCAGGAGATACTTTTTCTTGCCGCGCGTGAACATCAATACCCCGTTTGAATCTTATCCCTTACCTTACCTTACCAAATCAAGGCGAGGAGTTTGACGATGACCGTTTATTATTAACATCTGAATGTAAGTTTCCCGTAAAATCGCTATCCAGGGGGCGCAGCGTGCTCCCCCGGATGCATCGGGCTCCTGACTGCAAGTTATCCCCGCTGCCCGCTTCTCCTTCAAATTGGCTGCCCAACCCTATAGGATTCGAAACATGAGAATCGGTATCGAAGGCCTGCCCCTCCTGTTCCACCGCACTGGAACCTCTACCTACACCCATGAGCTGGTACAGAACCTGAGGCGTCTGAACCTCGGCGACCAGGTGATCCTTTTTGCTCGGAACCAGCGGATGGCGGGGGATTCCTATCACAACATCTCTTATGCGGAGCGGGCTGCAAACTATATCTATAAAGAGTATCGGCTACCGCAGCAGCTCGCCGAACGGGGCATCGACATCTATCACGCCCCCAGGGACATGGGCCTGCCGAAGACCTCACGCCTTCCCTGCGCCAGCATCATCACCCTCCATGACATTATCCTGGTAAGGCTGGCCTCGGACTACTACAGCCCCGCCCGGGCGAAGATGTACGAGCGCCGCCTGCTCGACCGGGTGGAGGGTGCCGACCACGTGATTACCATCTCCCAGTACTCCCGGGATGACATCCTCGACTGGAGCGGCATCGATCCGGGCAAGGTCAGCGTGATCCACGACGCCGTCAACGAATCATTCAAGCCGGTGACCGACGAGGCGAAGCTGTCCGCTGTCAGCAACCGCTACCAGCTGCCACCTCGCTTCGCGCTCTGCGTCGGCTCTACCGAACCACGGAAGAACATCCGCAACTCGATCAAGGCGTTCGCCCAGCTCCGGCGCGTCCGCGCCGATGTGCAGCTGGTGATCACCGGCGTGGATTACTGCCGGGTCGGTCCCGACGAGGCCTTTGCCGGCCTGAACCTGGAAGGAGTTCATTTCGCCGGTTACGTCCACGATCTGGATATGCCGGCGGTCTACAGCCTGGCCCAGGTGCTGGTCTTCCCTTCCCTTTACGAAGGTTTTGGTTTGCCGCCCCTGGAGGCCATGGCCTGCGGCACCCCGGTCGTGACTTCCAACGCCACCTCCATACCGGAGATCGCCGGCGACGCCGCGGTGCTGGTCGATCCGGAGAGCCCGGCGGAGATCGCCGGGGCCCTGGAGATGGTGCTCTCCTCCACCGAGATTCGCGAAGGTCTGATCGAGAAGGGGCTGGCGCGGGTGGCGACGTACAGCTGGCATCGTTGCGCCCAGGAGACAAGAAATCTCTATCAGCGGGTATTATCAGCCCGTGGCCACTAACGCTGAGATAGCCCAGATCCTGGAGACGCTGGCCGAGCTGATGGAGCTCGACGGCGTCAACAAGTTCAGGTTCATCGCCCTGCAGAAGGCGGCAAGGCGCGTATCGGAAGCCAACTTCTCCGTATCCGAACGCGCGGCTGCCGGGACCCTGACAGAGATCCCCGACATCGGCGAGAAGATCGCCGCCAAGATCGAGGAGATCGTCGCCAGCGGCAGACTCGGGGAACTCGAGGAATATTTCCAGAAATATCCCCCGGCGCTGATCGAGATGGAGCGGGTGCAAGGCATCGGCCCCAGGACCGCCCGCCGCGTCTGGGAGGATCTTGGTGTCTCCAACATCGCCGAGCTTGAGGCTGCCGCCCTAGACGGCAGTATCGCCAGCCTCCCGGGCCTCGGCGAGAAGAGCGCGGAGAACATCCTCAAGGCCATCGAGCGGCTCAAGGTCAGAAGCGACCGGTTGCTACTGGGTGAAGTGCTCCCGGTAGCAGAAGAGATCGCCGCCCTGCTCAGGCAGGTACCGGGGGCTCACAACGTCACCTGCGCCGGCAGCGTCAGGCGGATGAAGGAGACGGTCAAAGACGTGGACATCATCGCGACAGCCGCGGACCCCGAGGCGCTCACCGAGGCAGTCGGCCGACTGCCGATGGTCGCGGATATCATCGCCACCGGCCCTACTAAATGCTCCGTGCGCACCCACGCGGGCCTGCAGGTAGACCTGCGGGTGGTCCCCGACAGCCTCTATGGAAACCTGCTGCAGCATTTCACCGGCTCGAAGGAACACAACATCGCCCTGCGCGAACGGGCCATATCCATGGGGCTGAAGGTCAGCGAGTACGGCGTCGAGGAGACGGCTAGCGGCAAGGTCAACGAATGCGCCACTGAGGCAGAGGTCTACAGCTTCCTCGGACTCGATTACATCCCTCCCGAGCTGCGCGAAGACAGCGGCGAGCTGGAAGCTGCCGCCGAGGGCCGGCTGCCGCACCTGATCGATGACGGCGACCTTAAAGGCGACCTTCACCTGCATACCGACTGGAGCGACGGCCACGCGTCGATCATGGAGATGGCGCTCGCCGCCCGGGAGCGGGGCTACGCCTATATCGCCGTATCCGATCACACCCAGTCGCTCGGCATGGTGCAGGGCCTTACCCCGGAACGGCTCGAGAAGCAGCTTGCCGAGATAGCCCGGGTGAACGCCGAGCTGGAAGATTTTCGGGTGTTCGCCAGCGCCGAGGTCGACGTCAGGTCAGACTGCTCTCTTGACCTTCCGGATGATTCATTGGCAGCGCTCGACTTCGTCACCGTCTCGATCCACTCCGGATTCAACCAGGAGAAGGCGCAGATCATGGAGCGGCTACAGGCGGCAATGGAGAATCCCTATGTCAGATCGATCGGGCATCCTACCGGCAGGCTGATCAACCGCCGCGAGCCGTATGAGATCGAAATGGAAGAGATAATCGCCGCGGCAGCGCGCACAGGCACAGCCCTGGAGATAAACGCGCATTTCCAGCGGCTGGATCTCAACGATATCCATGCGCGTGCAGCCCAGGCCGCCGGCGTGAAACTCGTGATAAACAGCGACGCCCATCGGCCAGCTCACCTCGACCTGCTCAGGTACGGTATCGCCACAGCCCGGCGAGGCTGGATCGAGCCGGGAAACGTGCTCAATACCATGAGTGCCTCGCAGCTGGAGAAGTTCCTGCTCAAGCCGAAAGCCGGGATCTCGTGAGATCCGTAGCGCCCTGGCGCTCGTGCCGGCTCGGCAGCCCAATCCGCCCGCTCCAAGCGGTCCCGAAACTGCAGCTGCTTTTTGTGATCGCAGCCTGCCTGGCGCTCACCCTAGCGTGCGCCGGCTGCCTTGCTGAAGCTCCGGCCAACATCGACTGGGCGGCACCAGAGGGAACCGCCGGCGAGGCAAACGGCGATGGCATCCAGCAGGCGCTGGAAACATACTCCCAGGCTCTCGTTGAAAAAGACCGCGGCAAGTTTGCCGGAGTCCTCGACCAGGATAACCCCGCCTTCGTCCAGCAGGAGCTCGAGCGTTTTGACCGGCTCATCGAGGTGCCCTTCGACCAGTATTACCTGAACCTGCTGAGCCAGGCGGAGACCGCACCGGGGACCGTTGCGGCCAAAGTCGCAACCGCCTATACACTGCGCGGCAGCTTCCCCGAATTACCTGACCTTGAGCGCACCGCTTATTTTCTGGTGAAACGTGAAGATGGCTGGAAACTCTCGGGCGACGCCGGCGAGCAGGCGCTCGGCAGAAAGCGGGACGCCCGTTTCGAGGATTTCGGCAAGGTCGAAGTCCTGGAGGGCGACCGGGCCATCGTGCTCTACCAGTCGCCACAGGAAGAGACAGCCCGGCAGGCGCTCTCGATGGCCGAGGCTTCAATGCCCCGCCTGGAAGAAGTCATACCAGGCACCAGCCTCCCCAAGGTACCGATCAAAGTCTATCGAGGCACCGAGGAGATCGATCAGACATTTCCGGGCAAATGGCAGGAATGGACCGGTGGCGCTTCCCGCCAGCTGGGCGAGGGCGCCGGCCAGGGCGGAGAGATCATCATCGATGCCGAGGTCTTCCAGAGCACCGACGGCGATTATCCCGGATACAACCAGAAGATGATCGCCCATGAACTGACTCACATCGCCCTCTTCCCGCTCACCGGCAACCGCACCCCTCCCTTCCTGGTCGAAGGGCTCGCCGACTATGTGGCCGGAATCGAGGATACCGTGCTGTTGGATGAAAAGCTGCATGCTGGCGGACCCATCAGCCCGACCCTCAGAGACATCTACGAGCCCGGCGGTTTCTCAGCCCTGCTGTCAACCGACGCCGCCACTCTGGCCTATGAGGAAGCCGACACGGCGGTCGCACTGCTTGAAGAAAGATATGGCAACGAGAAAGTGCTGGCCCTGCTGCGGGAGTTCCGCCGCCGGGAGGACGACCAGCTGGACCAGTCGATGCTGGTGGACGAGATATTCAGGTCCGTGCTAGGCATCAGCTGGAACGACTTCGAGGAAGAATGGCGCCGTTATGTACTCGATAACTGACCGCCTTTTACATATCGCGGCAATCCTGGCCCTGGCAGCCCTGCTCGGCCTCGGCTCCTGGTTCGGCATCGGCTGGCTGCAGGAACAGCGGGCCGACGGGATGCTCACGAGCGCGAACTCCCATGTCGGGAATGCCAATGGGATCATGGCCCAGATCGAAGTCGGGCGGCTGGGCTCTGAAAGCTTTACCTCACTGGACAGCATCAGCCAGGCGAACCGCGCCATCGAATCGATGATCCCCCTGCTTGAAGAGGCGGCGACAGAGATCAGCAGCGCCAGGGAAGACGCCGGCACAGCCGCAGGGTTCCCCCTGCTGGATGACTGGTACCGAACCTACATGGACAAGAAACGGGAGACCGCCGGGTTACGGATGCAGCAGCTCGAAGTCCTCGCCGAGACCGCGGGCCGGTTGCAGCAACTGTATGCCGCGGGACCGGTGATCTTCAATTCGGTTCAGGAGATGGACAGGCTGTTCGGCCAGCTCCAGGACGCCCTGGGCAAGGTACAGAACAGCCCTGCAGAAGCCAGGACGTCGCTGGACCAGGTATCCCGGTCGTTCTCACAACTACAGCAGCAGCTCGATCAGGCCTATGCTCAAACCGGATTCGAGGTGTTGCCTGAGCTTTCACGAACCGCGGCGGATAACGCCGAACTGGCGCAACTGGCCGCACAGCTGGCGGATGCCGCCGGCGCCGGCGACCAGGCTCGGGCCCAGCAGGCCGCCGTCAGCCTCGAACAGAAACTGCTCACGACTTCTGTCAGTGGCAATACGGTCGATCTGTGGTGGCAGGAACAGATCGACCCCCTGGAGCAGGAATATGCCGAACTGCAAGCCCGGCAGGAAGCGCTGGACGCAGAAGCCGCGGCTCTTTACGAACAGCGGGGACGCTGAGCCAGGAATCCCCGGATCAGCAGTTCCGCCTCATCGAAACTGGCGGCCCTTCTTAGACCATCCCTCAACCGGGCATCCGGCCTGAACGGCTTCAGGAACCAGCCGTAGAATTTTCGCATGAACCTGTGCGCCCTCTCTTCACCCATCTCCGCGAGAACATCGAGATAGAAACGGGACAGCTCCGCAAGGACTTCCCCGGACGGGCGGCGGGAAGGTTCCTGGCCGGCCAGAAGGTCCTCGAAGATCCAGGGATTACCCAGTGAAGCCCTGCCTATCATGACGGCGGCGCACCCCTTCCCGACCAGATCCAATGCCTGGCCCGGCCGGGAGATGTCGCCGCTGGCGATCACAGGCACTCGCAGCGACGACGCCAGCTCCCTGGTTACCGCATGATCCGCCCAGCCTTTCTGTCCCTGGACCGCCAGGCGCGGATGTATGCAGATCGCGGCCGCGCCAGCCGCCTCCATCCTTCTCGCGAATTCCGGAGCCGTGACCTCGTGCTTCAACCCTGAGCGGATCTTCACCGTCACCGGGATGCTCACGGCGTCGCTTACCGTGGCAGTTATCCGGGAAGCCAGCATCTCCTCCCCCATGAGAGCGACACCGGCGCCGGTCTTGACGACCTTGCGCACAGGGCAGCCCATGTTGATGTCGATGATGTCAGCTCCTGCCGCCTCGGCCGCCCGGGCGGCCTCGGCCATCACTGCCGGATCGTTGCCGAACAGCTGTAGCGCCACCGGGTGTTCCTCATCAAGAAGCTCCAGCATCGCCTGGGTGCGGCGGTTGTGAAAATGGATACCGTGGCTGCTCACCATCTCCGTGGTCAGCAGACCGGCGCCGAACCGGCGAGCCTGCAGCCGGAAGGCGCGGCCGCTGATACCCGCCATCGGCGCCTGCACCAGCCGGTTCGGCAGCTGCACGGATCCGACGCTAAAGGGTTCGTTTATATGTGACGTAGTATGCGTCATGCTAGAATACCCTCACATGGCCGACCTGGTTCTCGAAACCCATAACCTCACCAAAGAGTTTATCAGGCGCAAGGGGTTTTCTTCGCCCCGCAGACCCTTGGACAAGACCGTATTCACCGCAGTCAGGGACATCAGCCTGTCTATTGAGCGCGGTGAGATCTTCGGACTGCTGGGGCCGAACGGCGCCGGCAAGACTACGCTAACCAAGATGCTCTGCACCCTGCTTCTGCCGACTTCGGGCAGCGCCAGCATCTGCGGTTTCGACCTCGCGCGACAGCAGGCGAAGGTGAAATCCCGCATCGCCCTCATCTCCAGCGAGGAACGCAGTTTCTACTGGCGTCTGAGTGGTCGTCAGAACCTCGATTTTTTCGCGGCACTCCACGGCCTCTCGAAAAAGACAGCGCAGAAGCGGATCAGCGAGGTCCTCGAGATCGTCGAGATGTCAGATGCCGCCGACCGCCGATTCCAGGAATATTCCACGGGAATGAAACAGCGGATGGGCCTCGCCCGCGGCCTGCTGGCCGACCCGGAAGTCTTCTTCATGGATGAACCGACAAAGGGACTCGACCCTATCGCGGCCTGGCAACTGCACGAATTCATCCGCAACCGGCTGGCGGCAGCCGGCAAGACCGTAGTCATCGCCACCCATCACCTGGCTGAAGCCGAGCAGATCTGCGACCGGGTGGGGATCATGTACAACGGTGGCATGCTCGCCAGCGGCCCGGTCAAGGAACTGACCGGAGATTCTTCGCTCTCAGACTTTTTCCGCGACCTGGTGGAGCAGTCGATGGTCGAGCCTGCAAGCAGCTGGAACCCGGAAACGGATATCTAGGCCATGTTGACCTTCAGAAAACCCCTGGCGTTCCTGAAAAAGGACTTCCTGATGGAAGTCAGCTACCGGTTCTCCTTTGTCCTGCAGTTCGCGAGCATCTTCTTCTCGGTGGTCATGTTCTACTTCGTGGCCAAGCTTCTGGGGGAAGCACCGTCAGTGCAGAGCAGCCTGAGCGAATACGGCGGCAACTATTTCTCTTTCGTGCTGATCGGCATCGCCTTCTCGAATTTCCTTTCCGTCGGGCTTGGCAGCTTCGCCAACAATATCCGCTCGGAACAGATGATCGGCACCCTGGAAGCCATGCTGGTGACCCCCACACGTCTTTCCAATATTGTCCTGTCATCCTCCCAGTGGAGCTTTGCCTTCACCTCGCTGCGAGTCGGCATCTATCTGCTGATAGGCGGCCTCTTCTTCGGAGTCAGCTTTGCCGGAGCAGCCATAATCCCGGCCCTCCTGGCATTGATACTGACTGTCGTGGCATTCTCCAGCCTTGGCATCATCTCCGCCAGCTTCATCATGGTCTTCAAGCGCGGCGACCCCATCGCTTTCGCGCTGTCAACATCGTCTACCTTACTGGGCGGTGTCTACTATCCCATCAGCGTCCTGCCGGAATGGTTACAAGGCCTGTCCTACCTGTTCCCGATCACGTACTCGCTGCATGCCATCCGCCTGTCGCTGCTCCAGGGCGCCGGCTTCAGTGAAGTCGGCGGCGACCTGCTGGCCCTGGTGATATTCTCCTGCGTCACCCTGCCGATCAGCCTGTTCTGCTTCCGCCTGGCGGTCCGGAGGGCCAAGCGGGATGGCAGCCTGGCCCACTATTAAGCCATAGGTGTGGCGGTTTCACTTTACGCCCCCAGCATTTACAATTGAATCCTGACTTTATTAATCTATGACCAGCATATAAAATCAGTCTAGCAGCCGGATGCGTACAGGTTCCCCCCAGCCATACTTCCGGGCTGACTGCTTGAGATTTAAGCACCAGCATCCGAAAGCCCGTTCATGGAACTCAAACCAGCCCTGAAGACATCCCCGTCGGTAAGCCAGCAACTGGTGCTCTCACCGAGGCTCTACCAGAGCCTGAGCATCCTGCGCCTCGGCGCCCAGGAACTCCAGGCGCTGATCCAAAAGGAGCTGGTCGAGAACCCGACTCTGGAGATACCGGAGCCATCCGAGATGGACCAGGAGCACGGCAACGCAGCCGAGCGGGAATTATGGGACGACTACCTCGGGACACACCGGAGCGAGGGTGGCAGCTACTCCGGTAGTGGTGAAGCTACCGCAGCCGGAGAACTCACCGCCAGCCCGGTCACCCTTACTGAGCATCTGACCATGCAGCTGGAACTGGAGAGTTTCGACGACAGGCAGCGGCGGATCGGACTGGCCATCATCGGCAGCCTCGACGAAGACGGCTACCTTCGCGAGCCGCTGGCGGATCTGGCCGAGACCATCGCCAGGCCTGTGAGCGAGATAGAGGAAGTGCTCACCCTCGTCCAGCATTTCGACCCGCCGGGCGTAGCCGCCCGCAACCTCGCCGAATGCCTCGCAAATCAGCTGGAGCAGATGGAATCTGGCGACACCGCTGTCCGCGTCGCGCGGGATTTCCTGCCCCAGGTGGCAAGCGGCGCTTACGCTGAAATCGCCCGGACCCTGTCAGTCTCCACTGCCAGGGTCCGTC
This sequence comes from Actinomycetota bacterium, assembly GCA_016235065.1. Classification (GTDB taxonomy): domain Bacteria; phylum Actinomycetota; class Thermoleophilia; order BMS3ABIN01; family BMS3ABIN01; genus JACRMB01. Next base: position 527,081 of record JACRMB010000003.1, on the reverse strand, counting down.
ATGCAGTCAAACTGATCCGCAGCCTCTGTCCCTCGCCCGGCTCACTATTCGATACCAGCCCGCCGGCTTCCATAATCATCCCGGACATCTATGCCCGCCCAGACCGTAGCGGCCGGGTGCGGGTGCTGGCCAACAGGGAGATCCTGCCTTCGCTCAGGCTTAGCCGCCTTTACAAGGAGATGGCTGAAGCCGGCAGCAGCGCCGCCGACAAGGCGACGGCCCAGTACGTCAAGGAAAAGATCCAGGATGCATCACGGCTTATCCGTGATATAGACCACCGGCGAACCACCGTCACCAAGGTTGCCCGTGCCATCACTGAATCCCAGCCGGATTTCTTCATCCTGGGGCCGGAACATCTGCGGCCGCTCGGTCTTGAAGAGATAGCTTCCCGGCTCGAGGTGCATCCCTCGACAGTAAGCCGTGCCATCCTCGGCAAATACATGAGCACCCCGTACGGCATATTCGAGTTCCGCTATTTCTTTTCTGCGGGGTATGCCACTTCCTGTGGAGAAGGGCTTTCGGCGACGGCGGTAAAGAAGCGGATGAAGGGGATGATCGACTCTGAAGATCCAGGCCACCCGCTTTCAGACCAGAAGCTGGTTGACAAGCTGCATGAAGTCGGTCTCGACATCTCCCGGCGCACGGTTGCCAAGTACCGCGAAGCCCTGGGGATACCGGCATCGTGGGAGCGCAAGAAGGCCAAATGAGCGATACTGAAGCCAAACCCTGGTCACAGATACGCGACGCGGTGCTGGTCGCTGTGGCCATCGTAGTCATCACATACTTCCATTATTACCCGCTGCATCTCGAGTTCATCTCCCATGAGAACTTCCACATCCTGCTGCGGCGCCTGTATTACATCCCCATCCTCTTTGCCGCCTACCGTTTCGGCATCAAGGGCGGCCTTCTGGCTTCACTGTCAGTCTCGGCGCTCTTCATCCCCCATGCGATCATGTCCATGGGCGGCCTGTTCGAGAGCGCGGCGCTTGAGAACTTCTTTGACGTCCTGCTCTACAACATGGTTGCCCTTATCATGGGCGCCGTCGTAGAAGCAAAGCGCCGCCAGGCCCAGCGTTACGAGGAAGTCGTGAAGCTCAACCGGGAGATCGAAGACCGTGAGACCGACATCCGCCACATGAAGGCTTACACGGAGAGTATCCTCAACAGCGTCAGCAGCGGGGTCATCTCCTGCGACCGGCGCGGGATAATAGTCACCGTCAATCCTGAAGCCCGCAAGATCCTCACACGCCATGAAGAAGACCTGGTAGCCTTCCCTCTGGCCAGAATCTTTGAAAAACACGAAGAACTGAATCGAGCCGCCGAGCTGGTGCTGGCAGGCGAGCAGACACGGGCCACGATGGAGACCGAGCTTGAGTCGGAAGGCAGGCCGATCCCTGTGGCTGTACGAATAACACCTCACCGCAGCCGGGGCCAGACCGTCGGCATCGTCATAACCCTTGAAGACCTAACCGAAGTCAAGGATCTCACCGAACAGCTCCTTCGAGCCGACAAGCTCTCAGGACTTGGTGAACTGGTGGCTGGAGTCGCCCACGAAGTCCGCAATCCACTTGGCGTGATCAAGGCTAGCGTCCAGATGCTTGAACAGGAGATGGATCAGGGTTGTCAGGATGCTGAACTCACGCACGTGATGGCCCAGGAGATCGACCGCCTCGACTCGGTCGTGAACGCGCTCCTTGACTTCGGTAGACCTTCTCAGTCACAGTTTGGGCCGGTGGATGCCCACCGGGTGCTCGGAGAAGTAGTCCTTCTGACCAAGCAGTTCGCCAAGCAGCAGGATGTCACAGTGCTCGAAGAGAGTCCGGAAGGGCTGCCCGATATCTGGGCTGACGAGGACAGGCTCAAGCAGATAATCGTCAACCTGATCTCAAATGCTATCCAGGCGATGCCCGACGGCGGTAAACTGACGATCACGGCAGCTACCCGCGAGGGTTACCTGCGGATCGCCTTCACGGACACCGGCATAGGCATCTCACCGGCGGAGAAGGAGCGCATCTTTGATCCTTTCCATACGACCCGCGCCGAGGGAAGCGGCCTCGGCCTGTCGATCGTGCATCGCATAGTCGACGCCCATAACGGATATATTACAGCGGAGAGCGAACCTGGAGCCGGCAGCACTTTCACCGTAGGTCTGCCGCTGGCCCATAAACGAACGAACGACGTCGACGAGAAAATGGCACTGGCGCCCAAGACTGTGGAGGAGAACATCCTGGAAACGATGGAGGAAGATATCGATGTCCACTAACATACTGGTCGTCGACGACGAGAAGAACATGCGTTTCGTTGTAGCCCGCGCCCTTTCAGGGGCAGGCCATGATGTGCACGAGGCCGCCTCCGGCGAAGACGCTCTCAAGGCGTTCGATGAGGCCGTCCCTGACCTGGTGATCCTCGACCAGCGCATGCCCGGCATGGGCGGACTGGCAACCCTCAGCGAGATCAAGAGTGAGTATCCGGATCTTCCGGTCATCATGCTGACGGCCCATGGCAATGTGGAAAGCGCCGTACAGGCGATGAAAGCCGGCGCAACCGAATACCTGACCAAGCCCTTCGACGTGGAGGAGCTTAAATTGACCGTAGCCAAGGCGCTGAAAGTCGGCAGCCTGGTCCAGCAGGTTGATTTCCTTCGCGGCGAACTCAACCGCGGCTACGATACCTCCGGTATCGTCGGCGACAGCCAGGCGATGAAGGATGTCCTCGACACGGTCTCGCGCGTGGCGGCCTCAGACGCCAACGTGATGGTCTACGGCGAGAGCGGCACCGGCAAGGAGCTTAGAGCCAGGGCGCTCCACGAACACAGCGACCGCAACGGCAAGCCTTTTATCCAGTTGAGCTGCGCCGCGCTGCCGGAAACGCTCCTTGAAAGTGAACTCTTCGGTTACGAGAAGGGCGCATTCACGGGCGCCAACGACTCGAAGCCGGGGCGGTTCGAACTGGCCGATACCGGCACCCTGTTCCTCGACGAGATCGGGGACATCTCCCTGACGGTCCAGGTCAAACTGCTCCGCGTACTCGAGCAGATGAGTTTCGAACGGCTGGGAAGTTCAAAGACCATCAACGTCGACGTCCGGCTCATCGGCGCCACGAACCGCGACCTGCCCGCCATGATCAAGGATGGCGAATTCCGCGAGGACCTTTTTTACCGCCTGAACGTTATCCCCATAAACCTGCCGCCACTGCGGGAGCGGCGTGGTGACATCAAGTTGCTGGCCCAGCATTTTCTCAGCCGTTTCTCCAACGACAAGGAGCTTTCTGCAGAAGGCATGCGGCTATTGGAAGATTATTACTGGCCGGGTAATGTCCGCGAACTTCAAAACGCGATCGAGCGGGCGACTATCCTGAGCCGCGGCAAGGTCATCGGCCCCGACGACCTGCCCGCCGAGATCAGGAAAGGCGCTTCACTCTCCAGCGAGACTATCAATCTTCCGGCCGAGGGCGTCGCCCTGGAAAAGGTTGAACGCGAGCTGATCGCCCAGGCCCTGGAGCGCACCGGCGGCAACCGCACAAAGGCGGCCGAACTGCTGGGCATCAGCCGGCACACGCTGCTCTACCGCATCGAGAAGTACGGGCTTGGCTCGTGATCGACTTGACCCGGAACCTGATCATCCTCGCAAAAGCCTGATTACCTTGACCCTGACAACTGACATAGGTATTCTGAATAACAGTATTATGAACCACTTTAGTCTCATTGCCCCAGAGCCGAAGAAAGCCGAATGAAAAGACTCGGACTCCTCTATCTGGCCGCTCAGAACCTCAGGCGTAAGCCGTTCCGGAGCTTTGTAACCATAGCCATCGTGGGTCTGGCTGCGGGCACCCTGTTCTCCGCGACCCTGCTGATCGGCAGCGTTGACCGCAGTCTGGAAGTAGGAATGGAGCGTCTCGGCGCCGACCTGCTGGTCGTTCCCGAGGGATATCAGGAATCGGGACAAGCGGCGCTCATCACCGGCGCGCCAACGAGCTTCTATATGGACGGTGGCATCCTCGACCAGGTCAAGAATGTTCCCGGAGTCGATCAGGCTTCGCCGCAGCTCTTCATCGAATCCATGGTTTCCTCCCAGTGTTGTACCGGCCACGTGCAGCTGGTCGGCTACGACCCCGGCAGCGATTTCGTCGTCAGCCCCTGGCTGCAGGACAACCTGCAGCGAACCCTGGGCAAGGATGAGGTCGTAATCGGTTCGCTCATCCTCGCCAACAAGGGCGAGCAGGTGCATTTCTACGGTCATGATTTCGACGTCGCCGGCGTCCTTGACGCAACCGGCATGGGCGTGGATGAAAGCGTCTTCATGAGCCTGGATACCGCTTACGTGATGGCACAGGAATCCGCTTCAGTGGCCGAATCGCCACTAGACGTCAAACCCGGCCAGATATCATCGGTCCTGGTCAAGATGTCGGAAGGCACAAACGTCGACCAGCTCACGCAGCGGATCAAATCCAGCGTCCCCGGGACCACGGTCATCACCGCCAACGAACTCAGCCGTTCTGTGACTGACCGCATCTCCGGCTTCAAACGGGGCTTCATCGCAGTAGATGCCATTGTCTGGATCATGTCACTTCTGACCATTGCCGCGATCTTTTCCATGATCGTCAATGAGCGCCAGCGGGAGATCGGTCTACTTAGGGCCATGGGCTCCAGCAAACAGTTCGTCTTCCGCCTCATGCTCACCGAAGCGGTATTCCTGACCGCCGCCGGAGGGATCGCCGGCATCTTCGTCGGTGGCGCCGCCCTGTTCATCTTCAAGGCTGTCATCACCTCGAGCCTTGGCATCCCCTATCTGTGGCCGCCGATCCTCACCTTCGTCAAACTCATGATCATCACCATGTTCCTGGCGATAATCAGCGGCGCCGTGGCGTCGCTATACCCGGCGCTCAGCTCCAGCAGGCTGGAGCCTTACGCCGCCATCAGGCAGGGAGAGTGACAGCGAATGCCCGATGACTCCATGATTGTCCTTAAGGACATAAGCAAGACTTACAAGGTCGGGCCAAGCACTGTGAAGGCCGTGGAAAAGGTCGACCTCGAGATCCCCCGGGGGCAGATGGTCTCCATCGTCGGTCACTCGGGTTCCGGCAAGACCACGCTGCTCAGCCTCATAGGTGGACTGACCAAGCCCAGTGACGGCCGCGTGATAATCGACGACGTCAACATCTGGACCCTCTCGGATAAGGAGATGTCGCAGCTCCGGAACGAGAAGATAGGCTTTTCCTTCCAGTTCGCCAGCCTCTTCCCGACTCTAAACGCACTCGACAACGTCAGGCTGCCTTCGACATTCGGCAGCAGCAAGGAACTCAACCACGAGCGCGCCATAGAGCTGCTGAGACTGGTCGGCCTGGAAGACAGGACCTATTCATACCCCGGCCAGCTTTCCGGCGGCGAGCAGCGGCGCGTTGCGCTGGCCAGGACCCTGATGAACAAGCCGAAGCTGATCCTGGCTGATGAACCTACCGGCGACCTTGATGAAGATACCGAGGCGGATATCCTTGATATCTTCAGGAAGATCAACGGCGAGGGCGTCACAATCGTAATAGTCACCCACTCCCGTGCGGTAGCCTCGCAGGCGCAGCGGATGCTTCGCATGCATCGCGGCCTGCTCTCAGAGGAGACGGAATGACGGAAAGAGGTAAAATGACGCCACTCCATCCCAGAGGCATTAATGCGGCAGCCCCAGGCAGACGCGGTCTGCGGGCCGCAGGCCTCGTGATAACGGTACTGGCGCTTCTGATCATGGCCGTCCTGCTGGTAATAGTCACTGGATGTGGCTCCGAGGCCGGCATCAGCCAGAGCCAGTATGAGCAGGTCCAGAAGGGCATGACCCTGGACCAGGTCGAAGGACTGCTGGGCCAGCCAGACCGCAGTCATCGCACCGGCCCCACCAATAATCCGAATATCATCTGGTATTACAACAAGTCAGAAGCCGAAGGCCTTGTGCGAATCAGCTTCATCAACGCCCTTGTGGACAATCTCTCCCCTTACGACCTCAGCGTCAATCTCGACGAGTAGCCAAGCTGCCTGCCACTGTGCCATATGCCACACAGAGGGTAGCAGAAGGCTCATTCGATACCGCATAACTTGCCCCCCAGTCTCAGCAGTTTCTTTGCCTGTCCGTCTCTTCATGTCCCTCTGCGCTGATCCTGGAGCCATTTCGATACTCACGATAGCTTGATTTGCAGGCTGTTTAACGAATCTATGATTTTGCATGGCTCCCACATGCCCAGATAGTAGCCATATTGGCACGATGCTTGCTTCCTATAGAGGCAAGCAAGCCATTCAGTTCCCTTCATTTCGGTCTGGGTACTGTTTTTTGCTGTTTTTAGCCCCGGCCGGTGAACCGGGGCGCGACATTATGAGAGCCCCAGTTTCTTATGAGTAAATTTTCCCGACGGGGTCACTGGGGGACCTCGTCGGGAAAACATGACCCCAGGACATGAAGAACAAAAGTATAAAAGTGATTTTTATTTCCGGCGCCGCTTCCGTGGCGCTGCTTGTCTGCGTCTGGCTGGCAGTCCCTACCGTTTCCATCGTTCCAGATGACAGCCAGGCGGCCGTTGCCCTCGGCCAGCCGGTTTCAATCGATTCCTCGCCGCTCGCTTCAATCGGTAAAGTAGCCGTTTACGCCGATGACGAGCCGCTGGCCCTGGAATACAACCTCGGCACCGGCGATCTCAGCCGTGATTTTGATCTGAAACCTGGCCAGAGCGTGCGAATCGAAGCAAAGATCTCTTCTCCGATCGGGCTCACGCGGGAATTTTCCTCGACCTTCACAACCGTGGAACCAGTACTGGTTGCCGATATCTCGGTCAACGGCGCCAGCCTCAAGCCAGGCCAGATGATCCCCCCACAGCCGACACTGACTTTCGCTTTCAATAAACCTTTGAACCAGGCTGCTGTATCTCTCGACGGCAGTGACGCCATCGACCTGGAGATCGATCCCGACGACCCGACCAAAGCTACACTGCCGCCAACGGTCTCGTTCAGGCAGGGCGCCACTCATCTGCTTAAGATCGTGGCCACCGCAGCCGACTCAGCGACGCTGGAATCCAGGGAAGTCCGCGCGACCGTAGTGCGGCCCATCTCCCTTTACGGAAGTGTGGGCACGGTTGACGGACAGACGCGCATAGAACTCGATTCCACCACGGCTTTCGCAAATCCGGAGGCGGTCAGGGCGTCCCTGGAGACAACCCTTCCCGATCCGGAAATAGCTGTCGAGAAGCAGAAGATCGTCATCACCTGCGCCAGCCTCGACGCTGCAAGCGATTACACGATCAAGCTGGGCAGCGCCGAAGGCGAGGATGGCAGCTTCCTCGAATCGCCGCTATCCATGACAGTCAGCTTCCGCTCTGATCCATCCGCTACTTCTTCGACTGGCAGCTCCGGTTACCGGGGATACGTCTATACCACCGGCGGATCATCCGGCTCAGGTTCAGATTCCGGCGGAGCCGCGGGCGGATCCGGGCCACCTCCGGGCTGGCCTGCCTGCTGCCCCTGGCCACCGCAATAAGAGAGATGAAGATGTCTCGTAAACGCCGCAATTTCCTTTCTGCACCCCTGGCCCTGCTCGTGGCCCTGTCTTTACTGACCACGATCGCTCCGCCTGCTCTTTTCGCGAACACGGTCGATACTGACGCTGGCGGCACTTCAGGAGTTTCCGCCGTTTCCAGCGACAACGCGGCGTCTTCAGTCTATCCCGGGAGTGAATCACCCCAGCCGGACACGGATACAACGGTCCCGGCCTCTGCTGACGCGAGTCCTGAGATAGTGAGCAGGCTGCCGCAGATCTCCGACACGGCGCCAGCCGCCTTCGCTTCCGCCCAGCTCTTCACCATGGCGGACACCACGCCGCCGGTTATAACTTCGCATTCTCCGGCAAACGGCGCCGTCACCGGCTCTGCGCTGACGATCAGCGCCAGCTACAGTGACCCCGAGCCATCAGTCGGCATCAAGCCGAGCACGGCAATGATCCACATCGATAACCGGCACCAGTTCGGCACAATAATAACTGGCACGGATATCACCCTTTATAAAACCGGGCTGACCGACGGCTCTCACAAGCTGGAAGCCTTCATCTGCGACAACAATTACAACTGTACTGTCGCAACCTGGAACATCACCGTCGACGCGACGGCGCCGGTTATTTCGAGCGCCCAGCCTACAGGCACAGTCAATTCTGCCAGCGTCGCGATCACCGCCTCTTTCCTGGATGGAACCGGGATCGATCCGGCCACAGCCAGCGTGTCCCTCGACGGGGCCAGCCTGGGTTCAGCCTGTACCGCCTCTGTGGCCGGCATCAGCTGCGCTTCCGGTCCACTTGCCGAGGGAGTGCATGAAGTCCAGGTCGAGGTCTCGGATGTCCTGGGCAACCGGGCGACGAAGATCTGGAGCTTCACAGTCGATACGGCGGCTATCGCCGTGAGCGGCCAGGTACCGGATGCAGGAAGCTGGCAGACCTCAGCATCGCCGGCGATACAGGCAACCTTCCAGCAGGCCGGTTCAGGCATCATCGACAGCTCATCCATAACGGTGATGCTCGACGGTACGGATGTCAGTGCCGATGCCGAATGTTCACCGGACGGCATCGTCTACCGGCCGCCATCGCAGCTGGCCGAAGGACCTCATACGGTGCTGGTCACCCTGATCGATGACGCCGGGCACACGGGCAGAAGTGAATGGAACTTCACCATCGACACCATCGCGCCGCTGATCGAGAACGAGACCCCTTCGGGGGCGACTATCGCCCTGCCGATGATTTCCGCGGAGCTTGTCGAGGGCGGTAGCGGCATCGATCCGGAATCACTTAACCTGGTCGTTGATGGCATAAACGCCACTGGCTCAGCCGCCATGACCGGCAACCTGGTTTCCTATACACCACCCGAGAGTCTCACCCCCGGTCCGCACAGTGTTCAGCTGGCAGTCAGGGACATGGCTGGTAACCAGCAGGTGTCCGCCTGGGGCTTCAGCGTCCCTCAACCTGCAACGCCCTCGCGGCCGCCGGCAACACCACTGGTCACCGGGGAATTGACCACGCTGGAGTACTGGCAGAGCTACAGTTCGATGTCAGGAGCCGGAGGCAACTGGATTATCTCTGGTTTTGTCAGTTTTCCCAGCACCTATTATCTCCCCTGGTACGATTCTGGGCAGACCGCTGGTCCATTCAGGGATGAGCTCGTGATCAGGAACCAGGGCGCCGGCGGAGCGATAGTCAACGTACTGCTCGGCGGCGAGGTCAAATGGCAGGGGAAGATTGAGGAAAATGGAAGCGAGACCATCCAGATGCCTGATACGACCGGCGGCCCGCTGAAGATAATCTCTCCTTCTGGCCAGCCGCTCGAGGTGATCCATCGCGTCACAGGACCCGGCAGCTCAGCAAGCGAGACACCGGCGATTGCTGAGACCGACCTGGAATCCATACTGCTGCTGCCCTGGTATGAGACCCGATCTGCTGGCGAAGGAAGCTCCTCCCTGGTGATCGCCAACGCCGGCACGGAGGAAGCAGCCGTCGACGTCTATGTGGGCGATCCCGATCAACCTGAATCCCTCAAGGGGCAGTACTCCATCAAGCCGGATTCGGCAGCCAGAACAACGCTATCGGATACCAGCGGCGGACCGGTCCGAATAGTATCCACCAACAACCAGCCGCTTCTGGCCGAGCTCCAGGAGGTCAATGGGGATTCGTTCTCTGAGATCCTGGCCACCGGCCTTTCCCGCATCAGCGACAGAATCATTTTCGACAATCCGGAAAGCGCCGGCAGCCACCAGCCAGACAGCCTTCGTATCGGCAATGGCAACGAACGGGATCTACAGGTAGAAATCAGGATCGGTGACGAACTGCTTCGCGACCCGGATCAACCGGATAACGAATATTTCAGCATCCCGAGACATGGCGCCCGGTCCATCAGCCTGAATCAGGCACCCGGCAAAAAGGTGGAGGTCTCCTGCACCGGATGTCTCTTCGGCGAGGGCATCGTCGCCGCTGAATCATCGAACTGACGCCTGGTGAGCTACGGCTTTAACTGTGGCATTTCCCACACCTGTTGTGCCAAATCCTATTACATTTGCAGGATTTGACCACACCCGTACGCTGCCGCTTACTGGAATCGATCGCGGCGGCAGCATGATGGCCCAACCGCCACTCAAAAGACCTGCATATACACATATTTTCTCTTTATGTAAATATACAGTTTACTTGGCATAAAACTTGCTTCGTATTACATAAAACCAGCATCCAGCAAACCATGAAAAGTCGGAAGGAGGGAATCAGAATCAATGAACAGCACCACAAGGACCATAGCAGGCGCTGGCGTCATCGCCCTGGGAGCACTCGTCGCCATCACGCCACGGTACATCTTCCCCGTATGTGAATACTACGGGGTCCGCATGGACATGGGAATGGGCAAAACCGTGCCCATGTCTTGCTACTACACCGATAGGGCTTCGCTCCTTATCGGCATCATCATCGCCGTCATCGGCATCGCCATCATCATCGCCAGCCGCCTCGCGACTCTGCGACCGCTGGCATTAGTGCTGGCCGGCGCCGGAGCCGCGGCGATACTCGTACCGACCTGGCTCTTCCCTGTCTGCCATAACGCTGACATGCACTGTAACAAAGGCGCGAAGCCCTCGCTGATCGTACTGGGCATCATCGCCATGATGACAGCCGTATGGCTTGGCATCTCATCTTCTTCGGCTCCAGAATCGCCAACTGAAAACGCCGCCGAAGCGAAGTGACTGCAGTCCGAAGCGAAGTGACTGCAGTAAAAGATTAAGGCTTGACCCGGACCAAAGCAGCAAGCTCTTGTCAACGAACAGGATGAACTTGAGAAGGAGGAAAGACCATATCATGCAAGCGCGTTATAAACCGATGAAATATCTTCTTATACTGGCCTTCCTGGCGGCGATCTTCGCCATTGGGGCAAGCTCCATCGCCGTGGCCGCGTATCCTGCGGATCCGGATACGACAGCACCGGTGGTCACCAATGTGGTTCCCGTTGATGGAAGCACCATCTTCACCAACGGCAGCTCGACGATCTATTATCAGCTGGGGAATACGACTCCGTTGGTGATCAAAGCCGATTACAGTGACGAGACCGGTGGCAGCGGCGTCGACGTGGCCAGCGTCATGGTCCACCTCGATGTAAGCAACATGCTGATGAACTGCCCGGTCCAGACAGCGACTCACGTCGAGTGTACCGCGACTGCGGCCGACCTGACTCCAGGCACGCACCCAATAGATATCTATGTTGACGATCTGGCCGGCAACCCGACGATGCATCGCACCTGGGTCACCGTAGTAGTGGATAACGCGGCTCCGACCTATTCGAACCTCTCGCCCGCCGACGGCAGCACTATCCTGACGTCTCAGCTCAACAGCATAAGCACGAACGACCCGAGCGCTCTTCGCATCGACTACGATCTGACCGATCCGGCCCCTTCAAGCGGCTGGTCTCCGATGAGCCATGTGAATGAGAGCGTCCCGCCAGGGGTTGCGGGGGCCATGATCTCGAATACATCGTGCGTCAAATCACCTTCGGCTACCGATCCGACCCACTATTCCTGCCAGGTGAACAGGGCGAAGTTATTGCATCTCGGTGACAACACCCTGTCCATCCTTCTCAAGGACAAGGTGGGGAACACCAGCAGTGATTATTCGAATCTCGCGACTCTGAAGCACTACACGGTCGTCGATGATGTTGATCCGTTCGTCAGTGGGATCACTGCCGATCAGACTACCATCACGGCTTCTTACTCAGATCCCGCGCCAACAGGTGCACTGTCCACGAACCTGACCAGCGGCATCAACGCTGGCACCGCGATGGTCCATGTTGATGGAGCAATGATCATGATGGGTTGCACCGCCACCGCAACCGGCATCAGTTGCCCGACTCCAGCCGGCCTCTCTGCCGGTTCGCACGTCATCGAGGTAATGGTGAGCGACGGCACAGGCAATCTGGGTATGGGAACCGGCACTCTCTGCGTCAGCAGTAAGCCAGGCGTAGGAGTCAGCATCCAGTCATCTCACTGGGCAAGTTATGCCGACTACACCGCTCGTGATCTGACAGTTACTCTGCGGTTCAGCAACAACGGCGCCACTACGGCCTTCGCAACTGCGATGACCGGAAGCACAAACACCAATGGCGTTATCCTGAACACTGCGATGCCTCTTGCCGTCGGTGACCTGAACGCTGGCGCCACCATGGACGTCACGGCCAGGTACAACATACCAGTAGGTGTGGGTAGCTTCAGGGTAAGTATTACCGGCAGCGCTGCGGATGTCTGTGGGACTTCCTACACATATCCGGTCTAAGGTGAGAAGCCTGACATAAGGTGAGAATCGTACTGACTGAGCGGGGCATATCCCGATGACGAAGAATAACAGTCAGTGCCAAAGATAGATGTAAGAAATACAGAAGCAAATATAGAAGAAAACCCCGGGGGCGCCATTCCATGGCGCCCCCGGTACCTTTTCGCGGTATATGCCACACCGACCACGTCATAAACTAAAGCGCTGTTTCGTCAGATCAACCAATAAGCTCCTCGCGCTTTCTCCCAGACTCGAGAGTGCTGCAGTAAACTTCCTGCAAAATCTGAATAACCACCTTCTTTCCCCAAATCGAAAAACCGTTCACCCGCCAATCGGCACCTTTGGCACGCTTCTTGCTCCCATCATATATGACGAGGGCGATGCTCTGGCCGTGACGTGCGATATTACCAAAGCTTCCAGGGAGGCCGGAAACGGATGCTGGCCGTCTCCCAGGGCACATGGTGTCTCCCTGGCTCACTGACTGGGCGCCTGCGCCACCTAGCCTGATGCCCAAAATGGTAAAGGTGTATCGCAGGCGCCCATCAGTTGAAGATCGAGTCCAGTGAATAGACAGTAGCCCTTGAAGATCACAATTTCATATACCGACCTCCAGGATGTTCGAATTCTGATCAACGCTGACGGGAAGGGTCACAGGAATGAATAGCCACGCGAACACTGATATGAATATCTCAGGCGAATCTGCCTGCCCCGGCGATTACAACAGGAGGCGGACGCGCACTGTGTCTTCTCGTCTCCGACATGACATCGCTTTCATCCTTGATGCTATTCTCCTGATTCTCCGCCAGCGGGATCTGCGAGTCCTCAGATTCGCTGGTATGCTTGTTTCCGTAGTTGTCCTGGAGGCTGCCTGTCTCATGATCTGCGTACCCACCGCTTCAATCACTTCCGGTTCCGGCGCTACAGGAATCAGTGTAGACGGACAGATCCATATACGTGTGAACAGATTCTCCTCAATCAATGACGCGGTTGTATTTGTGAACGGAGAACAGAGATTGCACGAACGCGGCGTCGATGGCAATGATTTCACGGCTCAGGTCGACGCCCGGCCCGGCAGCACCATCTCCGTGGAGATCAAGGTAGAATCTGCCATCGGCCTGGAACGCGATATGTCCTCGACCTTCACAACTGCGGCTCCGGAAATACTTCCTTAGCACCTTCTCTCCACCAGTTCCGAACAGGTGCCGCTCAGACTACTGCTGTACCTGTTTTTGAGGCAGCGGATCGGTCTTGGCGCAGCTCTCATTATTCCTTCCGAACCTCGTATCTCCGCGCCAACAAAGGGTTTTCTGGGACATGTGACCCTCCTTTTTTGCCGTCGTTAAGGTAACTATGGCCATTGCCGATAAAGCTAACGGCAGGGCGGAGAAACCTACCAGAGATGGCATCTCCTTTCCTGCAGGGCGTATCCTTTTAGGGCAAAGACGTAAAGTCTTGATGGGAAAATGAAAAACGAAAAATTAACTGATTGCTTCACGATAAAGACAGCAAAGAGTATTTTATCCAGAGGATCATCCTCGCCCAGGGGCAGGTTTTCGATCTGGTGTGTTTCGACGAGAATGAGTCCGTCGATAGCGTGATTGAGGAAATCATGACTGAGTTACAGAGAAAAAAGACAGAACTTCAGACTTGTCCCCTCTGCAGGTCCAGCCTGGTCTATCCGGTGGAGCGCTACCAGATGAACGACATGGAGTGGCGAGTCCTGATGCTGTGCCCCAACTGCCTTTGCAAGCGTGAGCTCATTGTCGACCGCGAGACGGTCCGCGAGCTTCTCAAGAACGCGCGAGTCGGCCGAGAGTCCATCATGAAAGAGCTGGACAACATGCAGAAGAAGAACATGGAAGAAGAGGCCGACAAGTTCATCACCGCGCTTCAGAAGGACCATATCCTTCCAATCGATTTCTAGGCCTGGCGACCGCGTCCTGCGCGGCATGGCAGCACGGAAGGACCGGCGGCGCCTGTGCCGGACAAGTCCGTTGAACGGGGGCAATCGATGTCAGAAGTCAACCGGAACAACTGCGATGCCTGGTCATTCCGCAGCACTTTCATCCACCTGTCGAGAAAAGACGATTACCTTGCCCGTGCCTGTTACCTTTGCCGCCTTTATCGAAGCTGCTTCGACCATCCAAGGCGTGGCACGCAGGGTGACGACGGCACCGGCAGGGGTGGCGGCAGAGCCTACATCTCCAACCTTTGATTGACTTTCATAGCTCCCCGCCGATGTCGAAAGCCGGGCCGCAAGGCCCGGCTTTCATTATTCAGACTTTATGCTAACCGCCTGCGTTCTTGACGATTTATGCTAACTACGTGCGTTCTTGGCGATCTCCTTGAGGAACTGGTCGTTGGTCTTGGTGTCGCGGAGCTTGGAGATAAGCAGCTCGATCACCGCACCTGAATCCAGCGCGTGCAGGACGTTGCGGACCTTCCACACCTGGATCGCTTCTGCATCCTCCATTAGCAACTCTTCCTTGCGGGTTCAAATGACCTCATCCATACGGCTGCCGGTGTCTACGAGCGCTGTCGCCAGGATAGTCAGGGAGCCACCTTCCTCCACATTACGCGCCGCTCCGAAGAACTTTTTCGGCGGGAAGAGAGCGGTGGAATCGACACCGCCTGAAAGGATGCGGCCGCTGGCCGGCGCCGTCAGGTTATATGCCCGTGCGAGCCTTGTGATGCTGTCGAGCAGGACCACGACATCGCGGCCTGACTCGACCAGGCGCTTGACCCTGTCGAGCACCAGTTCGGCCACCTGCACATGGTTGTCAGAAGGCTGGTCGAAGGTGGAACTCACGACTTCGCCCTTGACCGAACGCTGCATGTCGGTAACTTCCTCGGGACGCTCGTCCACGAGCAGGACAAGCAGGTAGACGTCGGGATTGTTCTCGACGATGCTGTTGGCCATCTGCTTGAGGATGGTGGTCTTTCCGGCCTTGGGTGGCGAGACTATGAGTCCGCGCTGGCCCTTGCCGATCGGCGCCACCAGATCGATGACCCGGGTCGCGATCTCCGTCGGGGTGGTCTCAAGTCGCAGTCGTTCCGAAGGGAACAGCGGCGTCAGCCTGTCGAAATTCGGCCGGTTGCGGGCTTCATCGGGATTGAGCCCGTTCACTGCCTCGATCTTCAGAAGGGCATTGTATTTCTCGCTATCCTTGGGTTCGCGGACCTGGCCGGTGACTTCGTCACCGCGCCTGAGGCTGAACCGCCGTATCTGTGAGAGCGAGACATAGATGTCATTATCGCTCTGGACATAACCACGGGTACGCAGGAAGCCGAAACCGTCGGGGAGCAGGTCAAGCGTGCCTGTGCGCACCTTGACGTTCTCATCCTTGCCGGCCGCCCGCTCGTCCTTGGATTGAGTTGCGGCTGGCTTGCCCTGTTTTGTCTCTTCTTTCATGTCCTCTGCCTCGTTGGTGTCACTGTCTTCTCCTGCATCCTTCGCCTTGCTTTTCTTTTCCTGATTCTCGACTATTTCCATGATGGTGTCACTTTGTCATTTCCTTGTGTGGGATTTAAATCTGATATGCCTTCACAGCTTCCGGCGTCGCCGCCATGGCTTTTGACCTGGATTGATTCCTGCCTCCTAAGCCCGGGACTGGGCGTCCTCCCAGTCCTTTTTGAAACTGGCTATGCCCCTGTCGGTCAACGGGTGCTTGACCATGTTGCGGAATACGGCTGGAGGAATAGTGGCGATGTCGCACCCGAGAAGAGCGGCCTGGGTAACGTGCAGTGGGTGTCGGATGGAAGCCGCTATTACTTTAGTGGAAAATTCGTTGACTGTGAAGACCTCGACTATCTCTGTTAGCACCGCGTTGGAGTCGTGACCGATGTCATCCAGCCTGCCGACAAAGGGACTTACATAGGTAGCTCCGGCGCGAGCTGCCAGCAGCGCCTGGTTGGCGGAAAACACCAGGGTGACATTGGTCTTGATCTCCAGTTTCGAAAGTTCGCGGGCGGCCCTGAGGCCTTCCGGAAGCATCGGCACCTTGATGACGACGTTGTCGTTGAGGGCGGCCAGGCGCTTTGCTTCATCGACCATACCCTCGGCGTCCTCAGACATGACCTCGGCACTGACCGGGCCTCCCACGAGATCGCAGATCTCGCAGATGATCTGGTCGTAATCGCCGCTCTCACGCGACAGCAGGGTAGGATTGGTGGTTGCTCCGGAGAGGATGCCCCAATGGGCTATCTCCCTGATGTCATCGATGTTGGCTGTGTCAATAAACAGTTCCATCCATACTCTCCTATTTCAGGTTTGAAGCTTTCTGGTATTTATCCACGGTGTCGAGGACTATCCCCATCACCGTCTTGACCGCGTCATCTATGTTCTGGTTGTCGATCACCGGCACCTTGGACTTCCGGGCTGCCTGTACCAGGTAATCCTGCACCCGGCGGATCTTGTCCATGCTCTCCACATATTTTTCCAGGGACCTGACGCCGCCGGTCTCCTGATCGCGCACGTAGAAGTGGCCCGTGTGGCGGTCGATGTCATCCACCACCAGCACGATCTGGATGACCACCGCGTTCTCCCAGAGGTCCTCCTTCAGGAAGCCCGGCACCAGGTGGGCGCCCTCCACGATCATGGGCGTTCCCTCGTTGATGGCCCGCGTGATGATGGCGTTGACGCCCACGCAGACCTTCTCCACCTGCTCGACATAACCGGTTATATCCCGGTCGGCCCCTTTAGCCTCAGCCGCCTTCACAACCTTCCCCGCGTCGAACGAGGAGTAGTGGATCGCCGGCATCAATTCCGCTGAGAAGAACGCCCTCATCACCTGGCGGATCAGGTCAGACGAAGTGAGCCGCGTGATGCCCAGCCGGTGCGCGACCTGGGTCGCCAGCGTGCTCTTGCCTACTCCGGTTGCGCCTCCGATCAGGATGATGATCGGTTTCTCCAGCTGCCCCAGCTGCCGCCAGCGGCGGTAGCGTTCAGTGAACTTCTGCCCTTCTTCCTCACCCAGTACCTGCTGGGCGATCTCCCTCAGCCTGGCGAGGGTGATATTCGACTCGCCGCTGTCGATCAGATGCTGTTCTATCTCCCGGGCGATATGATACGAACGCTCGGGAGGAAGGCCGGTCGCCATGAGCGACTGGGCCATAAGACCCTTGGAATAAGGAATGCCGTAGTCCCTGTCGACGATCTGAAGATCCGGATGTTCCCTGCGTTCATCCGCCATGGGCCATCCTGAAATCGTCCATCGCCTGTTCTGCAAGGCCGGCAAGCAGATCCGCCAGCCGTTCGCGGCCGTCTGTCTCGACTGGCACGTTGTCGCAAAAGACCACTTCCGTGCCCCGGCGGTCAGCTTCCTCGGTGACCACGTCGATCGCCGCTGCCTTGATCTCCGTGAGGAAGATGTCGACGTCGCCTTCCTTCAGCTCTGCAAGGTCGGCGCGTAACTTCTTCCTGTCGGCCAGCTCAGTTGATACGAAATCCACCGTGCATCCGTAACTGCTGGCGATAAAATCTTTTATGTGGTCGACGACCGGGCCGCGTGCCGTGGTGAAATACGCCACCCGCTTGCCGTTGATGTCGCCAGCCGGTTTGGGCCGGAGGACAGTCGGAACCACTTCGATCTCCGGCTTCAGGGTCTTGATGCCCGCGATGATACTTTCGACCTTTTCCGGGCTCGCCAGCGGCTCCTCGCACATGGTCAGGATCACCAGGTCGGAGACCAGCATCCGGTACGTACCCATGTAGCCGAGCAGATAGTCGTAAGGCTGATCGGCTCCAGCTATGCAGATAGCCCGCTCGACCCTGATGGGAGGAAGCGCGGCTCCGCTCCCCTCGAATATCAGCAGGTCGGCTGGCAACGTCTCTGCCACCTTGGCGCCTTCGACCACATTGGAGACAAATGGAGCTCCCGCCAGGCCGCCACCGCAACGGCGGCAACCGACAGTCGTCACTTCGCTGAGCGCCGCGTCCTCGAAATAGTCTGAAGCGGCGTGTTTTCCCTGGCGGCTGTATGCCAGGAGTTCAGCGGCGCCGATACGGCTCTCGCTGCCGGCGATGACCTCAGGATCCGGCGGACCTCCCCTGCCCATGGCGATCACGACGATGCCGTCTTTCTTCCCCTTCTGCCTGAAAACTTCGGATAATTCCCGGGCTACATAGCCACTGACAGCAGTCTTGCCAATTCGCTTTCCAGTACCAATGATGGAAATAGCGGGCTTCGCGGAAAGAGTATGGAAAGATGGGGGAGAAAAAGTAAAGTCTGCGCCCTGGTATTCAGCCCCGGCGGCAAGCGCGTAGCTGGCGAACCGGAACCGCTCTTTGTATCCTAGCACCGGCTCGTCGCTCAAGTCAACAACTACCTCGGGCCGGTGTTCCCTGACAGCCAGGTTGAATGCCTCCTGGACATCCTCATGGAGGAAGACCGGGACACCGTACTCGTTCTGCTCGGCGTCGCCAGCGAGCGACGTGTCGATCTTCTCGGTGCCGCCCAGAAAGACGGCCGCCGTGAGGTCGTAGATCCTGGAGACCTCGTCCAGCGCCTCCCTGACCACATTGGGATAATGCTCACCGTCGATCAGGGCGATGGCCCGCTTCAACTTCCCTCCCTCATTGGTCGTGCCGATTTTTCGAAAGCCACAGTCGAGGGGTTGAACTTGATGATCTGGTCGGCATCGTGGAAGGGATACTTCCGCCAGATGGTGACCTCGTCCTCATCGATCTCGATGACGTTGTAACACGGCCTCACCTTGCCGCGAAGCCGCAGGGTGCAGACTGTACCGGCGTTGACCGTGAAGATGTTCTCCAGGCGCCAGGCGTGTGGCACATGTTTGTGACCGCTGAGGACCAGGTTGACATTGCAGTCCTGTAACACTTCAAGCGTGTCTCCAGCGTCATAGACCATGTTGCGTTCGCGGCCGGTTCCGGGAATGGGCAGCAGATGGTGATGCAGGAGAAAGATCCGGAATTTGGCTGGCGTGACGAATTGCTCCTTGACCCATGTATACCGATGCCGCCCGATGGTCCCGTGATCGAGGTCGGGCTCGGAGGAATCAACGCCGACGATACTGATGCCGTCGCGATGGCAGACTGCCTGCCGTGAACCGAACAGTTCCTCGAAATGGACGTAACCGACATTGCGGGCGTCGTGATTGCCTGGGACGAGCAGCAGGTTCTCACACTGGATCTTGTCCAGATAGCTCTTCGCCAGCAGGTATTCCTGTTTGAAGCCTTCGTTGGTGAGGTCACCGGTGACAACCACCACGTTGGGCTTGAGCTCGTTCAGCTCGATAACCGCCCGGTCCATCAGGTTGGGCACAAAATACTGCGAACCGCAGTGCATGTCCGAGATATGGGCGATTGTGAACGGCCGGGGCTTGTCTTCAGTCTTTTCCGGCTCTGTCTCCGAGATCTTTACATCGGGATTCATCGGTTCTGCTCCTGGTAGTTCAACGGGGAAGCGCTGTAAAAAGTCGGCTGGCGGCCTGGGTTTCTTGAGTATACAGGGAATTAATTCCTTTCGTTCCTCTCATGGACCAGTTTCAAACCCTTGAGCGTCAATAAAGGGTCCACCCTGTCCAGGGTTTCAGTGTGCGGGACGATCAGTCCGGCGAAGCCGCCGGTAGCTATGGTGGCCACGCTTTCCGGGCCCGCTTCGCCACCCAGTTCGACCTGCATGCGCTTGACGATGCCATCCACGAGTCCCGCGAAACCGAGGACGACGCCCGAACGCAGGGAAGCGGCGGTCGTCTTGCCGATGACTGCTTCCGGTTCGCTCAGGTCGATCCGTGAAAGGCGCGCCGCCCGTGACGTCAATGCCTCCAGCGAGACCTCGACACCCGGCGCGATAGCGCCGCCAAGGTACTCGCCGGCTCCTGAGATAGCGCAAAATGTGGTGGCCGTGCCGAAATCCACCACCACGCACGGGCCTCCCAGGATCTCCAGAGCCGCTACCGCGTTGACGATGCGATCCGCACCGACCTCATGCGGGTTGTTAGTCAACACCGGCAGGCCGGTCTTAAGCCCCGGGCCTATGACCAGCGCCTCGGTCCCCAGGTAATCCCTGCCAGCCGCCTGGTACTGGGCGACCAGTGAAGGCACCACGGAAGAGACGATCATCCGGCCGATGTCCGCGAACGCATATCCCCTGAGGCCCAACAGGGATGAGAACAGCGCCGCCAGCTGGTCGGTGGTGGCGTGGGCATCCGTTGCCACACGCCAGTTTTCCTCGAGACTATCGCCGTCATAGAGACCCGCGACAGTATGGGTATTGCCGATATCGATGGCAAGCAGAAGAGTTGTCATGGTGAGATCTGGTCGGTGAAGATCAGGAGCGCCGCCTGCAGCCGGCGTCAACCGGAGCTGCTATTCTTCAGCGGCCTTGACTTGAGCGAGACTGGCAAGGCCGTTGGTGCAGTAATCAAGGTCCAGCCAGCGGCAGCCGTCGCAGACGACCTCCAGCCGGAACGGATCGATTCTATCACGAATCACGTCAAGAATGGATGACCAGCTTGAGGAATAACCTTCGTCGAAACCAAGCTGGGTCCTGACCCGCTGGTCCAGTTCATCTACATGTTGATCCGGGCGGTTGCACTTTCCCTGATCCATGTGCGGACAGGCAGAACAGACATCGTCCGCTCCGTCGACTAACTGGATCGAAGTCTCCGGCGAGTTTTCCAGCCGGTGGACGAGACGAGCCATGTTGGCAACGAATAGCGGCGAATATCCCTGTCCCCTGAAACCATGGATACACAGGAGGTGATGCGCCCTGAGCCTGATGCCCCCCAAAATATCTACCTCGACAATCTACCCCGCCTTGGCATTCTCCGCCGCAGCTTGCCGTACGGCGTTGTCGCCGGCCGGCCATTTCCAAATGTGTGGCAACTGCGCTATAAGACTCAGGCACAGCATTGTTCCAACTATAATCTTTACCGCATCGCCTGGCAAGTAGGGGTAAAAACCCTTGACCAGGGCGGTCTGGATGTCCATGCCCGCAACCCTTGCCAGCCAGGGAACGCCGATGAGGTATATCACCAGTGCCCCGGATGCGAGACTGAAGGCGAGACGGGTTGATTCGTAAGCTCTGGACCTGGAAAAACGGGGAAGATACTCGACCAGAAGGCCGGTCACGAACGAAGCCAGCACATAGCCGATCAGGTAGCCACCGGTTGGTCCGGCGATAACGGATGGGCCGGCCGTATGGTTGGCGAACACCGGGATTCCGGCGATGCCCATAGTCAGATAGACGATCTGGCTGAGTGGTCCCAGCCACTTGCCGAGGATAGCACCGGACAGGAGCACGAAAAGGTTAGCCAGGACTATGGGGACGGGGCTGAATGGAAGCGGAATAGAGATCCAGGCGCCGACCGTGGTCAGGGCGGCGAAAAAGGCTACAGCAATCAGGTCACGCAGCATCAGCTTGCTCATCCATGCTCCTTGGTAGTGTATCTCGATGAAACGGCGCGACTGCGCCAGCTGAAGAAATCTACATCACGGGTCTTTTATTGTCAACCAGATGAGCGTATGTCGTTTACATACGCGAATGAGCCGCTGTCATGCGGCTAGGGAGCGTCGCCTCGCTGGCACCATCAAGTGCCGGACAGGGTGGCTTCGCCACTGAAGAGGGCGCTGGTCCCGCCGCCGGGCTCACGCACGAGAAGCCGTCCCTCGGCGTCGATACCCACGGCTATGCCCTCTACGGTACCAGCGGGAGTCGCAACCTCGATCCGCTGCCCCTGGAGAAGATCAAGTCTTTCAAAATCGCGCCTGATCGTTTCGAGACCGGCTTTCGTGCGGGAACTCAAATAGATTCTCTCCAGTTCGTCCAACACCGCGGCAACCAGCTCGCGACGGGAGAATTTCCGGCCCAGCTCTACGGCCAAAGAGGTGGCTCTATCCGCCAGTTGCGTATCCACGAAAGAGTTGTTCACATTGATGCCGACGCTGTCGATCGCCCACTTCACCTGATCGAGCTCGGCTGCCATCTCCACCAGGACTCCGGCGATCTTTTTCCCGTTCAGATAGACATCGTTGGGCCATTTGACCACGGGCGAGGCCTCGCCGCCGGTGACCGATTCCACGGCGTTCCTGACCGCGATCCCGGTTGCCAGGCTGAGGAGTGGCACCTGCGTCGGCGAGAGCGACGGATACAGGACCACGGAAAGTGCGACCGCCTGCCCCGGCGGCGTCTGCCATGCCCGGCCAAGACGGCCCCGTCCTGACGACTGCCCCTCAGCGATCACGACCGTGCCTTCAGGCACTTTCTCGCCGATAAGCCTGCGTGCCTCGTCGGCGGTGGAGCCGGTCTCCTCCAGATGGACGATGCGGCCACCAACGAACCTGGTCTTCAGCAGCGGCTTTAGTTCAGCCGGCAGCAGCTTGTCGGGCCGCCCTGCCAGGCGGTAACCATGCCGGGGGGAGGCTTCGATGACGTACCCGCGCTCCCGCAGCTTGACGATATGCTTCCACACCGCCGAGCGGGTCATGTTCAGCTTCCTGCTGATCGCCTGCCCGGAGGAGTAGCGGTCTTCGGAGAGTTCTGCCAGTACCTGCGACTCGATATTCACTCCACGACCTCCAGCGAGAAATCGATTCCGGGCGCGGCCATCGTCAGGGCTCCGACGGAGATTATGTCAGCGCCGGCTTCTGCGAATGCCCTGGCGGCACTCAACTCGATGCCACCGGAAGCCTCGATCTCGATGCCCCGTGGCTTTAGTGATTCTGCATCCGCGGCCGCCGCCACGCATTCACTTACCGATCCGGGTGTCATGTTGTCCAGCAGGACCCTGTCAGCCCCCTCTGCCAGCGCTTCCCTGAACTGGAAAAGGGTGTCTGCTTCGATCTCTATCCATACATCCGGGCCATGCTTTTTCCTGACTGCGGCAATCGCGCCTGTGACGCCGCCGGCAGCTGCTATGTGGTTATCCTTGATCAGAATGGCATCGTAGAGTCCGATCCGATGAAGCTCGCCGCCGCCATGGACCACGGCAGTCTTTTCCAGGAGCCTCAGCCCGGGACTGGTCTTGCGGGTAGCAGCTATACGCGCACCGGTGCCATTGACTGCCTGCGTGAAGGCAGCAGTCAGGGTCGCTATGCCCGAAAGCCGCGACAGGAAATTGAGCACAGTGCGCTCGGCGGCAAGTATGGAGCGGATGCTGCCATCGAGCCTGGCGACCTCGGCTCCAGCCGGTACCAGCTGGCTGTCCCCAACCAGAGGCAACCAGACGAGGGCCGGATCGGTCTGCCGGCAGACCTCCTCGGCCGCGGCCATTCCCGAGATCGTGCAGGTCTCGCGGGTGATCAGCCTGGCGGCGCCAGTGTCGGCTTCACCGAAGATGGCGTTCGAGGTTATATCTCCTTCGGACCCCAGATCCTCTTCGAGGGCGATGGCGACTATCTGTTTCAGGGCATCCGTCGTGGCGCCGGGGTCGTCATTCATTGTCATCGCTCATCATCTGTGATCTTTTCTGCGGCCGTTGTCATCATCTTCTTCACTCTTGAGGCGGAAGTTTATGTGATGCTTCCAGTTTTCGTCGTCGGCCTCGGGGAAGTCCTCCCTCAGATGAGCACCGCGACTCTCCTGCCTGAGCAGGGCTGCCTTGACGATGTGGATGGCTACGGTCAGCAGGTTGAAAAGCTCATACTCGTCCGGATCGGCTCCCGGGGACTTGAGCGAGTTATGAAGCGCCTTGAGTTCCTCATGAGCGGCCATCAGGCCTTCTTCGCTGCGAACGGTGCCGACGTTGGCAGTCATGGTCTTCTGCAGGCGGCGAAGCCCCTCGATCACATCTTCGGGCTTGTTGCCTTCCCGGGCCGGTCCCGGCAGATCGATGTGCAGACGCCGGACTTCCTCCTCCATGGAGGTGATATATTTATCCAGGTCGCGGACGATACGGTCGCTGAACACCAGTCCTTCGAGCAGCGAGTTGCTCGCCAGGCGGTTGGCTCCGTGGACTCCCGTACAGGCTACTTCCCCGCTGGCGTACAGACCGGGCAGGGTGCTGCGGCCCCAGATATCAGTGACCACCCCGCCAACCATATAGTGGCAGACAGGCGCTACCGGGATCCGGTCGCAGCACAGGTCATATCCCTTGTCGCGAAGGTTCTCGTATACCGTCGGGAATCGTTCCCTGAGCATGCCGGGATCCAGATGGGTGGCGTCAAGGTAGAGGAACTCCTGACCTGACTCCTGCATCTGCCGCACCATCTCCTTGACGACGATGTCCCGCGGGCCGAGCTCAGCCTGCGGATGGACGCCCATCATGAAGCGTTCGCCCTTGTGGTTGAGCAGGTAGGCGCCCTCACCCCGCAGGGCTTCGGTTATGAGGAATATCGGCGACTGGTCCGAGTATAGGCCGGTCGGATGGAACTGGACGAACTCCATGTCGCCGATGGAGGCGCCGGCGCGATAAGCCATGGCCATGCCGTCGCCCGTGGCGACCTTCGGATTAGTGGTCAGCGAGTAGACCTGGCCCGAACCGCCGGTGGCCAGCACCGTGGCCGTGGCGAAGTTGAGTGTGAAAGCTCCGGTCGTGAGATTCAGGGACACCGCCCCGATGCAGTGGCCGCCGTTGGTGAGCAGATCCACTACGAACTCGTTCTCCAGCACCTGCACCCGGCTGCCGGATTCCATGGCCTGGGCCAGGGCGCTGGCGACTTCGGAGCCGGTGGCGTCGCCGCCGGCGTGGGCGATGCGGGGAACCGAATGGGCGCCTTCGGCGCCCAGCACCAGGTCGCCGCCGGCGCGATCGAACTTGGGGCAGATCTCGGTGAGTTCACGCACCCGAGCCGGACCTTCGTTCACGAGGATGTTGACCGCTTCCTCCTTGCAGAGGCCGGCGCCGGCGCGGATGGTGTCTTCGAAATGAAGCTGGGGTGAGTCCTGCTCGCCAAGCGCCGCAGCGATGCCGCCCTGGGCGAGGAAGGTGGTGGTGTCGCGCAGGACACTCTTGCTGATCAGCGCCACCTTCCACTTGCGAGCCGCGCCGACAGCCGCCGTGAGGCCGGCGATGCCGCTGCCGATGACGATCACGTCATAGAAGCGCTTGGCCGGTTCCGAGTCGGTGGCAGCAAGCAGATACGGTCGCGACATCAGTCTTGGGAGTCAGAGTGCTGGGTCATGGGGAGATTATATCCCGATTAGGTCGGGATGCTATCCCCCGCGGCCTTTGAAGTGACGCCATCGGCGAATCTCCAGCCGATGATCATTGGAACGATTCGGGCTTTTATGTGTAGGAGACCATCGCCTCGACCGCCTTGAGTGCGCGGAGGCGGATGTCCTCGTCCACCCTGATCTCATACCGCTCTTCATGCAGGGTGTCAAAAGCCTTCTGCAGGGTCGTCAGCTTCATATTAGGACAGATAGCCTTCTTCGTCGGCGAGATGAACTCCTTGCCTGGATTCTCCTTCTGCAGGCGGTAGTTGAGCCCCATCTCAGTGGCGATGATGAACGACTTCGCGTCAGATTCCTTTGCGAAACGGATCATTCCCGAAGTGCTCTGAAGGGAATCCGCCATATCCTGGACTTCCGGCAGGCACTCAGGGTGGGCTATGACCAGCGCCCCGGGATGCTTCTCCTTCGCCTTGAGGATGACCTCGGGGGTGATGTATTCGTGGGTGGGGCAGTAACCGTCCCACTTGATCAGTTCACGGCCGGTCGCTTTCTCCACGTACATGGCCAGGTTACGGTCGGGCACGAAGATGATCTCACGGTCTGCCGGGATGTTGGATACGACAGTGGCCGCGTTGGCGCTGGTGCAGCAGATGTCGGTCTCGGCCTTGACCGCGGCTGAGGTATTCACATAGGCGACCACAAGAGCGCCGGGGTGTTCTTCCTTCAGCTTCCTCAGATCGTAGGAGGTGATCATGTCGGCCATGGGACAGCCGGCGTTGATGTCGCCCAGCAGGACTTTTTTATCGGGCGAGAGGATATGGGCGGTCTCGGCCATGAATTCGACGCCACAGAAAAGGATGATGTCGGCGTCAGTCTTCGCGGCCATGCGTGACAGCTCCAGGGAATCGCCGGTGAAATCGGCGGCGTCCTGGACCTCGGCCCGCTGGTAGTTATGGGCAATGATCAGCGCGTTCCTGGCCTTGGCCAGTTTGCGGATCTCTTCCTGAAGTGGGCCATAATCCACGATTGCTCGTTCCTCCTGTCAATATGCTTATTTGCTGTTGACGAATTCTTTCTGAAGTTCTGGCGCCGTTCTGCCTGATGCTACCACAGCCCGACCGCCGTCACCGTCTGCCGCCAGGTTATGCATTCTTAAATCACTAAGGGCTGTTGCCGGTTTTCCAGTCGAGTTGTGGAGAAACACTGTCTTTTTCCACGCCATGATCGTCAGCGCAGGCTGCTAGCGCCCGGGCGACGGTTGTCCCGTCAGGCATCATCGCGTCGCCGGCGATCTCGGCCAGGGGGACCAGTACAAAGGCGCGTTCCAGCATGCGCGGATGCGGCAGCTTCAGCTCCCCTTCCGCTATTTCTAATCGCTCGTACATAAGTATGTCAACATCGATGGCGCGGGGACCCATGGGCTGACGGCCTTCGCGGCCGCCGAGTTCATGCTCGATCTCGCGGCAGACAGCGTGAAGGCCGTGCGACGAGAGTTCTGTCTCCAGCGCCGCGGCGATGTTGAGGAATGTCGGCTGCTCGATGCCTCCGACCGGCTCGGTGATATATACCGATGAGACACGGGTGACACTCACCTCCGGATGGGCGTCCAGCCGTGAGAGCGCCGCCGCCAGGCTGGCGCGGCAGTCACCGAGGTTGCAGCCGAGGGAGAGCCAGGAGTCGGCCATCAGTCCCTCCCACAGGATGAAGGGTCTGTTGCTGCTGAGCCGTGAGCGCCACGGACCCGCTCCAGCGAGACCGAAACCCCGTCGACGGAATGAGGTATCGGCGGTGAGGGTTTGGTGACGCGGACCCAGACCCGGTCGACCACGGGGAACTCACCCAGCACCATTTCTGCGAGGACCGCAGCCAGTTTTTCAAGCAGGGAATAGGACTTTGAGGTGGCGGTAGCCACCAGCCGGTCGATGACCGCAGCGTAGTCGACGGTGGTGGAGATGTCGTCGCTGTCGCAGGCCTCGCATTCGGTCAGGGTCATGCGGATGTCAAAACGAAAAAGCTGACCATGCTCCCGTTCCTCGGGAAGCAGGCCATGATGGGCGAAGACCTCGAGGCCGTCGATATTGACTTCAAGATTATTTGACTGGTTATTCACGCCATTCCAGAATCGAGTGTTTCAGTTAACCCGCGATCGCGGCCGCGACTTTGAGCGCCTGAAAATTCTCGGCGACATCGTGCACCCTGAAGATGCTGGCGCCCCTTTCGAACGCCATCAGGTTGGCGGCGATGGTCCCCGGCAGTCGCTGGCCGGTTTCCTCATCATTCATGATCATACCTATAAACCGCTTTCGGGAAACACCGATGAGAAGCGGCAATCCCAGGGCGCCGAGCTCGTCCAGCCGCCGCAGTATCTCCAGATTATGCCCGAGGGTCTTGCCGAAACCGATGCCGGGGTCGAGGATGATGTTCTCCCGTTTTATCCCCCTGCTGACCGCGAAGTCGACCCTCTCTTTGAAGAACTGGATTATATCAGCGACAACATCATCATATTGCGGATTCTCCTGCATGGTCCGGGGCTCGCCCTGCATGTGCATCAGGCAGATGGGGCAGGCAGCCGCGGCTGCCACCGTGGCCATCTCCGGATCTCCCCGCAGGGCGGTCACATCGTTGATCATGGTGGCGCCGGCTTCGAGGGCAGCCCGGGCTACTGAGGCCTTGCTTGTGTCGATGGAGATGGGGATGCCCGGGTCGGCGGACAGGGCTTCGATGACCGGCGTTACCCGCTTCAGCTCTTCTTCGGCGGCGACGGGCTGGGCGCCGGGGCGCGTGGATTCGCCGCCGACATCGATGATGCCAGCGCCCGCGGCCGCCATCTCACGGGCACGCGTCACCGCCAGGACATAGTTGAGGTAGCGTCCACCATCGTGGAAGGAATCGGGGGTGACGTTGAGGATGCCCATGACCGTCCAGGGCCTGCTGCCACTACCCTGAGAAGATTTCCTGCCTGCGGGACTGCCGGACGGAGACTCCATTACTCCTTGGCGTTGATCATCGCCAATACTTCGGCGCGGGTTGCCGCGTTGGTGCGGAATATGCCACGGACGGCGGAGGTCACGGTCTGGGCTGTGGAGCGGATGCCCCGCATGGACATGCAAAGATGCTCTGCCTGGACCAGCACCAGCACGCCCAGGGGGTCGAGTGCGTCGACCATGGCGTCGGCGATGGTGGAGGTCATGCGCTCCTGCAGCTGCGGCCGCCTGGCAACCACCTGAACCAGTGTCGCCAGTTTGGAGAGCCCGGTGATGAGGCCGCCCTCGCTGGGGATATAGGCTACATGGGCCTTGCCGAAGAACGGCAGCAGGTGATGTTCACACATGGAGAAGAAGGAGATGTCCTTGAGCAGCACCATCTCCTGGTGTCGGTCTGCGGGCATCGTGGTGATGACTGAGGTCGGATCGGTATCGAGACCCGAGAAGACATCTTCGTACATCGCGGCCACGCGCGCTGGCGTTTCTATCAGGCCTTCGCGTCCGGCGTCCTCGCCGACACCCTCGAGGATCAGTCTGACGCCCTGATTGATCTTGTCCAGGTCCATGGACCTAGTAAGACGGCGCTTCCAGCGGTGGCTCTCCCTTTGGCTTGGGAACCGCATCGCTGGTGGATTCTTTCTTTATCACTTCTTCGGGGAGCTTCTGTGGCTTGTCCTGCTTTTCAGCTTCACGCTTGGCGTCCTTCTCCCGGAATACATCTTCGGGTGAAGTACCTTCGAGCAGGGCTTCGAACTCTTCCTTCTCCAGGGTCTCGCGCTCAACGAGGATGTTGGTGATCAGGTCGAGCTTCTCTTTATTTTCCAGCAGGATGTTGCGCGCCCGCTGGTGGGCGTCCTCGATGATCTTCTTCATCTCTTCGTCGATTTCCTGGGCGATCTCGTCACTGTAGTCAGGCTCCTGGCTGAACTCGCGGCCGAGGAACGGCTGGGCGTGGTTGTGGCCGAAAGTACGCGGCCCCAGCTTCTCGCTCATGCCGTATTTCATGATCATCTGCTTGGCGATGCCGGTAGCCTGCTGCAGGTCGTTGGCGGCACCGGAAGTGACTTCTTCGAACTGGATCTCTTCTGCGGCGCGGCCACCCAGGGTGCTTGCCAGACGATCCAGCAACTCCGACTTGGAAACCAGGAATCGGTCCTCGGTCGGAAGGGAGATCGTATATCCGAGCGCCTGGCCGCGGCTGATTACAGAGACCTTATGGATGGGGTCGGCGTTGGGCAGCAGGTGCCCGACGATCGCGTGCCCCACCTCGTGATAGGCGGTGATGAGTTTTTCCTTGCCGCTGAGGATGCGGCTCTTTTTCTCGGGACCGGCGACGACCCGCATGATGCCCTCTTCGAGCTCCTCCATGCCGATCTCTTTCTTGCCGTGCCTCGCTGCCAGCAGCGCCGCCTCATTGACCAGGTTGGCCAGGTCGGCTCCGGTGAAGCCGGGGGTCTGGGCAGCCAGAACGTCCGGGCTGATATCCGGCGCCAGCGGCTTGCCGCGGACATGGACCTTGATGATCGCCTCGCGGCCGATGCGGTCGGGCCGGTCGACGACGATCTGGCGGTCGAAACGGCCTGGCCTGAGCAGCGCCGGGTCGAGGATGTCGGGCCGGTTGGTGGCCGCGATCATGATGACATTGTCTTTCATCTCGAAACCGTCCATCTCGACGAGCAGCTGGTTCAGCGTCTGCTCGCGCTCGTCGTGGCCGCCGCCCAGGCCGGCGCCGCGATGGCGGCCGACGGCGTCGATCTCATCGATGAAGATGATGCACGGGGCATTCTGCTTGGCCTGTTCGAAGAGGTCACGGACGCGCGAGGCGCCCACACCGACGAACATCTCGACAAAGTCGGAACCGCTGATGGAGAAGAAGGGCACACCGGCTTCGCCGGCGACTCCGCGAGCCAGCAGGGTCTTGCCGGTTCCCGGAGGGCCGTAGAGCAGAACACCCTTGGGGATCTTGGCACCCAGGTTCTGGAACTTCTTTGGGTTCTCCAGGAATTCCTTGATCTCCTGTAGTTCTTCGACAGCCTCGTCGACACCGGCGACGTCCTTGAAGGTGACCTTGGGCTGGTCGACGCTCATGCGCTTGGCGCGGCTCTTGCCGAAGGACATCACCTTGTTGCCGCCGCCCTGCATCTGATTCATGAGAAACAGCCAGAAGATGACGATGATCAGGATCGGCAGCGCCGAGATCAGCAGCGAGGACCACATGGAAGAGCCGGTGCCCTCGGAAGTGAACGCCACTTCGTTATCGAGCAGCAGCTGGGTCAGCGGGTAGTCTTCGGTATAGCCTACATTGGTCTTGCGGTCGCCCTCGACGAGGACGACGCTCATCATCTGGTCCTTGGGGTCGATGACGACGGACTTGATCTCGTCGTTCTTTACTTTCTGGACGAATTCCTGGAAATCCATTTCTTTTTCGCCGGTATCCCGGTTGACGAGCATCTGCTGCACGAAGAGGGCGAGCAGCACGATGATGAGTATCGGGAAGGCGACGCTTCTTAAAAACTTGGCCAATTTATATCAGTTCCTTTCTATGCGCATGGTTCCATCCATTATCGCATATTTGAACTGGCGTAGCGGTGGAAAACCGCCGCTTGCTGGCGCCTTTTATCAAGAAACTTCCTCGGCCAGCACCGCTATATACCTGAGATTGCGATAATTCTCCATGTAATCGAGTCCGTAGCCGACCACAAACTTGTCCGGCACCTCAAAACCTACGTATTTACAGGCAATATCTACCTTGCGGCGCGACGGCTTGGTGAGCAGGGAGCAGACCTCGACGCTGGCCGGATTGCGGGAGCGCAGGTTCTTGCGAAGGTAACTGAGCGTCAGCCCGGAATCGATGATGTCTTCGATGATGATGACGTTACGCCCCTCGATGTTGGCGTCGAGATCCTTCAGGATCCTGACGACGCCCGAGGAGTCGGTGGCAGACCCATAACTGGAAACGGCCATGAAGTCGAGCTCGCTTGGAACTGTGAGTTCCCGCACCAGGTCAGCCATGAAGAAGACTGCGCCCTTGAGGACACAGACGAGGAGAGGTTCCTTGTCCGCATAATCCGCTGAGATCATCGCCGCAAGTTCCGTTACGCGGGCGCGGATCTCTTTTTCGCTGAGAATCGTCTCGCCGAGTTCTATTGTCAATCTTTCCTCCTGGAGACCTTGAGCCCCACCAGGCGCTCACTTGCGTTTGTCACCCTGTAAGCGTCCGCCACCCTCAGGCCGCAGACCCAGACTATGTCGTCACCATCTGTGACAATAGGTACCCCCGCACGTTCGCCGCGGGGCACTTTTTCATCCGTGAAAAGGTCCTGGATACTCTTGTTTCCCTGAAACCCCAGGGGCGCAAACCTGTCGCCAGGAAGCCACGCTCTCACGATGAGTGGCCGGTTGATGCCGTCTGCGCAGACGGTCACCTGGAACGGTCCGCCAGAATCCAGCTCCCAGGACGGAGACTCGACAGCTTCCAGCTCGTAAGAGCCGAAGCTTGCCCTTCCGGGAACCGGCAGCTCCACCTGTTCTGGAGAACCGGCGCCAGGGCCGGCCGGGGCCAGGAGTAGTCTATCGTATTGACGTTCCACCTGCAGGCCATCGGCTAGGGACACGATGCTGGTGCCGCTGGAGACCGCGCAAAGGTCGACTATGGAATCCAGCAGGCGGCGAGAGATCCGAAGCTGCCTTCCGGAGCAGCCGAGCCAGCGGCGGATCACCAGGCGGGCGATGGCTCTCGGCATCAGCGACAGCTCGGATGCCTTGAGACTACTCACGCCCTCGTGATCGATATAGGCGTTCTGCCAGGCTTCGTCGGTCACGGAATCCAGCACTTCGTCCTCGTCTTCGAGCAGCGCCAGGGTATCGCTGATCCTTTCGCGGAAATCAGGGCGGATCTCTTCCAGGCGCGGCAGCACCCGCTGACGGATCTGGTTGCGGGCGTAATCGAGGGACTGGTTGGAATCATCTTCGCGCCAGTCGAATCCGTTTTCTTTACAGAACTGGCGGATCTCCCGGGCGGTCAGGAACAATAGCGGGCGGATTACCCGGCTGCGCCGGGGCGGCATCACTACCAGGGAGCGCCTGCCGGAGTAGGAGATCAGCCGGTAGATGAAAGTCTCGACACGGTCGTCCTTGTTATGGGCGACGGCGATACGGGTGTAGCCCTGCCAGCGGCATAGGTTCTGGGCCGCCAGATAGCGGAAATCGCGGGCCCAGGCCTGGAAATTCGAGCGCTGCTCCAGCGGTGCGCGGATGACGTGTACGGGAATGCCAAGCTCGTCGCCGAGGCTGCGCACGAATGTTTCGTCGGCGTTGCTGGCGTCTCCCCGGCGGCCGTAGTTGACATGGCAGATGCCTATTGTGAAACCCTGTGGAGACTCCGGCTGTTCCGAACCTGAAAGAGCGTACAGCAGCTGCAGCATCGTCACGGAATCGGCTCCGCCGGAGACCATGCAAAGCACGCGGTCGTTAGCGGTGATGAGGTTTTTTTCCCGGACGAAAGCGCCGACGCGATCCACCAGGGATCCGCCTGTCGATTCCTTGCCTGAAGATGAAGAAGAAGGTTTTTGCATCAGCCCTGAAGACACCCCCAGCGGCCGGTTGGAACTCGTGGACATTATAGCAGAGCTTTTACAGTAGCCACGGACGGGATGTCCGCGATAACGGCGGCGGTCGTGGCCAGCCGCCTGCGCCACGGCACTTTTGTGGCCGCCATCAAATGGGTAGAATGGAGCCGTGGACGGAAACACCCGAAAATCCTATCTCAAAAAGACGCCCATCTTCTCGCATCTGAGCGACGAGGAGCTGGACAGCATCATCCCCCAGGTGGTCAAACGCCGTCTGAAGAAAAACACGGTCGTCTTCCACGAGAACGACCCCGCTGCAGCCTTCTACCTGGTCAAGTCCGGACGAGTCAAGATCTACAAGACCGGCCCCGAGGGACGCGAGCAGGTTCTGTCGATCCTGGGAGATGGACAGATATTCGGCGACGTGCCGGCGTTCGACGGCGGACCATACCCGGCTTCCGCGGCGACAATGGCTGATTCAGAGATATACCTCATCCGCAGTGAGGATTTCCAGGCACTGGTGCGGCGGCACCCTGAGGTGGCCCTCAAGATCATCAGGGTTCTGGGCCAGAGGCTGCGACAGTCAATGGAGCTGGTCCGCGACCTTTCCTTCAAGCAGGTGCCGCACCGGCTGGCAGGCCTTCTGGTCAAGCTAGCCTCCGAATACGGGACCGAGTCCGAGGCCGGCCTGCTGATCGAGTTGCCGCTGTCGCGCCAGGAGCTGGCCGATATCGTCGGTACTTCACGGGAGACGATCACCCGCGAGCTCAAAAAGATGGAGCGTGAGGGGATGATCGTGGTCGACCGGCGGCGGCTGACCATAACTGACCCGGAACGCCTGCGCGCCTGGGCCAGATAGCAGCTGAGAACCGGCATACGAGCGCCAGCGCAACCTGCGAAGGCAGGTTCTTCCAGTGACGAAGGTCACACACTTCCTTGACGGTACTCATCTTCGATACCTCCCCTCGCGGATATCATCATTAATAGAGGCGGTTCGAACCCCGGTTCCTGGCGGGCCATATACAGGAGAATATGGCCGGTTTGCGAAAACCTCTGTGGGAGCGGGGAGTGAACCAGGGATAATAACCTGAATCCAGCGACCGCCTGTTTCCGTCAAAGTACGATCAAGGGAGAACCATGAGCGACGAGACAACTGCCAAGTGTATGGAATGCGGCGCCACCAGCGGCCAGAAGGTCCTGCTGTCGTGCGTGAAGGAAGACTCGCAGACATGGGTCTGCGTGCATTGCCTTCCCATGCTGATACACGGCGCCCATTAGCGCTGTTTCGATGCGTTGCCGGTTCCGGCGGCGCGGTTATCAAAACCAGGCCCTGAAACCGGGCAAAAAACCCTGACACGAAGGGGGTCTGATGAGCCCGACAGTGATCGGTTTTATCAAGACGAGCCTGCTATCGCTGGCTTCTGGAGTCATCCTTGGGGTATTGATGGCACTGCAGGTGCTGCCCAAGGCGGATGCGCCGCAATTCATCACCAGCGCCCATGCTCATGTGAACCTGCTGGGTGCTGTGATGATGCTGATCTTCGGCGTCGGTTACCATATCCTGCCCCGTTTCAGCGGACGGCCTCTCCACAACGAGAGTATGTCGACCGTTCAGCTCTGGCTGAACATAGCCGGCCTGGTGGGCATGTTTGTTACCCTGCTGGCCGCAGCCTGGTCGTCTTCATCGGCAGACCTGATGCGATATGGAGTCGCACCGTTCGGGGCACTGTATGCGCTCGGCGCCGTCCTTTTTGCCTGGAACATGTGGATGACGATTTCCGGAGCGCTGCCCGCTCCGACTCCAGTCGTGCCGGCCCGCAAGGCACCGGATAAAGAATAGGCGGTCTGGCGGACAGAACCGAAAGACTTCAGGAAAAGGCACGCTTCAGGAATACTTGAGGCAGGTCATTCAGGGATCAGACAGGAAGAAGGGACCGGCCGGAAGGCCGGTCCCTTCTGTTTCCCTATCTCTCAATTGAGGACTTCCGCTTTGACTCAAGGACTTCCGCTCTGATATCCCTGTTCGATCAGTTGTCCCCGGTTATACCCGATCTCGCGATCAGCCTGGCGCCAGATGATATTATCCTTCGTTCAGCAGCGCCTTCAGATCCGCTACGACCTCCTCGGCGTTCACCCCATGCATAGTGGCGCCGAAATTAATCGATTCCATACGGATGCCCGGACAGGTGAAGCAACCGTTACCGAAATATTTCTCGATTACGTCCGCGCCTCCAGGGAGCCTCTCGACTACGTCTCCGATGATGGTTTCGCCGTCGACCTCAGTGATCTCCGAAATTTCCGCCATCTCCCCTCCTTCCCGTATTTTCATGATGCGCCGCGCCCGTTACGCCGCCGCGCCTGCCTGCTATGCTAATTAAAAGTCTACCCGCCAGCACGGCAGGCAAGCATGACCACCCTCAAAAGTTGATGTGATTTTGGTCACGATGACGGTATGGCCGCTCATGGATTCATCGTTGAGAATAAGAGGCAGGTCGTCGGACGCGGGACAGGCGGCTATAATCTCAGCCGCTCAGGAACAGCTCGGTGAGCTCCGCTTCCCTTCCGGGCTCGAGTATGGCCAGTATCTGATCGCCGACCAGCAGCTCGGTAGAGCCCTGGGGGATCAGAGCCTTGCTATCCCGCAGGATCGAGATCAGCAGCACGCCGGCAGGCAGCGAGATCTCCTCGATGCGCTTGGCCGCCAGCGGTGAGCCATCCTCGACCATCACCTCGACGATCTCCAGATTCTCCTTCTTGAGATTGAGCAGGTGCACCAGGCGGTGAGCCGGCATCTCATGCTCGATGAGTGACAGCAGCGAATTGGTGGCCGACACGGTCGGCGCCACCCCCAGCACATCGAATGCTTCCTGGTTCTCGGGATTGTTGACCCTGGCGATGGACTTGGCAACCTTGAACTTGTGGCTGGCTACCTGGCAGATGATGATGTTGTCCTCATCGTCGCCGGTGACAGCCGCGACCACATCGGCGCGCTCGATACCGGCCCGCTCCAGGTTGAAGATCTCGGTGGCGTCGCCGTACATGACCACTTCCTCGAATTCCTGGGTAAGTCGCTGGTAGCGGCGGCGGTCCTGCTCGATCATCATGACTTCGTTATCCCTGGACATGAGGATGCGCGCCAGGGTACGGCCTACTTTTCCCCCTCCCGCGATAACTACGAACATCAGGGATTCACCTCGCAGGTCCTGACCGCGGTGGCCAGGAGGTTGATTGTGTCGGCAGTCGGGCAGATCGTGCGGATGCCCATCTGCTCCTTGAAGAACTTTGCCCGATGGGGATCGTAGACCCTGGTGACCACGCATTTCACGCCGAAACGCTCTTTTGCCAGTTGAGCTGCCACCAGGTTGGTGTTATCTCCATCAGTGGCCGCGACGAAAGCGTCGGCGTTCTCGGTATGGACGCGCTGCAGGGCCTTGATATCGATTCCGACCCCATGGACGAAATCACCCGGGAAGTGCTCGCCGAGCCGCAGGAGGGCGTCTTCGTCCTCGTCGACGACGGCTACCTTGTGCCC
Organism: Actinomycetota bacterium; assembly: GCA_016235065.1. Classification (GTDB taxonomy): domain Bacteria; phylum Actinomycetota; class Thermoleophilia; order BMS3ABIN01; family BMS3ABIN01; genus JACRMB01. The sequence continues at coordinate 490,616 of JACRMB010000003.1, read as the reverse complement.
TTCTTCTATCAGACCGAGGGCCAGCGCCGAACCGACCCTGCCGCACCCTACTATGACAACATACATATCCTCACCTCTGGTCATTTCATCATTTGGCGCTTGAGTTGATTTAAATGGAACAGTTCCCTCGGTTTCCGGATTTATCCCTGATCAAGATTCTTTTCCCCGGAAACAACCAAAACCTTGCATGGTGCCTTGCGCAGGACGTATTCCACCGTACTGCCGAAGAAGCGCTCACCCGTGCGCCTGGTGCGTTCGGTCCCCAGCATGACGATCTGCGACTTGGCTGCGATCGCCTCCTCGACGATAGTGCGCCCGGCGACACGGCCGGCGACGATCTTCGGGAAGAGCGGCACTGCATATTCCTCGGCCAGCTCTTTGGCTTCCTCCAGAAGCGCCTCAGCCCGCTGCATCTCATCAGGAAGTATGGACTCCAGTGGCAGGTTCATCGGCACCTCGATGACGACCAGTGCCTCAATCGATGACTTCTCCTCCGCGGCCAGCTCACAGGCCATGACCATGGCTTCACGTGAGATCTTCGTGCCTACGATGGGGATGAGGATATTATTGTACTCCACATCCGGGAAGGTGATCGGCGCGGCCTCTATCTTGACCGTCTCCGTCAGCGAAAGCGACTGGGAGCGCCGGTAGAAATAGTACATTATGAATCCCAGGATCATCCAGCCGAAACCCACGTAACGGCCCCACTCGTGGGTAAAGACCACGATCAGCCAGACGGTAAAAGTCCCGATCCCGCCGATGATGGCAGTCACCGGTATGGATACCTCGCCATGCTGGATGTTGAACGGAGCCTTGTAGGGCCTTCCCAGGTATGGTTCCTTGAATCGTAGAGCGACCACGGAGATATGGGCGATGGTGAAGGAGATCATGGCTCCGAAACTATACAGGTCTGCCAGGAGGTCAACCCGTCCGGGAATGATGAGCACCGCCGCAACAAGGCTGTAAAAGATTATCGCCGTATAGGGCGTATGGAACCGACTGTGCACCTTGTTGAAGACAGGCGGCAGCTGCTTGTGCTGACCCATGGAATACGAAAGCCGCGAGATGCCGAGGATGCCGGCGTTGGTCGCGATCAGCAGGATCGTCGCTGCCAGGATGCCGACCCAGCCCGCCATGATCTTTGCCACAAGGGGCCAGTGGCTCGCCAGGCCGCGATCAGAGTCCTTGACGATGCCCATGATCGGATCTTCCAGCCATTTCTGGGAGAGATCGGTGACCCAGACCCGGTTCTTTCCTTCTTCGGAGACCACCTGGCCATCCTCATCGATAGCCTGCCCCTCGTCATTAAAGACGGCTGAGATCTCGTACGGCGGCGAGTCATTAGTCGCCAGGACTTCGTGGACGGGCATCACGCTGAGCGCGATCACTGAGATGGCGGCGTACATGGCGAGTACCGTGACCAATACCAGCATGATCGACTTGGGAACGTCGCGATGAGGCTTCTTGGCCTCCTCAGCCAGGTTGGAGACGGTCTCGATGCCGGTGTAGGCGACCATGGCGATCGAGATGCCATAAATCAGGTTGCTCCATGTCGGTGCAACCCCCCAGTGGACGTTGCTGACAAGTGTCTCCGGGCTCAGCAGCAGGAAGAAGCCGACGACCGCCAGTAGCAGCTGAGTGACCAGGTCCATGACCGCCAGCAGGATATTGAGCCCTGACGATTCCTTGACGCCGATGATGTTCATGACGATCAGCAACAGGATGACGATCACCCCGCCGATGCTGTTGAACGGCCATTCCTTGAGTATTGGGAAGAATGTGGCCAGATAATTCGGCACAAAGAACGCGGAGATGGCGATGGTGATGATGTAATCAAGCGTCAGCGCCCAGCCGGCGCCGAAGCTGGCCAGTTCGTTGAAGCTGCGGCGGGCGAAACTGGAAGAGCCGCCGGCTTCAGGAACTGCTGCCGTCGCCTCGGCGTAGGAGAAAGATGTCAGCGCAAACAGTAAACCTGCCATCATGAAAACTACCGGAGAAAGGCCGAGGGCGTATGCCGCGACGACACCGAGAGCATAATAGATCGAGGACCCGACATTGCCGTAGGCTGTCGAGTACAGCGCCTGCCAGCCGAGCACCCGCTGCAGCTGGTAGACCTTGCGAAAACGGCGGCGCGCCATCTAGTGCTTGCCCCAGGAGTAGTACAGACGGACTGCTCCGTACGCCGTGAACGCCAGGCCGGCGACCACACCCGCGGTCAGGGAGATCGTCCCCGCGACCGCGATCGACCTCACAAAGATGGCAATACCCATCAGGAGGATGATCAGGCTCAAAAGCTTTTTAGTGTTTTCAATCATGGTACCTGCTAATCAAAGTCTATCTGGATTCACAATTCAAGACCTGAGCCCGGTTTTATCTGACTGGCGCCGGTCTGGTTTTTCAATGCATAAGGGGCGGGCCGAAGGCCCGCCCCTTTTTCCTGCTATTCAGGCGCCGGAGCGCTCTATTACGCGTTGTTACTTGACCAGCAGCGGGACGATCAGAAGGGCCACGATGTTGACGACCTTGATCATCGGGTTGATGGCGGGGCCGGCTGTATCCTTGTAGGGATCGCCGACGGTGTCGCCGGTAACGGCAGCCGCGTGAGCAGGCGAGCCCTTACCACCGTAAACGCCGTCCTCGATGAGCTTCTTGGCGTTATCCCAGGCGCCACCACCACTGGTCATCGAGATGGCCAGGAAGATACCAGTGACGATACTGCCCACAAGCATGCCGCCCAGCAGTTCATAGCTGAGCGTCTCGTTGCCCAGGTACTTCGGCACCAGACCGACGATCAGCGGCGCGGTGAGCGGTATAAGGGCCGGAAGCATCATCTTGCGGAGCGCGGCCTTGGTGACGATATCGACGCAGCGGCCGTACTCGGGCTTGCCTGTTCCTTCCATGATGCCGGGAATCTCACGGAACTGGCGGCGCACTTCCTCGACCACCATGCCGCCAGCGCTACCCACGGCTTCCATGCAGAGCGCCGCGAAGATGAACGGCAGCAGACCTCCGACGAAGAGACCGACGATGATTGCCGGCTCGGAGAGGTTGAATGCATACTCGACTATCTTGTGCTCCTTCAACAGGCCCTCATGCAGGTCCTGGGTGTAGGAAGCAAAGAGCACCAGTGCGGCCAGACCGGCGGAACCGATCGCGTAACCCTTGGTGACAGCCTTGGTGGTGTTGCCAACCACATCCAGCGGATCGGTGATGCCGCGTACCTCTTCCGGCAGGTCCGCCATCTCGGCGATGCCGCCGGCGTTGTCGGTGATCGGCCCGTAGGCGTCGATGGCGACGATAATACCGGTCATGGACAGCTGAGCCATGACGGCGATGGCGATTCCGTAGATGCCTGCCTGCCAGTTGGCGACCAGGATGCCGGCGCCGATGACGAGAACCGGTAGTGCCGTGGACTTCATGCTGACCGCAAGGCCGGCGATGATGTTAGTGGCTGAGCCAGTCTGCGAAGCTTCAGCGATGTGCTTGACCGGCTTGTACTTGGTGGCGGTGTAATACTCCGTGATGATGACGATGGCACCGGTGACCACAAGGCCAACTGCCGCGCACACCAGAAGATTGCCGACCGAATAGGTTTCGGTCTTTTTGGTCACTTCGTCTTTCAGAGTTGTAAGACCCTTATTGTTGGTGACCCAGTAGATGACTCCGTAGAAGGCGCCCAGTGAAAGGACTCCAGCAGCGATCAGGCCTTTGTAGAGAGCACCCATGATGTTCTCGCTCTTGCCGACCCTGACGAAGAAAGTACCGATGATGGAGGCGATGATTGAGACGCCACCCATGACCAGCGGCAGGATCAGAGCCTCTTTGTTATTGACTCCGAAACGCAGCGAACCCAGCAGCATGACCGCCACGGCGGTTACCGCGTAGGTCTCGAATAGGTCAGCTGCCATGCCGGCGCAGTCACCGACGTTGTCGCCGACGTTGTCAGCGATCACGGCCGGGTTACGCGGATCATCCTCGGGAATGCCGGCTTCGACCTTACCTACCAGGTCGGCGCCAACATCCGCGGCCTTGGTGTAGATGCCGCCGCCCAGGCGACCGAAGACACTGATGAGGCTGCCTCCGAAACCGAGACCGATTAGGAACTTGACGTTATCCGGGAAGACAGCATAAAAACCAGCCACTCCCAGAAGCGCCAGGCCGACTACAAGAAGACCCGTTATGGAACCACCGCGAAAGGCGACGTTCATGGCAGGCTTGAGTCCGCCCCTGGCAGCTTCCGCGGTACGGACGTTCGCCCGCACCGAGATCATCATGCCGATCCAGCCAGTCGCAGCCGACAGGACGGCGCCGATCAGAAACGCCAGACCAGTCTGCCAGTCGATCGCCAGGGTGAGCAGCGCGAACAGCACAACAGCCACGATGGCTACGTACTGCGTCTGCCGGTTAAGATACGCCTTGGCTCCCTCCTGGATCGCACCCGCAATCTCCTGCATCTTCTCGTTACCTGCAGGAAGCTTGAGGATCCACATGATGTACACAATGCCATAGACGATTGCAGCCAGGCCGCAACCTATGGCGAGATACACCCCGTTATCCAATAAAAAATTATGCAAAAACCTCCACTCCTTTCTCTCGGGAGTACCCCCGGATAGAATTGGCGCCCTCGCCTGTATAAAGGAGAAGCGCAAAACACTTTAAGACCGGCGAAATTTATATCAGATTGACGGGGAAAGATAAAGACGCGGGGGGGAATAATGTTCCGGATTACGGATAAGGCGTATCAGATAAACCAATAGGTGCCGGGTATTGCATAATACCGGGCGATATGCGAAGGAGGAGACGGATCGAGGCGCTGCCGGCAGCAGCAGGTGAAATCAGGAAATGCCAGGCCAAGCCTTGGAAAAAGGCTCAGGAAAGTTCGGGCACGAGTCCCGTCGAACCGCCGCCAGTAACCAGCAGTTCGCGAAATTTCACGGAAGCAGGCGAATTGTAGCGCTCAGCGACCGTGATCAGGTAGAAATCACGCACCAGGGCCACATCCTTGATGGCGATCTGTTTGAGCATGCGGCTCTCCAGCTGGGCGTGGACGGCGCGGCGGGAGAGGATCGATACGCCCAGGCCGGCCGCAACCGCGGTCTTGATCGCCGATGAATTGCCGAGTTCCATGCCTACGTTGAGCTTGGGGATCCCTTCCTTGGCAAGCGATTCCTCGATCACCTCACGAGTTCCTGAGCCAAGTTCCCGCGTTATGAACGGCTCTTCCATCAATTCGTCCTTGGTGACTGATTCCCGCTCGGCCCATCGGTGCTTCGGGCTGACGATCAGTACCAGCTCGTCTTTCTCTATGGGCTCGCGGACCAGTGACGGATTCTGAACATCGTGCTCGACGACTGCCAGAGGGAACAGGCCGGCGAGCAGCTGGTCCTCGATTATCCGAGTATTCTCAACGATCAGGGAGACTTTGACCTCCGGATAGCGCTGCTTGAATTCCCCCAGATAAAAAGGCATCAGGTAGTTACCGACCGTGGTGCTGGCGCCGACATGCAGCTCGCCGCCCTTGAGGCCACGCAGGTCGTCGAACTCGTGGTTGATCTCGTCCTCGATCTCAAGGATCCGCTGGGCCTTCTCAAAGAGTATGCGGCCCGGCTCTGTCAGGGTCGCTCCCTTGCTGCCACGGTCGAAGAGCACCACGCCATACCGCCGCTCAAGGGCCTGGATCTGCTGACTGACGGCCGACTGGGACATGAACAGGTCTTCCGCCACCGCGGAGAAATTGCCCTTGCGGGCGATGGAGCAGAATGTCCTCAGTTTGGTAAGATCCAAATCCTGGCCGCCTTCTTCAGGTCGGTACCTTGTTAATAGGTACTATTGGAATATCTTATCATACTGCATACAGGTATCATCCCCAGTGAACTGCTGAGCAGGAAAATATATTGAAGAATATAAATGTATACATTAGACTCCTGGTGGAAAATGCGGCGACAGGTGCATAACTGCTGCTATCCTGGGCAGAATCATGGATATGACCCTGATGGTGCGATGAACAGAAACAGGACAGGAAATAACGAATACACAGACGCTGCTGTTGACCTGGTCCCTGGGGACAGCCAGAGAGGATCCTGCTGTGATTACAAGACGCTCGTGGCCGTTTTCAAGGCCCTTTCAGACGAATCCCGGCAGAAGATACTGCTGTCTCTGCAGGAAGATGGAGAAACCCGCGTCAGCGAGCTTGTGAGGCGCTTCGGCATCTCACAACCGACCATGTCCCACCACCTCGGCGTCCTCAGGCAGGCCGGGCTGGTTGAAGACCGGCGCGTAGGCCAATCCGTCTATTACGCGGTCAACCGGCAATGGCTGCAGCGCTGCTGCAACGACTACCTGTCCCGATTCCAGATCGAAGATGATTAGGTTGGGCGCGCGCTCGCGGCATACAGCGATGCTGCTGATTATTTTCAGCCTGATGCTTTCAGTGACTGCAGCTGCCGGATGCAATGACCGGGAGACCAGGACCTACCCGATCTGGCAGCCCGATCAGGCCCCTCCCACGCGCACCTATTCCACCTCACCCGAATCGACCAGCGAGCTCCTGCGCGACGCCAGCCAGGCGGTCAAGGTCAAGACCGCTGCCAACCTGGGCGTCCATTTCACCGGGCAGACCACCGGATCCATCGATGGCCAGGCCGCCAGCTCCCGCGCCGAAGGCGATATCCTGTTTCCTGACAAGGTCCAGATGGTGACCCGTGACTATCTGAACGCTGCGCCGGCGAGCACGGATGTCATCGTCACCGACGGCCAGACATTCATCCGCTCGGAAGCCACCGGCGGCGCCTGGAAGACCGGCGCTTCTCCTTCGCTGCCTCCGGAAGCCCAAATGATCACCAGCTACCTCGACTTCGCCCGCAGCTCGCGTAATTTCGGCCAGGAGACCCTTTCCGATGGCAAGAAGACCTACCACGTGCAGGTTGACGTGGACATGCCGTTGCTGGCGACCGGACTCATGAAGACAACAAACGATCCAGCACAGCTGAAGGAGTTCGAAGCGTTGAAGTCGGCAGTTGTGACCGTGGATTTCTGGATAAACGCTGACAGCCGCCTGATCGACCAGATGCTGATCAAAAGCTCCAGCCAGCAGCGGGGAGAGAATCTGGAGCAGAAATTCGTCTTCAGCGACTGGGGCAAGGCCTTAGAGATCGTCAGACCCTGCGATAACTGCTGATAGTGCCTCGAGATCGTTTATCGATGCATCGATGTCTTTTGATCGTTGCCGCGATGTCCGTTGATCGATGCCGCGATGTCTGTTGATCGATGCCGCATCTTTGATATCCGATAGTAAGGAAGTCCAGTGGACAAGTCTGACCTGATCATCATCGATGATGACATACGCGATGCTCAGAGGGACCTCAAGTCATACGTTGATGTGACGGACGAGGACCTGAGGCTGATCTACGGCCTCGCGCTGCAACGGGCGAGCAAGAGGCTGACGGGATCGACGGTCTGCCCGGCGGCGGAAGCCCTTCTGGCTCCTCAGACCAAAAGTGAAGCCAAGGCACCGCCGGCTGTGGGGCTGACCGAGATCCTCTGGTCTTCGCTGGGAGCGCTGCTGGGGATCGGCCTCTGTGCCTGGCTTTCGTCGTATTTCTTCGAGCCCCGGGACCTTACCCTGATCATTGGGTCGTTCGGCGCCTCCGCCGTTTTGATCTATGGAGCCGTGAAGAGCCCATTCGCCCAGCCACGGAACCTGATCGGCGGCCACGTCCTCTCGGCACTCGTCGGTGTCACCGCCTGGGAGTTGCTGGGGGGAACGCTCTGGCTGGCGGCGGCGGTGGCGGTCTCGGTTGCAGTCGCGGTTATGCTGGCGACCAACACCGTCCATCCACCCGGTGGCGCGACCGCGCTGATCGCGGTCATCGGCGGCCAGCAGGTCCACGATCTGGGATGGCTCTATCCGGTGGTGCCGGTGGGAGCCGGCGCTATTATTCTTCTGCTGGTCGCGTTACTGATCAATAACTTAGCCGGCAGGAAGTACCCGGTTTACTGGATCTAGTCTTTTCGGGGAAGTCGATGGCCGCCGGTCCGCTCGCCCGGTCAGTTTTCCGAATATTCTGGCCCGCCCGCTATTCCGGTCCAGCCAGCCGGTCCTACCCGCTTTTCCAGGCGTGGTAGCTGATGTTCAGCATCTCGATGAACTCGTCGGTGGCCTTCTGCCCGCCTGCCGCCGTCGGATGGCTGTCACCTGACCCGTAGGCGGAGAAGTCGCTTCCCTGTCCCGTGACATATTCGATGGCTTCAAGCTCCGGAGAGTAGCGATGGTGGTTGCCGGAGCTCCTGCCTGAATCGTTAACTTCAGGGCTGCCGCCGTTCGAGGTCAGGACATTGTAGAAATCGAAGACGGCCACATTCTGATAGGGATAATCCTCCAGCCAGTCGTTCACCAGCCAGCGGTTGAAGGCGCGGGCGTTGGCGGCGGCTTCCGGCGTCGTCTCCGATTCGATCAGCGGCGGCGCCGTGACCACGATGAACAGCTTGTCCTGTTCAGTGGCGAATCCTTCCAGCAGGTCGTTGTAGATACCCTTGGCGTTCTGGACCGTGTGTACCGCCTCCCCGGAACCCTGGCCGCGCAGAAGATTCTGGCCTTCGGCCGGTGGATCGCCGGGACTGCCCCCGAGGTTCGAGTTGGGGAAGCAGGACTTGAACATGACGATCTCGTTCTCGCCGCCGGGGTCTGACGCCAGCCGCGAGTAGGGCGCGGCGGTGTTCTGACCGCTTTCCGCGTAAAGCGCTTTCATGTATGTGGGACTGTTCGGCCCGGCGAACCAGTTGTACCAGTAGCCGATGTCGGTGTGGTCGCCGATGTTCTCGAAGCCTGAGTCCGCATCGGGCGGGCCCCAGCCGTAGTTGGTGTCACTGACGTAGTAGTTATTCTGCATCAAGGCCGCGGCCAGGCCGCCCTGGGAGTCATCCAGCCAGTTCTCACCCACGGAATGATGGATGAAGACCAGGCGAACCGGCTGGGCGGGCGGGCTGGAATCGAGCGACAGCCGTTCGCCGGCATCGATGGTGCGGGTGGGAGTCGTGGGGCGGGATGAAGTGGAACCTGAAGAAGCATCGGCTGAAGTCGAACCGGACTGGCCGGAATCATCGCCGCCGCAGCCTGATAAAAAAAGCAGGATCAGTGTAAGGGTCAGCGCGAGCAGAAAAACGGCGGCAGCCGTTACTGCGCGAGCGAAAACCATCCGCAGGGCGGCGCCCCGTGATTCTCCTGCTATTCCTCCATGGCCGGCTGACAACGCGTGCTTAAGAGAGTGCCCAGTAAAGTCCCAGGCCCATGAGGACCCAGCTCAGCAACAGCCACAAAGCGAGTATGAAGAACGAACCTAGGTGAGTCAGTCTCTCCATATTTGCCTCCACCGTCACGCTTTTGTGGCGATACCTGGCTTACTTTCCGCCATCCAGCGATTTTCTCCTGCGAAAAGTATTTTTAACTATATGCCGGTTTTGTAAACCTTGCAATAGTTGGAAGCCTGAAATTCTCTGGGACTTTTAGGGCTGACCTGGGTTTTCGGAAGGATATTCGACTTTTTCGAGGCATAATCCCTGTGGTGGAGCGGTTTTTCCGGCATCGGGACGGGAGGCTCCTGTCAGAAGCTGCGGCAGTTCAGTCAGCGGACGGTAGCCGCGGCCGATCTCCAGCATGGTTCCCACGAGCACCCGGACCATGTTGCGCAGGAATCCGGCGGCAGTGATGCGGTAGACCAGCAGGCCATCCTCCTGAAGCCACTCGGAACGGGTGATCTCACGGGAGAAGTCATCGTGCTCGGTAACCGTCGGAGTGAAGGCGGTGAAGTCGTGACGTCCGAGAATGAGCGCGGCAGCTTCTTCGAGCAGAGCCAGATCGAGCCTGCCGGCATAATAATGGACGAAGCGGCCACGGAAGGGCGATGGATATTCCCGGTTGAGGACGCTGTAGGCATAGCTGCGCGAAAGGGCGCTGAAGCGGGCATCGAATCCCGGGGGCGCCTCGCTCACGCGGCAGATGGCAATCGATGGCGGCAGAAGCTTGTTGGCGGAGCGGCGGAGTTTCCCCGGGTCGACGGCCAGGACAGCCTCACCCGCATCCTCTCCATCGCCCTCACCTATCTGCCTGTCGTCTGCCCGGCTACCTGCATAGCCTGGCTTCTCCTCAAGATTGAAGCTGACCACCTGGCCGCGCGCGTGCACGCCGGCGTCGGTGCGGCCGGCGACTGAGAGCGTCACAGGCTGCTGTAGAATCTGAGCCAACACTTCCTCGAGTGAGGCCTCGATGCTTGGCAGGCCGGGTTGTTTGGCCCAGCCGGCAAAACCGGTGCCGTCATATTCGATGTCAAGCCTGACCGTCGTCATATCGTCCCTTCAGCGGAGCTGCCTTCGGCCAGGGATTCCTTCACAGGATCCTTACCAGACATCCGTGAACCTTCCAAGCCAAAGTGACGCCGCCAGCACTGCCAGCACCACCAGGCCGAAGACCACGTCGCCACGGCCCATGGCCAGCTTGCGCCGCACCGTCCGGCCCCTGCCACCACGCCAGCAGCGGGATTCCATCGCCGCCGCCAGTTCGTCGGCGTGGCGGAAACTCATGACGAACAGGGGCACCAGTACCGGCATTATACTCCGCGCCCTGGCAACCGGCCCGCCCCCGGTCAGGGCCCCGCGCGCTTTCTGGGCCTTGATGATGCGGTCTACTTCCATCACCAGGGTGGGGATGAACCGCAGGGCGATAGTCATCATCAGCGCCAGTTCGTAAACCGGCAGCCTGAGCTTCGCCAGCGGCGACATCAACCGTCCCATGGCATCGGTGAGCAGGACCGGCGGCGTGGTGAAAGTCAGGATCGAACCTGACAGGACCAGCAGAAGCAGCCGAGCCGCCAGAAAGCCGGTGTTGACGATTCCCTCGCGATAGACCTGAAACGGCCCCAGTTCCCAGATGACCGTGCCGCCGCCCAGGAGCACCTGGAAGAACGCGGTGAAGACGATCAGGAAAAGGATCGGCCGGGCGCTACGCCAGAGCCATGCTGGCGGCACTCCGGCCAACGCGATGCCGGCGGCCAGGCCCAGGGCCATCACTGCCAGGGCGCTGAAGGTGTCGAGCAGGAACAGCGCGATCACATAGGCGAAAGCGGCGACGATCTTCGAGCGGGGGTCCACCGCGTGAAGCGGCGATGTCCCCGGATAATACTGGGCGGTTATCATGTTACTGACCTGCATGCGTGCCACCCCCGTTTCCTTCCGCTCCGGCCATTTCGAGCAGGAGCTCGAGCGCCTGCTGCTCGTCGATAACGGCTGCCACCGGTTTCCCTGAAGCTTTTTGCAGCAGGTCGCAGAGCACTACCGTCCCGGGAGGGTCCAGACTGTGCTCCTCCAGGAGCGCGATATCGGTCAGCAGCTCGTGTGGTGTCCCGTCTGCGACCTTGCGGCCGCCATCGATGATGACGACGCGGGTGGCGAAGCGGGCGATTTCGTCCATGTCATGGCCGACCATCACCATCGTCTTGCCGCTGCTCTCGCTGAGAGCCACCAGACGGACGATCAGCTCACGCCGGGATGCCGGGTCCAGGTGCGCCGTTGGTTCGTCCAGCAGCAGCGCCTGAGGCTCCATGGCCAGCACCCCGGCCAGGGCAACCCGCCGCTGCTCCCCGGTGCTGAGGGAGAACGGACTGCGATGGCCCACCTGCTCGAGCCGCATCCCGGTCGCGGCCAGGGCATCTGTGACTCGCCGCTCCACTTCCCGTTCGTCGAGCCCCTGCCGGCGCGGCGAGAAAGCCACGTCATCATGCACCGACTTCCCAAAAAGACAGTTCTCGGGACTCTGGAAAGTTAGGCCGATGCTGCCGGGCGGCGGCTGCCGGCGTCCGCTTATCTCCTGGCCCTCGTGGATGATCCGGCCGGAATCCGGCGGCTGCACGCCGGCAAGGACGGCGAGAAGGGTGGATTTGCCCGAACCTACCGGCCCGGTGATGGCGAGCCGTTCGCCGGCCTCCACCGTCAGGGTGACATCGCTGAGCGCGGCCGCGGCGAAAGGCGTGCCGGCGTTATAGGCCAGGTTGACTCCTTCCAGCTCCAGTCGCGAGCCCGGGTTCAGCTGCGACATATGGCCGCCACCAGTTCCGGAAGGGTGAGGATCCCGCCGGGCAAAGGGTGTCCCTGCTCGCGGACGCGGTCAGCCAGGCGAGATCCCAGGGGCGGCTCCAGCCCGGTCAGTGACATCAGCTCCTTGCTGGAGAAAAACTCCCCGGGGATTCCGTCGAAAGCGACACGGCCGGAATCCAGGGCGATGATCCGTGGAGCCCCCGTCACTTCCTCCATAAGCTGGGTGATGTAGATGATCGTCGTGCCCGCACGCCACAGCTCGTCTACAAGCTCCCGGAACTGCCGTTGGGAACGGGCGTCGAGCATCGACGTCGGCTCGTCCAGCACCAGCACTTGCGGCCGCAGGGCCACGACTCCCGCCAGCACCGTCCGCTGCTTCTGGCCTCCTGAAAGCCAGTGCGGCTCACTGCCGCGTAGATCCTCGAGGCCGAAGCGCCGCGCCATCTCATCGACCCGCGCCTCGATCTCGTCCGCCGGCAGCCCCAGGTTCTCAAGGCCGAAGGCGATGTCGTCCTCGACGCTGGTGGCGACGATCTGGCTCTCGGGATTCTGGAAAACCATGCCGACAGTCTCCCGGATCCTGTCCAGGCTGGCGCGGTCGCCGGTCGAAAGGCCGTCGACGGTCACGGTTCCCTGTGATGGGAGCAGCAAGCCGTTGAGCAGCCGCGCCAGGGTCGATTTGCCGGAACCGTTGCCGCCGACAAGCCCCACGAACTCGCCCGCGGCGACCTCGATACTCACGCGGCCGAGCGCCGGCGGCAGTTCCTCCGGGGCGTGAGGATAGCGATAGGTGATGTCTTCAAGTGAGATAATACTGGTGCTCATGGATATCATTCCCGTGAGTGATTTGGAGCCTGGCTGGGATTGTATCAAGCCAGGTTCGCAAATACGCTCCGCGAGCGGAGCCTTGCGTCGAAAACAATTGCCTGCAGCGAATTCTCCATGAGCATCGTCCACAAAAAAGGCGCCCGAAGGGCGCCTTGAGATTCTGCTCTGTGATCGGCTGCCGCTGCAGCCCATGCTTCAGTGGATCAGTCCACCAGCTCCAGGAAGACCATCTCCGCGGCGTCACCCTGACGGGGGCCGATGCGGATGATGCGGGTATATCCGCCCGGCCGCTCGGCGAACCTGGGCGCTACCTCGGCGAAGAGCGTGTGGACGACGTCCTTACTGCGCAGACGGGCTAGTGCCTGCCGGCGGGCGGCCAGATCGCCGCGCTTGCCCAGAGTGATCATCTTCTCGGCCAGCGGCTTTGCTTCCTTGGCCTTGCTCACGGTAGTCTTGATGCGGCCGTGCTCGAACAGCGAGCAGACCATGTTCCCCAGCATCGCCTTGCGATGCGCGGTCGTCAGTCCCAGTTTTCTTCCCTGTTTTGCGTGTCTCATGTTGCTGCTCTCCGAACTGTTTCCTCCGCGCACCCATTCCGGCGCCGCGGCTGGTTCCGTGGTTTGCCTAGCTCTCCGAACCCCTCAGGGCCATGCCCAGCTTGCTCAGGTTCTCCTTGACTTCCTCGATGCTCTTCCTGCCGAAGTTGGGGATGTTCATCAACTCGGCCTCGCTGCGCTTGACCAGGTCGGCGACGGTCTGGATGCCCTCACGCTTCAGGCAGTTATAAGAGCGGACGCCGATCTCAAGTTCTTCGATGTTGATGTCATCGTCGCTGCCTTCGCCTGACGAAGGCATCTCCAGCGCCGACTCGGCGGCGGCCAGAGCCTCGACCGGCCCACCGGCTTCATGCGCGCCGGTAAAGATCTGTAGCGAAGAGATCAGCATCGCGGCTGCGTCGCGCAGGGCGTCGCCCGCCGAGATGCTGCCGTCTGTCGTGATCTCGATGGTCAGCCTGTCGAAGTCCGTGCGCTGTCCCACGCGCGCCGGGCTGACCTCGTAATTGACCCGGGTTACCGGGGAATAGTTCGAATCGATCGGTATGACCCCGATGGCGGCGCCGGCTTCCTTGTTGCTCTCAGCCGAAGCATAACCGCGGCCGCGGCGGACGGTCAGCGTCATCTCCAGCTTGGCCTTCTTGCCAAGGTTGGCGATATGCAGGTCCGGATTGACGATCTCCAGCTCCGCGGGGCACTCGATGTCGGCGCCGGTCGCTTCGCCGGGACCGTTCTTGTTCAGCGTGACCTCGAGCTCGTCGGTCTCTTCACCGTGTAGCTTGCAGGTGAGCCGCTTGAGGTTGAGGACGATGTCGGTGACATCTTCCTTGACACCCTCGATGGTCGAGAATTCGTGGGCGACACCTTCTATTTTTACCAGGCTCACGGCCGCGCCATCGAGGGAGGACAGCAGCACCCGCCGCAGCGAGTTGCCGAACGTGTGGCCGAAACCCCTGTCGAGGGGCTCCACCACGAATACGCCCTTGTTGTCCTCTACCTGTTCGTGCGTGATCTTGGGGACCTGAAAAGTGAGCAAATCGTCCTCCATGTCTGAAAATTGTATACCCGCGCCTGAAAGCGCGGCGTTTTGGATCGTGGCCGTCGGGCTCACGCTCCCTGCCTCGCAAACAGCATCACTTGGAATACAGTTCTACTATTAACTGTTCCTGCACCGGAACATCTATCTCTTCGCGTTCCGGATACTTGAGAATCTTGCCGGAAAGGTTGTCGTGATCGGCCTGCAGCCACGGCGATACCGAAGCGGTCAGGTCGGTGGCTTCCTTGATGAGGTCTTTCGCCGACGAGTTGGCCATGACGGCTACTACATCATCCGGTTTGACCAGATAAGAAGGGATATCCACCCTGTGGCCGTTTACCATGAAATGACCGTGCATCACCAGCTGCCTCGATTGACGGCGGGATACCGCGAAGCCAAGCCGGTAGACCACGTTGTCGAGACGCACTTCGAGCAGCCTGAGCAGGTTCTCGCCGGTGATGCCGCTCTGGCGGTTGGCCCGCTCGTAATAATTGCGGAACTGTTTTTCCAGTAAGCCATAATAACGGCGCGCTTTCTGCTTCTCGCGCAACTGGGTCAGGTACTCGGTTTGCTTGATCCGGCGGCGTCCATGTTCGCCGGGACCGTATGAGCGCCGGTCGATGGCGCACCTGTCGGTCAGGCAACGTTCCCCCTTGAGGTACAGTTTCAAACCCTCGCGGCGGCACTGTTTGCAGGCTGGTGATGTGTCCTTTGCCAAGTGAAGCTCTCCTTAAACTCTACGTCTCTTGCGCTGCCTGCAGCCGTTGTGCGGCATCGGCGTAACGTCTTTGACGCCCATTACCTCCAGGCCGGCGGCCTGGAGCGAGCGGATGGCGGTTTCCCTGCCCGAACCCGGGCCTTTGACGTAAACGTCAACTTTCTTCAGACCGTGCTCCATGCCCTTCTTGGCACAGGCATCAGCCGTGACCTGGGCGGCAAAGGGCGTGCTCTTGCGGGAGCCCTTGAATCCGGCGGAACCGGCACTCTCCCAGGCGATAACGTTCCCTTCCTTGTCAGTCAGGGTGACGATCGTGTTGTTGAACGATGTCTTGATATGGGCCTGGCCCACGGGAATATTCTTTTTTACCTTGCGGCGTGTACGAGCTTTGGATTTGGGAGCTGCCATCTCTGCCCTTTCTTACTTCTTGCGTTTGACGCCGACGGTGCGCTTCGGTCCCTTGCGGCCGCGGGCGTTGGTCTTGGTGCGCTGGCCCCGGACCGGCAGGCCGCGGCGATGCCTGAGCCCGCGGTAGCAGCCGATCTCCATCAGCCGCTTGATGTTCTGTGAACGCTCGCGGCGCAGGTCGCCCTCGACCACGAGGTTGCTGTCCAGATACTCGCGCAGCTTCGAGACCTCTTCGTCGGTGAGGTCGCGTACATAAGTGTTGCGGCTGATGCCAAGGTCGTCGAGGACCTTGCACGAAGTCGACCGCCCCACACCATAAATATAGGTGAGTCCGATTTCCACCCGCTTCTCGCGGGGGATGTTTACTCCGGCGATACGTGCCAAACCAATAACCTCCAGATAGTCATAACACGCGGCGTCGGCGCGTCGGCGCCTCTACCGCGGCCGCAATTATCCCTGGCGCTGTTTGTGCCTGGGATTGGTGCAGATCACCAGCACGACACCGTGCCGGCGGACCACTTTGCACTTCTCACACATAGGTTTTACTGATGAGCGTACTTTCATGGCTACTTGAACCTGTACGTTATCCTTCCTCTGGTCAGATCATAGGGCGAAAGTTCGACTTTTACCCTGTCTCCCGGCAGGATCCGGATATAGTGCATCCGCATCTTGCCCGATATGTGCGCCAGAACTTCATGGTCGTTGTCGAGCTTCACCCTGAACATCGTGTTAGGCAGGGCTTCAACGACCTCTCCCTCTAGTTCTATGGCTTCTTCTTTTTGTGACATATTCTCCGTTCGCGGCCGTCTCGGCCAACCGCGTATGTTACCACAGTAACGGGGCTGCGTCCAAGCCCTTTTCCTCATTCTCGCCAGCGGCGGTCAAAATCCGCGGTCCGGAGGCGGTTATCGCCACCGTGTGCTCGTAATGAGCGGACAGGCTGCCGTCAGCCGTCGAGATGGCCCAGTGGTCGTCACCCACGGTCACCTTGTGGGTTCCGGCGTTCACCATCGGCTCGATGGCGAAGACCATCCCTTCCTGCAGTTCCGGCCCGGTGCCCGGATTCCCGTAATTGGGGATCTGCGGCTCCTCATGCATCTCACGGCCGATACCATGCCCTACCAGCGACCTCACTACCGCGAAACCGTTGGCCTCGACATATTCCTGCACCGCGTGGGATACATCTCCCAGGCGGTTGCCGACCCGGCACTTGGCAATGGCCCTTCCGAGAGAGGCCTCCGTGACCTCCATCAGCCGCCGCGCCAGCTGGCCGGCGTCGCCCACCTCCACGGTGAGCGCCGCATCCGCCACCCAGCCCTTCAGGGTGACTCCTACATCAAGACTCATGATGTCGCCCTCGGCCACCAGGTAATCCCCTGGTATGCCGTGCACCACCATCGTGTTGGGAGAGGCGCATATCGTCGCCGGAAAGCCCCTGTATCCCTTGAAAGTAGGGATACCGCCATGCTCCCTGATAAACTTCTCAGCCGCGCGGTCGAGCTCGGCAGTGGTCGCTCCCGGCCTGCACATGCCCTTCAGCATCTGCAGGCAACCACCGACGATCGCACCCGCCCTGCCGATCTTCTCGATCTGTGCTGGAGACTTGCGGTTGATCAATTGCCAGTCCCGGTCATCTCCGGCAGGCCGGCTGAAACGCCAGCCATGCCTGCGCTACTTGAGGAAGCCCTCGTAATGCCTCATCAAGAGTTGTGATTCCATCTGCTTCATCGTCTGGAGCGCGACGCCGACGACGATCAGGATCGAGGTGCCACCGAAATAAAACGGCACGTTCAGCACTGCGATCAAGATATTTGGTAGCACCGCGATGGCGGCCAGGAATAGAGCTCCCGGCAGCGTCAGGCGGGTGAGCACCTTGTCGAGATAGACGGCGGTCGGCTTTCCCGGCCTGATACCTGGGATGAAACCGCCATATTTCTTCAGGTCGTTGGCCCGCTCGATCGGATCGAACTGGACCGCGGTGTAAAAATAGGTGAAGCCGATGATGAAGATCGCTTCCAGGATCAGGAATAGCGGACCGGATGGCCGCAGCCAGCCATTGCCGATATTCTGGACCGTCTCATTCGGCCACAGCTGGGCGATCGTCGGCGGCAGCATCAGCACCGAAGAGGCGAAGATGACCGGGATGACGCCTGCCATGTTGATGGAAAGCGGCAGATAGGTGCTGCCTCCCGAAGTCATGCGCCGGCCGATCTGACGCTTGGCGTACTGGATCGGTATCCGCCGCTGGCCTTCCTGGACCAGGACGATGCCCATGATCACGACGATACCGATCACGATGATGATCAGGATCGTGACGATGTCCATGGTCCGCAGGCGGATGATCCCCGGGATCAGGCCCGAGACGATGCTGGCGAAGATCAGCAGCGAGATTCCGTTGCCAATACCACGCTGGCTGATGAGCTCGCCGATGAACATCAGCAGGGTCGTGCCTGCGACCAGGGTGATGACGATCTCATAAAAGCTGAGAAAATTCAGTTCCGGGATTGCTCCCTGCTGCTTGAAAAGGACTGTATAACCGACAGCCTGGGCGCATGCCAGGCCCACTGTCAGATACCTGGTGTACTGGGTGATCTTGCGCTGGCCCGCCTCACCCTCGCGGGCGAGCTCCTTGAGCGCCGGAAAAGCCATGGTAAGCAGCTGCAGGATGATCGATGCGGTGATGTAGGGCATTATCCCGAGTGCGAAAACAGCGAACTGGCTGAGGGCGCCTCCGGAAAAAAGATTAAGAAAACCGAGCACCCCGGCGGAGCCCGAGTTGATGAACTCCTTGACCGCGTCTATGTTCACTCCCGGCACCGGCACCTGGGAGCCGAAACGGTAGATGACGATCATGGCCATGGTGAAGACCAGTTTGGCCCTCAGTTCCGGGATCCTCCAGGCATTTGCCAGGGAAGCGAGCAACTATATGACCTCCGCCTTGCCGCCGGCGGCCTCGATCTTCTCGCGAGCCGACTTGCTGAAACCGTTGGCTTTTACCGTCAGGGCGATGGCGATGTCGCCGTCACCGAGTATCTTCACGGGGGTCTTCGTGTTCTTGATGATGCCCTTCTCCACCAGCGCTTCCGGAGTCACTTCGGCGCCGGCGTCGAACTTCTCAGCCAGTCGAGAGACGTTGACGCCCGTGGTATAGGTGCGAAACGGTCCGAAAGGCATGCTCATCTTCTTGTTGGGGCCGCGCAGCTTGCCAACCCTCATGTAGAGAGGCATCTGGCCGCCCTCGTAACCCGGGCGAACGCCTCCGCCGGAACGGCTGTTGAAACCCTTGTGGCCGCGGCCCGAGGTCTTGCCATGGCCACTGCCGTGGCCCCGG
The DNA here is from genome assembly GCA_016235065.1 of Actinomycetota bacterium. Classification (GTDB taxonomy): domain Bacteria; phylum Actinomycetota; class Thermoleophilia; order BMS3ABIN01; family BMS3ABIN01; genus JACRMB01. Next base: position 471,657 of record JACRMB010000003.1, on the reverse strand, counting down.
CCTACGCGCTTGCGCCCATGCTTCGAGCCCGGCGTCGGGCTCAGGTTATGGAGGCCCAGATACTGGCCCTCTTCTGAAGTCTTCTCTTCCTGGCTCACTGCTTGCTCCCTTTGACTTCCTCGACTTCGACCATGTAGCGCACCTGGTGGATCATTCCCCTGATCTGCGGGGAATCTTCGTGGACTACACTATGGTTCATCTTGCGCAGGCCGAGGGCGCGCATTGTGCGCCGGTGGTCAGCCCGCCTGCCGATGATGCTTTTTGTCTGTGTTACCTTGATCTGGCTCATGCTTCAGTTGCCGGCTCTCCGGCTTCGGTCTTGGTTTCAGCGGCCTTCGCAGGTTTGGTTTCCGGCTTCGCTTCAGCCTTCTCCACACCAAGGACCTCAGCGATAGTCTTGCCGCGCAGTTTAGCGATCTCTTTGGGATCCTTGAGCTCAGCCAGCCCGGCGACGCTTGCCCGCACCATATTGATGGGGTTGGTCGTGCCGAGGCACTTGGCCAGAACGTCGTGGATACCGGCGAGTTCCATGACCGCGCGCACGCCGCCACCGGCGATGATGCCGGTACCAGGCGAAGCGGGTTTCATCATCACTCGACCGGCACCGTAGCGGCCGATTATCTTGTGTGTGATCGTGTTCTTGTGCTTGGGCACCCGGAACAAGTTCTTCTTCGCGTCCTCGACTGCTTTCTGGATCGCGAGGGGGACTTCCTTGGCCTTGCCATAACCGACTCCGACCTGATTGACGGTGTCTCCCACCACGACCAGGGCTGTGAACGAGAACCGGCGGCCGCCCTTGACGACCTTGGCGACGCGATTGATGGCGACGACCTTCTCCTGAAGCTCGGGTCCCCGCTGTCCTAACTGGATCTTTTCGTATGCGTCTGCCATATCAGAACTGGATTCCTCCCTTGCGCGCTCCCTCGGCCAGCGACTTCACGCGGCCATGGTACAGGTAGCTTCCGCGATCGAAAACGACTTTGTCGATATTCTTCTCTTTGGCTTTCGCGGCCAGCAGTTCGCCGACCTTTTCCGCCATCTGTGCCTTTTTAAGGCCTGATTCCTTGACCTCAGTACTGGAGGCCGACACCAGCGTCTTGCCCTCGAGGTCGTCTATGACCTGGGCATATATACCCTTGTTGGAACGGAATACAGTCATCCGCGGACGATCCGGCATGCCAACCACCCGCAGCCGCACCCGGCGATGCCGCCGTGCCCGTTTCTTTTGCCTCGCTAAAATTTCAGTCGTAGTCTTGGCCATGATTATGCCCTCTTGCCAACCTTTCTGCGTATATGCTCTTCGATGTACTTGATGCCCTTGCCCTTGTAGGGTTCCGGGGGCCTGAGCGCGCGGATCTTGGCAGCAAGGTGTCCGACGACCTGCTTGTCGATGCCGTGCACGATCACCTGAGTCGGCTTTGGCACTTCGAAAGATGTGTCCTTCTCCGGCTGGATCAGCTCGGGATGGGACTTACCCACCAGGACTTCCAGGTCCTTGCCCTTGAGCGTAGCGCGGTAACCGACACCGTTGATCTCCAGCTCGCGAGTGAAACCTTTAGTCACGCCCTCGACCATGTTGGCGACCAGGGTCCTGGTCAATCCGTGCAGGGCTCGATGATGCTTCTGGTTCGTAGGCCTCTTTACCAGGATCGTGCCATCTTCCCGCACGATCTCCATCTCCGGCGAAAAACTGCCGGAAAGGCTGCCCTTGGGACCCTTGACGCTGACGTCGCTGCCGTCGATCGTGATCTCGACCCCGTCGGGTACTGCTATTGGCGCTCTTCCGATTCGTGACACTTTATATTTCTCCCGGCTCTTGCCGTTTGTCAGTTAGCTGGTCTTGCCTGCTTGTTACCAGATAAAACAGATCACTTCGCCGCCGACACCCTGCTTCTCCGCGGTCCGGCCTGTCATCAGCCCTCTCGACGTCGATAGCACCGCCACTCCCAGGCCGCCCAGCACCTTGGGGATCGCATCCTTGTTGGTGTAGACCCTGCGGCCGGGCTTGCTGATGCGCCTCAGGCCGGAGATGACTTTCTGCCTGTCCTTGCCGTACTTGAGGTCCACGACTATGTTGTCGAAGGCCTCGCCGCGCATCAAGGCGTAGTCAGTGATATAGCCCTCGTCCTTCAGGACCTTTGCAATCTCTACCTTCATCTTGGATGCCGGCATCTCCACGCTGTCCTTGAAGCCGTTGTTGGCGTTCCGGATGCGGGTTAGCATGTCAGCGATTGGATCAGTTAAAGTCATTGCGACATCCCCCTACCAGCTCGACTTGGTCATGCCCGGAATAACGCCCCGGTGCGCCAGCTCGCGCAGGCAAATACGGCAGAGGCCGAATTTGCGGAAGTAACCGCGGGGCCGGCCGCAACGGCGGCAGCGATGATAGCCCCGGGATGGGTACTTAGGTGTGCGACTGGCTTTGACCTGTAGTGATTTCTTAGCCATTAACTCTCCTTAACGCTCTTTGAACGGCATGCCCAGCTTCTTGAGCAAGGCCCGTCCTTCGTCGTCGTTGCGGGCGGTCGTGGTGATCGTGATGTCGAGCCCCCTGGTCTGGGTGATCGAATCGTAATCGATCTCCGGAAAAATTATCTGTTCCTTGATGCCGATCGACATATTGCCGCGCCCGTCGAAAGACTTCGGCTTGATTCCCCGGAAATCCCTGATGCGGGGCAGGGCGATGGAAACCAGCCTGTCCAGGAACTCATACATACGGGCGCCGCGCAGGGTCACCGTGCAGCCGACCGCCATGCCTTCACGCAATTTGAAGTTGGCTATAGATTTGCCGGCCCGGGTGATCTTCGGCTTCTGGCCGGTGATAACGGTCATTTCCGCTACCGCATCGTCCAGAAGCTTGGCGTCGGTCTTGGCCTCGCCTACACCCATATTCACGCAGATCTTGGAGACCCTGGGCACCTCCATGGTGTTGCCCAGCGCCAGCTCTTCCTTGAGCGCGGGAATGAATTCCTTTTCAAACTGTTCTTTTAGTCGTGCCATTTTTCCTTATCTCTCTGGAGATGGACCTTATTCGAATTCTGTGCCGCAGCTTCTGCAGACGCGCAGACGGCCGCTGTCGGTGCGCTTGGCTCCCAGCCGGACTCCGTCGCTGCAGCGCGAGCAGTAATACATCACGTTGGAGACGTGGATCGGCGATTCTTTCTCGATGATCCCCTGGGGATTCTGGGGCGACGGGCGACGGTGCCGCTTGATCATGTTCAGGCGCTCGACCACCACCCGGTTCTTGTCAGGTTCGACCCTCAGGACCTTGCCGGTCTTGCCGCGGGCCTTGCCGGCCACGACCAGGACGGTGTCTCCCTTTTTTATCTTCATCTTGTCAGACAATTCAGCTTCTCCTCTTACTGCCGGCGCTAGAGGACTTCCGGCGCCAGCGAAACGATCTTCATGAAACTCTTGTCGCGGAGCTCCCTGGCCACGGGGCCGAATATACGGGTTCCCCGGGGGTTCTTGGCGGCGTCGATCAGCACTGCCGCGTTCTCGTCGAAAGCTATGTAGGTGCCATCCTTGCGGCCCAGTTCCTTCTTGCAGCGGACTACGACCGCGGTGACGACCTCGCCCTTCTTGACCGCCCCACCGGGACTGGCGACCTTCACGGTGCCGACGATTGTGTCGCCCACCCGGGCATAACGCCTGTGGGAACCACCCTTGATCCTGATGCACAGGAGCTCGCGGGCGCCGGTGTTGTCGGCTATCTTTAACCTTGTCTCTACCTGTATCACTTGGGAATCCTGTTTCTCTTAACGGTTTCCGGGATTACCGGCTATTCTGTCCGGCTATTCAGCCTTCTCGATGATCTCTGCCAGGCGCCAGCGCTTGTTCTTCGACAGCGGCCTGGTCTCGATGATACGTACTGTATCGCCTATGCCAGCCTCATTGTTCTCGTCATGAACCGCCAGCTTGCGCGACCGGCGCACGGTCTTGCCATAAAGCCTGTGGGCCTTGGCGGTGTCGATGCGGACAGTGATGGTCTTGTCCATCTTGTCGCTGGTGACGATGCCACGGCGCTCCTTGCGGTTGCCGCTGGCCAAAACTTTTTCTTCTACCTTTGCTTTAGCGCTCACTTAAGCCTCCTGGCCCTCGGTCGTGGCGGCGACGCGTTCGCGCTCACCCTGGACCGTCATGATGCGGGCGATGTCCTGCCGCACCAGCCTCAGTTTCCGTGGGTTGTCCAGCTGGCCTGTGGCATGCTGGAACCGCAGGTTGAAAAGCTGCTTGCGTGTCTCACGCATGCGCTCGATCAGCTCCTCGTCCGACAGGTCGCGCAGCTCGTTAGCCTTCAAAGAGATCACCCTCGCGTGTCACGAATTTACACTTGATCGGCAGCTTGTGGGCTGCCAGCCTCATTGCTTCCTTGGCGACGGGCTGGGCCACGCCGGAAAGTTCGAACATTACCCTGCCCGGCTTGACCACTGACACCCACTGCTCCGGAGAGCCCTTGCCGCCACCCATGCGGGTCTCAGCCGGCTTCTCGGTCACAGGCTTGTGCGGGAAGATGTTGATCCACACCTTGCCGCCGCGCTTGATATGGCGGGTCATCGCCACACGCGCCGCCTCGATCTGCCTGTTTGTGATCCAGCCCGGCTCCATGGCCTTGAGCCCGAACTCGCCGTGCTCGACCCGGAATCCACCCTTGGTCGCGCCCCTCATGCGGCCCCGGTGCTGTTTACGATGTTTTGTTCTTTTCGGTAATAGCATTCTTCAGCCTTGTCTTCGCTATGCCTTGCGGCTACTTGCGCCTCTGGGCATCTACCTCGCCCAGGCGGCGGTCAGCTTTCAGTTTGTCCATGTTGAAGCCTTCGGGCATGATCTCGCCCTTGTTGATCCAGACCTTCACGCCGATGCGGCCGAAAGTCGTGCGGGCCTCGGTGAAACCGTAATCGATATCCGCGCGCAGCGTGTGCAGCGGCACCCGTCCTTCGCTATAACCCTCGGTCCGCGCCATTTCGGCGCCGCCGAGGCGGCCGGCACAGGCCACCTTGATTCCCTCGGCGCCGGAACGGATGGCCGAGGTGATGGCTCTCTTCATCGCCCGCCTGAAGGCTACGCGGCCTTCCAGCTGCTCGGCGATTGACTGTGCCACCAGGTTGGCGTCCAGTTCGGGGCGCTTGACCTCGATGATGTTGGCCTGCACGGCCTTGCCGGTCATGTCGTGGATCTCCCGGCGAAGCGCGTCCACTTCAGCGCCGCTCTTGCCGATGACGATACCCGGCCTGGCGGTGTGGATGTCGATCGTTATCTTCTGCGCATCCTTCTTGATATGGATATCCGACAGCGCCGCGTGACGCAGTTTGCTGCGGATGTGTGCCCGGATCTTCAGATCCTCGATCAAAAAATTGGCAAAATCTTTCTCGCTGTACCAGTGGGATTTCCAGTCATGGATTATTCCCAGGCGCATTCCTCCCGGATGGACTTTCTGACCCATACTATCCCTCCTTTCTAGTGGCCAATTCGACCGTCACGTGACAGGTGCGCTTGCGGACCCGGAAGGCGCGGCCCATGGCCCGCGGCCGGATGCGCTTCAGCGTCGGCCCTTCATTTACCAGGATCGTGCTTATATAAAGCTCGTCAGCGCTCATGTCGTGGTTGTTCTCAGCGTTGGCAACCGCCGAACCGAGTACCTTGGTCACGACTTTCGCGGCATTCTTGGTGGAGAAAGCCAGCACCGTGCGGGCCTCGGCGACACCCTTGCCCCGGACCATGTCCGCTACCAGCCGCATCTTGCGGGCGGATACGCGCACATACTTGGCCGTTGCCGTGGCGGTTCCCGCCTCTTCCGGCTCGACTGCTTCCTTTTTTGAGCTCTTTTTCTTTGTTGCTGTATCAGCCATTTATTCCCTATTTCAGCGACGTGCTTCGGTCGGTGTGGTGGCCGTGGCCGCGGAATGTCCGCGTCGGGGCGAATTCGCCCAGCTTGTGCCCGACCATGCTTTCAGTGACGAAGATGGGTACATGCTTCCGCCCATCGTAGACAGCGATCGTGTGGCTGACCATCTCCGGGAAGACGGTTGATGACCTTGACCAGGTCTTGATCATCTGCTTCTTGCCAGACTCGTTCATCTTCTCGACTCGCGCGAGCAGTTTCTCGCTGACGAAAGGTCCTTTTTTGATAGATCTGCTCATTTACTCCTCCTAGCGGCCTTTCCTGCGTGAACGGACGATGTAGCGGTCGCTCTGCTTGCCCTTCTTGCGGGTGCGGTAGCCCAGCGTCGGCACGCCCCACGGGGTCACCGGGTGACGGCCGGCCGTTGCCTTGCCCTCGCCGCCGCCGTGCGGGTGATCGACCGGATTCATGGCCGTTCCGCGAACACTCGGCCTCTTGCCCTTCCAGCGGCTGCGTCCTGCCTTGCCGCCTGACAGGTTCTCATGTGTGGTGTTACCCACTTCGCCGATAGTGGCGCGGCAGGTCGCTTCCACCAGGCGCATCTCACCGGAAGGAAGCCTGACGTTGGCCATCTTGCCTTCCTTGGCCATCAGCTGGGCGGAAGTGCCGGCGCCGCGGACCATCTGGGCGCCCCGCCCTGGCTTGAGTTCGATGCAGTGGATCATGGTACCCACCGGGATGTTAGCCAGCGGCAACGAGTTGCCCGGCTTGATATCAGCTTCCGGACCGGATACCAGCATGGTTCCCACCTGCAGGCCTAGCGGCGCCGGGATGTAACGCTTTTCCCCGTCCACATAGTGGAGAAGGGCGATCCGGGCCGACCGGTTGGGGTCGTACTCGATCGTTGCGACCTTGGCCGGGATGCCGTCCTTGAGCCGCTTGAAATCTATCTGGCGAAAACGCCGCTTGTGACCGCCGCCGGTGCGCCGCTTGGTGATGCGGCCATACGAGTTGCGGCCGGCGTTCTTGGAGATGCCCTTGGTGAGCTTCTTCTCCGGCTTCGAGCGGGTGATCTCCTCGAAGGTGGAGCCGGTCATGAACCTGCGTCCCGGAGATGTCGGTTTGTATGTCTTTACCTGAGCCATATTCCCTTACATCGTTTCAAAGAATTCGATTTTCTGGCCTTCCGACAGCTCCACGATGGCTTTCTTGCCGGAAGTAGTCCTGCCCCTGACCATGCCGCGCCGCTTGGGCTTCGACCTGGTCTTGATCACATTCACGCTCACAACGTTGACGCTGAAAATCTCTTCTATCGCCTGGGCGATGGCCGGCTTCTTGGCCCTCGGATCCACCTTGAAGGTGTATTTGTTATGCTCGATGAGCTGGTAGCTCTTCTCCGAGATGACCGGACCCAGGATGATGGTATGCGGATCTCTCATTTGCGGTCTCCCATCCCGTTGAGCTGGTCGAGGACCGGCTTGCTGAGCAATACCGTGCGGGCTGCCATGACATCGGCCACTCCCAGCTCGCTGGCGTTGCATACAGCCACGCGGGGCAGGTTGCGGAACGACATGGCGGCGTTGACTTCTTCATCGCCCACCAGCACCAGCAGCGGGTACGAGACGCCGAGGCCTTCCAGTACGGCTGCCGCCGCCGCGGTCTTCGGCTCATCAAAAGGCAGTGCATCGACTATCTTGAGGTTGCCTTCGCTAGCCCGGGCTGACAGCGCCATCTTCAGCGCCTTGAGCCGGACCTTGCGGTTGACTTTGAAACTGAAGTCGCGGGGCGTGGGACCAAAAGCGATACCGCCACCGGTCCAGTGAGGCATCCGGCTCGATCCGGCGCGGGCGCGGCCCGTGCCTTTCTGGCGCCACGGCTTGGCGCCGCCACCGCGGACCTCGCCGCGTTTCTTCGTGGATGCCGTGCCACTGCGGCGCGCGGCCATCTCGGCGCGAGCGGCTTCGTGCAGTACGCCGATCTTCGGCTCCACCGCGAATACTTCCGGGCTGAGCTTGGCGTCCTTGTCGCTCATGGTCTTGATAGCCGGAACCTTCACGTCAGCCTTGGCAGCGGCCTTTTTCTTCGACTTCGCCTTTTTCTTCGGCGCTGGCTTAGTCTCAGCCTTGGCCTCGGCTTTCGGCTTGGCCTCCGCTTTCGGCTTTGCGTCGGCTTTCGCCTTCGCTTCGGCCTTGGGCTTTGACGCCACCTTGGCTTCTGCCTTCGCCTCGTCTACAGCCGCTTCCACAGCTTCAGACTTTGTCTCTTCGGTTTTTTCTTCTTTATCAGCCATAAAATTAGTTTTCCGCTCTGCCTGATCCTTACTGGGTCTGGATAAAAACTATGCCGTTCTTGGAACCGGGTACCGCGCCCTTCACGAACAGCAGGTTCTTCTCAGTGTCGATGTCGAACACGGTAAGACCGAGCTGAGTCGACTGCTTGTTGCCCATCTGTCCAGGAAGCTTGATTCCCTTGAACACCCGCGACGGATAAGCGCTGGCTCCTACCGAGCCCGGAGCCCGATGGAAATGAGCGCCGTGCGAACCGGGGCCACCGGCAAAATTATGCCGCTTGATGACACCCGCGAAGCCTTTACCCTTTGAGATTCCGGTCACCTTGACCTTCATGCCCGCTTCGAAGGCAGCCACTGTTATCTCAGGCTTCTTCGCCTTGGCCTTGGCCTTCTTCTTGCCCTTCTTCGCGGATTTCTTCTCTTCAGCCTTGGGAGCCTCAGCTTCAGCAGCTTCCTCGCCCTCGGCGGTTATCTCTTTCGCAGCTTCGGCGCCGGCATCTTCCGCCTGCGCTTCTCCGGCTTCAGCCTCAGCGGCTTCACCGGCAGGAGCTTCCTCAGCAACTGCTTCCGGCTCTCCGGCTTCTACAGCTTCGGGCTCCTCAGCGGCAACCTCGGCGATCTCCGGAACGACCAGCTTCAGGATCGCTTCCTCCTCGGAAGCGCCCTCAGCAGTCTCAGCCTCAACGCGGATCTCTGCCAGGTGGCGCTTTGCATCCACGCCGGCTTTCTTGAAGTGGCCGGCCTGGGGTCTGTTCACCTTGTTCTTCTTCATGTCGCCGAAGCCCATCTGAACAGCCTGATAGCCATCCCGGGCGTTGGTCTTGACCTGGGTGACCGCGCAGGGACCTGCCTCGATCACAGTGACCACGACCCGGTCGCCGTCGTCTGTGAATATCTGGGTCATGCCCAGTTTCTTTCCCAGTATGGCGGCCATATCAGAGCTTGATCTCGATGTCGACGCCGGCAGGTACATCAAGTCGCATCAGCGAGTCCACCGTCTTCGGTGTCGGCTGATGGATGTCGATCAGACGCTTGTGCGTGCGCATCTCGAAGTGCTCACGCGAGTCCTTGTCCTTGAACGGACTCTTGATGACGCAGTACACGTTCTTCTCAGTGGGCAGGGGTACCGGACCGACGACGGTGGCGCCGGTGCGCTGGGCCTGCTCGACGATGAGCCGCGCGCTGCGATCGATGAGCTCGTGATCGTAAGCCTTGAGCCTTATGCGTATTTTCTGTTGAGCCATATCTTTCTCGTTTCCGATCTCCGGGCAATCTACTGAGCGTTTGTGCGCCCTGCCGTGAGACCGTATTAAAGCCCGGTGCCTAAGCGCCGGTCTTGTTGGTTGTCTATTCTATGATGCTGGTTACTGCGCCGGCGCCGACGGTGTGGCCGCCCTCACGGATAGCGAAGCGGAGGCCTTCCTCCATGGCGATCGGCGTGATCAGCTTTACTTCCATGACGGTGTTGTCACCCGGCATGACCATCTCGACGCCCTCTTCAAGGGTGATGCTGCCGGTCACGTCAGTCGTACGGAAGTAGAACTGCGGCCGGTAGTTGGTGAAGAACGGTGTGTGACGGCCGCCCTCTTCCTTGGAGAGCACATATACCTGCGCCTTGAAATGCGTATGCGGGGTGATGGAACCCGGCTTTGCCAGGACCATGCCGCGCTGAATGTCTTCGCGCTTGGTTCCGCGGAGCAGTGCGCCGATATTGTCGCCTGCGCGTCCTTCGTCGAGCAGCTTGCGGAACATCTCAACGCCGGTGCAGACGGTCTTGTCGATCTTCTCCTGCATGCCGACGATCTCTACTTCCTCACCGACTGTGACGATGCCGCGCTCGACGCGGCCGGTGGCGACGGTGCCGCGGCCGGTGATGGTGAAGACGTCTTCGATCGGCATCAGGAAGGGCTTGTCAATGTCGCGCTCCGGCTCCGGCAGGTACTCATCCACTGCGTTCATCAGCTCGAGGATGGGGTTGCAGGAAGCACACTCGGCGGTTCCGCAGGCACATTCCAGCGCCTTCAGGGCCGAACCAGCGACGATGGGGATCTCGTCCCCGGGGAATTCATACTCGGAGAGCAGCTCGCGCACTTCCATCTCCACCAGCTCGAGGAGCTCGGGGTCGTCCACCATGTCTACTTTGTTCAGGAAGACGATGATATAAGGTACGCCCACCTGGCGGGCCAGGAGGATGTGCTCGCGGGTCTGCGGCATCGGGCCGTCAGCCGCGCTTACCACCAGGATGGCGCCGTCCATCTGCGCCGCGCCGGTGATCATGTTCTTGATGTAGTCAGCGTGTCCCGGGCAGTCGACGTGCGCGTAGTGGCGCTTTTCAGTCTCGTACTCGACGTGAGCGGTTGAGATGGTGATGCCGCGCTCACGCTCCTCGGGAGCGTTGTCGATGGAGTCGAAGCTTCTGACCTCGACGTTCTCTCCGTGACCAGCCAGGCATGCTGTGATCGCCGCGGTCAGGGTCGTCTTGCCGTGATCGATATGGCCGATCGTTCCTACATTCACGTGCGGCTTGGTTCTTTCAAACTTTGCTTTAGACATCCTTGCTCCTCTCCTCTCCAATACGCTGAGCAAAACCTGTGATCAAGTCCTGCCTAAACCCATCGAATAGCTTTTGTTCCTTTAATTTCAACCTAAAGAGCGAGTTACTATATATCAAACCACCACGGCAGGCAAGCTGCGCTGCTACTTGCCGTTGATCTGCTCCACTATGCCGGTGGCGATTGAGCTCGGTACCTCTTCGTAACGGTCAAACTGCATGCTGTATACGGCGCGTCCCTGGCTTAGCGAACGGACGTCGGTCGCATAACCGAACATCTCCGCCAGGGGGATGCGCGCGTGGATGACCTGGGCCTTGCCGCGGGGCTCCATGCCCTCGATCTTGCCGCGGCGGGAGTTCAGGTCGCCGATGATGTCGCCCATGTACTCCTCGGGCACTACGACTTCCACTTCCATGACCGGCTCCAGCAGGACCGGCTTGGCCTTGGCGACGGCCGACTTGAACGCCATCGAACCGGCGATCCGGAAGGCCATCTCCGATGAATCGACGTCGTGGTAGGAACCGTCGACGAGCGTCACCTTGACGCCCACCATCGGATAACCGGCCAGGACACCGTTTTCCATAGCTTCCTTGATACCCTCGTTCACCGAGGGGATATATTCCTTGGGAATGACACCGCCGCTGATCTTGTCCTCGAACTCGTAGCCTTCGCCCGGGCCGGAAGGCTCCAGGTTGATGACTACGTGGCCGAACTGACCGCGGCCGCCTGACTGGCGGACGAACTTGCCGACGACCTTCTCTACCGGCTTACGGATGGTCTCGCGGTAAGCCACCTGCGGCTTGCCGACGTTGGCGTCGACCTTGAACTCGCGCAGCAGGCGGTCGACGATGATCTCCAGGTGCAGCTCGCCCATTCCGTGGATGACGGTCTGGCCGGTCTCCTCGTCAGTGCGGACCTGGAATGTCGGGTCTTCCTCAGCCAGCTTGCGCAGCGAAGCGCCCAGCTTCTCCTGGTCAGCCTTGGTCTTGGGCTCGATGGCCACAGCGATGACCGGCGCCGGGAAATCCATGGACTCGAGGATGATCGGGTCGCTCTGATCGCAGAGGGTGTCGCCGGTGGTCGTGAACTTGAGGCCGACGGCGGCGGCTAGATCGCCCGCGTAGATAGCATCGCGGTCCTCGCGGGAATTCGCATGCATCTGCAGGATGCGGCCGACGCGCTCCTTCTTGTCCTTGGTGGCGTTATAAACATGACTGCCGGACTTAAGCACACCGGAATAAACCCGGAAATAAGTCAGTTTGCCCACGAACGGATCTGTCATTACCTTGAAAGCAAGCGCAGCAAAAGGCTCTTCGTCGCTGGCGTGGCGGATCTCCTCGCCCTTCTCGGAGCTGATGCCCTTGATAGGGGGCACGTCCAGGGGGGAGGGCATATAATCGATGACCGCGTCCAGCAGCGGCTGCACGCCCTTGTTTTTGAAGGCGGTACCGCAAAGTACCGGGGTAATAGCGATATCGTTGGTGGCCTTGCGGATGGCACCCTTGAGCTGCGCCGTCTCGATCGCGTTGCCCTCGATATAGGCCTCCATGAGCGTATCATCATGGTCGGCCAGCTTCTCGATCATCAGGTTGCGCCATTCCTGGGCGAAATCAGCCATATCTTCACGGATCTCGCGGACTTCCCAGGTCTCGCCCTTGTCTTCGTCCCATACCAGTTCCTTCATCTCGACCAGGTCGATGACACCCTCGAAGGCATCCTCACGGCCGATCGGCAGCTGGATGGCTACAGGATTGGCGCCGAGGCGCTTGATCATCATGTCGAGCACCTGGAAGAAATCGGCGCCCATGCGGTCCATCTTGTTCACATAGGCGATGCGGGGGACGTGATACTTGTCAGCCTGCCGCCAGACGGTCTCCGACTGGGGCTCGACGCCGCCTACCGAACAGAAAAGGGCGATGGCGCTATCGAGTACACGCAGTGAGCGCTCGACCTCGACAGTGAAGTCCACGTGCCCGGGAGTGTCTATAACGTTGATCTTGTAATCTTTCCATTCGCAGGTCGTGGCTGCGGAGGTGATGGTGATTCCCCGCTCCTGCTCCTGCTCCATCCAGTCCATGACCGCGGCGCCATCGTGGACCTCGCCGATCTTGTGCGTCCTGCCTGTATAGAACAGGATGCGCTCGGTCGTCGTGGTCTTGCCCGCGTCGATGTGGGCCATGATCCCGATATTTCTGGTTTTCTCGAGGGAAAACTTGCGTGTCATGTCTGCGCTCTTCTTACTGTTGGTGTTTACTGCTGCCTGTGTACTCATCAAAATCCAAACTGTCTGCCCGGCGCCTCTAGGATCTACCGGATTTTTTCACTGACATTCAATATGCTGCATCCCCCGGCTCCGGGCCAGCCACTTACCAGCGGTAGTGGGCGAAGGCCTTGTTTGCCTGAGCCATCCGGTAAATATCGTCCTTCTTCTTCCAGGCTGAACCCTGGTTTCCCAGGGCTTCGAGGCACTCGTTGGCGAGACGCTCGGCCATGGTCTTCTCGCGGCGCTCGTGGGCGTAACCGACGATCCAGCGGATCGCGAGCGTGCGCGCCCTGCGCGTCGGGACTTCGACCGGCACCTGGTAGGTGGCGCCGCCGACCCGGCGGGACCTTACCTCCAGCGATGGCGTTACCGCGTCGACAGCCTGCTTCAAGATCGCGACTGGATCTTCGCCCTTCTTCTCGCCCATGATCTCGAGGGCGCGGTAAGTGATCTTTTCCGCCGTCGACTTCTTGCCGCCCTGCATAACCTTGTTGACAAACTGGGCTACCAGCTTGCTGTTATAGATCGGGTCGGGAGTGGTCTCCCTCTTCTGGGCGGCTGCGCGGCGGGGCATATAAACTCCTTAGGGGGCCTTGACCCCGTACTTGGAACGGGCCTGGCGGCGGTCACTGACACCCGCGGTATCCAGGGCGGCCCTGACTACCTTGTAACGGACACCCGGCAGATCCTTCACACGGCCGCCTTTTACCAGGACCACGGAGTGCTCCTGAAGGTTATGGCCGATGCCGGGGATATAGGCAGTCACTTCGATCTGGGTGGTCAGGCGCACGCGGCAGACCTTCCGAAGGGCCGAGTTCGGCTTTTTCGGCGTGGTCGTGTAGACGCGGGTGCAGACGCCACGGCGTTGTGGCGCGCCCTTGAGAGCCGGCGTCGAGGATTTCTCGGCGGTCGACTTGCGGCCTTTCCTTACCAGCTGATTGACTGTAGGCATACTTTCCTTTTTCCTGTCTCATCCTGTGGCGCGTCGCGCCGCGGAAATCTCAACCTTTTACACACACGAACGAGCAGCAGACTTTATTTTCCCCGCCGCCTAGGCTTGCGGAGAAGTCTGCGCTCGGTTCTGTTACCCAGTTCTTTACAGACTTAAGCGCCCTTCTTTGGAGCGCAAGACGGGAGTATAGCAAGTGGTTAAATGCGAGTCAAGGAACTTTGATTCTGATCGGGCTGATCGGGGCGGCACTGGAGGGAACGCCAGCGGCGGCCAGGCGAGATACAGGAAACGATGCGAACCGTCCGTCAGACAGGACGCCTGCCGGCTTCATCCGCAAGAACCCGTTTGACCGTCTGCCTGAGGTCCGGGACCGTATAGGGTTTATGGATGAAGGCGTAACCCTTGTCGCGGATCTGCTGCCTCCGGGATTCGTCGCTGTAGCCGCTCATCAGCAATACCTGCAGGCCGGGCTTGAGTCCGCGCAGCCGATCGGCCATCTGGATGCCGTCCATATGAGGCAGGACCACATCACTCAGCACCATCCGGAAATCTCCGTTCAGCTCCTCGAAGATATCGAGTGCCTGCTCGGCGTCTGGCGCCGGACACACCTGGTAGCCGCATTTTTCCAGCAGCTTCTGGGTCAGCGACCTCACGACATGATCGTCCTCCACCAGAAGGATCTTCTCACCGATTCCCGGTGTCTCCGCCGGCAAGGCTGTATTCTCATCAGATCCCTTCTCGACTTCGCCAGGCACAGCCGCCGGCAGGTAGATCCTGAATACTGAACCCTCGCCAGGTGTACTGTCAACATCAATCCAGCCACCGTGCTGGGAGATTATGCCATGGACCACGGAGAGTCCGAGGCCTGTGCCTTTGCCGGTCTTCTTGGTGCTGTAGAACGGCTCAAAGATATGTGATATCAATCGCTCATCCATGCCGATCCCGGTGTCCCTGACTGTGAGGCAGACGAATTCTCCCGGACGAGCGTCCGGATGCAGTTTCGTATACGCCTCGTCCACGACCGCGTTCCCGGTGCCGATTGTGATCTCGCCGCCTCCGGGCATGGCGTCCCTGGCATTGACCACCAGGTTCATGATGACCTGTTCGACATAGCCGGCGTCGGCGTTTATCATCATCAGATCCGCTGCCAGCGCCGCATTCAGCCTGAACTGCTCGCCGACCAGCTGCCCCAGCATCTTAAGCAGGTCACTGACGACGACGTTCAGTTCGACCGGTCTGATCTCCATGGATTCACGGCGGCTGAAAAGCAGCAGCTGCTTGGTCAGGGCGACCGCCCGGTCCGAGGATTTCCGGACCTCCCTCATGTCCTCAGCCGCCTCAGTGTCTTCGGGAACCTCCATCAGGGCGAGGTCCGCATATCCCTGGATAGCGGTGAGGTAATTGTTCAGGTCGTGGGAGACACCGCCTGCCAGCCTGCCGATGCTCTCCATCTTCTGGGACTGCACCAGCTGTTCCTCGAGTTTACGGTAGCTGGTCATGTCGCGGATGATGCCCCGGTAGGCGATCACGTCGCCGATATCGTTGCGCACCGCGTTGGCGGTGACGAATACCACGAGCTCCTTGCCCTTCACCGTCTTGAGCGGCAGTTCGTAATTGCTGATGAATCCCTGCTCCACGATCATGCGCCTGATCGTCTCGCGGTCGCCCGCGTCGGCGTAAAGGGCAAGACCCATGTCTGATTTCAGCATCCCTTCCTCGGAATCAAAACCGAACAGCCTCACGCCTGCGGGATTCACGTCCAGGAAGCGGCCTTCGAGGTCGCTGATGAAGACGACATCCTGGGATTCCTCGAAAAGTGAGCGGTATTTCTCCTCACTCTTCTGAAGGGCCGTCTCAGCCTTGATGCGCTGGGAGATATCGATGCAGGAGCCGATCGCGTATTTCTCGCCGTCAAGCTCGACCAGGGAGCCGGAAACATACAGCGGCACCATCAGGCCGTCCCGGTTGAGGATCGTCGCCTCTCCCCGGGCGAAGCCTTTCGCGTAGATATCCTCCAGGTAACCGGACACCTTCTTCCGGTCTTCGTCGGCGAAGAAGTCCAGCAGGCTCATGCCGGCTATCTCTTCCGCCGTGAAACCGGTCATCGTCTCGAGGTTGACATTCCACTTGACTATTCCCTTTTCCCTGTGGTTGAGGAAGAATATGCCCGGTATGTTCTTGATGGCCGTGTCGGTGAAATTCTTCTCCCGCATCAGATCCTGCTGGGCACGTTCATTGTCCTCGAGGAACCGGAAACGGTCGAGCACCACGGAGATGCTGCTGGCCATGGAGTCGAGGTAATCCAGCTCTTGGTCGGTGGGAGGCTTCACACCCTCGTCAAGAAAAGTCCCGGTACCAAGCACACCCAGCGAACCATCCATCAGGATTTTGGGGATATTGACGATCGTCCGGTTTCCGGTGGCCTCCACCATCTTCTTGTTCGCCCTGGGATCAGTCCTGGCGTCTTCCACCACCACCGGGTGCGTACCCTCGACGATCTCTTCCATCATGCGATCGCCGGCGACCGGGATAGTCGCCAGCTGATAATTGGCTTCAGGCATGTCCCCCGTAACGATCAGGACCTGCGCTTCCTCTTTCGGCTCCTTAACGAGACAGAGCCAGGCCGATCGGTATCCTACCAGCTTCAGGATCTCCACATGGGCGGCCTTGACGATGTCCGGCAGTGTGCGCGCTTTTTCCATCGCCTGGGCCAGATCCAGCAGGGACCTCGTATATCTTTCGCTTTTCTGCAGCGCCGCCCGCGCCGACTCGCTCTCTTCCAGAAAGCGGAAGCGGTCAAGTACCACTGATATGCTGCTGGCCATCGACTTGAAGTACTCCAGCTGCTCATCTGAGGGCAGGTGTGCCCCTTCGTCGCCGAACGAGCCGGTGTTGACCACTGCAACCGAACCATCCATGAGTACGACCGGTATCGAGATCATGGTCCGGTTCTTCAGCGTCTCGACGACTTTCCGGTTGAACCTTGGGTCGTCGATGGCCTCTTCGATGACTGCCGGCTTCTCATCCCAGATGATCTCTTCGAGCAGGCGGTCACCTTCGACCGGGAAATGGTTCACCGCCTTATGCAGCTTCACATCGCCTTTGAGACTTTTTTCGATCTCCTCCAGGCCGCCGGCGATGGTGATGATGTCGACCTCCTTCCGGGCGGAGTCCGACAGGGCCAGCCAGGTCGAGTTGAAGCCCATGATCTTTTTGACCTCGAGGCTCGCGGCCTTGAGGATATCCACGTGGTCCCTGGCCAGCTCCATATGCCTGCCGATCCTGAGCAGCGAACGCGTGTAGCTCTCGCTCCTCTTCAGCTCTTCCTCGACCCGCCGGCGCTCGATGACACCGGCCAGGACCCCGGCGACAGAGGAAAGGAAACGGACTTCGGTCTCATCACTTTCGTGCCCCGCTTCCAGATAGCAGTTCAGGATGCCGATCACTTTGCCGCGTGAGATCATCGGCAGGCAGTAGTGGCCGTGCGGTGTGATATCGTCGTAGAGGATGTCGTGCCGTTCGTCTATCTGCGCCGCATAGACGACCTCACCCGACTGGGCCGCGCGGCCGCAAAGACAGGTGCCGAGGGATATGTGAGCGCATGCCTGTATGATGGCGTCCGACATGCCATAGCTGGAGACCATGACCAGGTCTCCGGCCTCGTCCATGAGGAAGATGGAGCCCTTCGATTCGACCGCTAGCCAGGGTATGGTGAAAAGCATGCTCAGAGTGTTGTCGAGGATCTCCTTGACGCCGAGTTCGCCGAGAGACAGCTGCAGGATGGAATCGATCGCCTTCTGGGCGTCGAAGTTACGCTTGAGGACCTCCTCGGTCCTCTTGTGCTCCGAAATGTCGGTGATCGTCGAACTGCCCTGAAACACCCGCCCGTCGGCATCGATGGTCGCGTTGATGTTCAGGCTCACCCAGACGGGAGTTCCGTCTGACTTGCACATCTGCAGCTGTTCGTCATGGATCGCCTCACCCGCCTGGAACTTCTGGAGCATCTCCCTTGCCTTTGTTTTGCCGTGGGGACGCTCGCAACACAGGTCGATGAGTGTCAAACCAGAGAGGTGCGATTGCGGATAATCGAGGAGTTCAGAAACGCGGCTGTTGCTCCAGAGTATCTTACCGTCGAAATCGAAGGAGAAGCAGCCGATCACTCCATCCACGAAAAGTTTTTGGGAACTGTATCCGGTATCCGGCGGTAGTTCTGCCGGCGCTTTTTTTGCTGCTGCCTTTTTCCCTGGGTTGGTCATGATACGACCCTTCTATTCAATTATCACCCTAAAAAAACCCCCGTCCATGGATGAAAACCCCTATCTTGGGGGATGGCCGCGTATCAGGAGAAATTGCAGCTAGGGGACCAGACCCGTATGCAATTCCTGCCGCCTTTTTTGGCCTCATAGAGGGCGTCATCGGCCATCATCACCAGCCGGTCGGGACTCGTCATGTCTCCAGACCTTTCAGCGACCCCAAGGCTCACGGTTATATGGATGGGGGGGCCGCCGTTGAAATAGAATGGTTTGCTGCTTATGGCGGCCCGCAGCCGCTCGGCGACCTCATATGCTTTTTCGATACCTGTATTCGGGAGGATTATCAGGAATTCTTCGCCGCCGTAGCGGGTCGCGATGTCAGCGCCCCTGATCTCCCTCTTCGTGATCTGGGCGATGTCGCGCAACAACCTGTCTCCGGCGGCATGGCCGTAGGTGTCGTTATGCTGCTTGAAATAATCGAGGTCCATCATTATCAGGGAAAGCGGTTGCCCCGACCGGCGCGATTCGGCGAAGGTCCTGGTCAGCTCGACGTTCATGAGGTTCCGGTTCGCCAGCCCTGTCAGCGAATCGTGCAATGATAGCCTCCTGGTCTCCTCGAACAGCCTCGAATTCTCGATGGCGATGCCAAGCTGGTTGCCGATGGTCGAAAGCAGCTCGAGCTGGCGCTGGCTTATCTGGAAATCCGCGGGGAAGTAGAAATAAGAGACGCCGACGACCCTGTTTGCGACCTTAAGAGGCACGATAACATGGCCGTGAGGCTTCATGTCCGGGTAGTGGAAGCTGTGGTTCTTATCGTGCTCGGAGTTGCCGGAAACGATGATCTCGCCCGTCTTCGCGGCCAGCCCGCATAGACAGTCGCCGACCTTCATCTTGCGGTGCAGCTCTATGAATTCTTCGGGGTGACCCAGGTGAGCCGCCAGATGCATGCGGTCGCCCTCGACGATGAGCACGCCGCCCTTCTTCTCCACTTTGAACAGGTCCAGGCTGGTAATCGTCTTGAGAACATCCATCAGCAGCTGCTTCAGGTCGATCGTCCGGCTGATGGCTGTCGAGACTTCGTAAAGGGCAGCCAGGTCTGAATTGCGTTCCTCAAGGACCTTGCTCTGCATTATGACCTGCTCTTCGGCCCGCTTGCGGTCGGTTATGTCCTCGGCATGGGCCAGGACAAGGTCCGGAGGAACGAAGGCATAGCTGGTGGACAGGTACTGGTTCTTCCCGGTTGACCGTAACTGATATTCGAAATCGCGCTTGATGACGGTTTTTTCACGGTAGCATTTTTCCATGTCGGCCTGGATATCCGGCCTGTCGCTATACAGGGTCGCGACGCTTTGTCCTATCAGCTTGATGATGCCGCCATGAGTGATCTCCTCAGCGGCGTCGTTGAAGTCAACGAGCACGAAATCATCATCCACCCTCTGCCAGGTATACGTGGGGATCGGGATCCCCTTATACTGAGCCTTCAGTTTCTCGCCTGCCTCCCTGATCTGCTCCTCGGCCCGGATCCTGACCGCGATCTCACTCTCCAGTTCCTCGTTGGCATCCGACAGCTGCTCGGTTCGCTCCCTTACCCGCTTCTCAAGCTCGTCCCTCGATTTTCGAAGCTTTCGCACCACGTCGCCGTGCTCGTTCATGGTCGCGGTCAGCACCATGAGGAACACGGCCAGAAGGCCCATCGAATGCTCCAGGGTCAGCAGCGATTCCACGGAGGAATCGGAGACGAACGGCCCGAGCCCCCTGCTGGTGTCCCAGATCAGCAGCGCCCATGCGAAAAAGACGAACACCGTGGACCCCAGCTGCTCGAACCTGATGACCGCCAGCAGCAACAGGAAGATGAAGAAGGACGCCAGGATGTTGTCCAGTGGATGGGTATCCACCAGCTGAGGCCACCAGGCTCCCACCGCCAGCTGGTGGGTGATGAAGAAGAAGGCGATAAAGAGCACTGCTTCAACGACGCGCCTGGATGACTTGATGCACTTGGGCGAGATGCAGCAGGTCACCATCACAGGAACCACCAGCAGAACGCCGACACCCGCCCCGGTCCACCAGGTCCACCAGAGGTATCCGTATTCACTCCAGGGGATGATGCCGCCGAAGCCCAGGGCCAGCGTGGTCACAGTCGCGCCGATCGCCGTGCTGCCGATAGCTGCCAGCGCCACGAACTTGACGACGTCCACCACGGTCTCGACGATGTTGCGTTTCCCGATGAAGGTATTGATCAGGAATGCCCCGGCCAGCGCCGAAGCTGTGCATCCAACTGCCACCATCAGCGAGATCAGGACCATGGACGTCGTGGAGATAGCCATAGAAGAGCTCAGGGCCGCCAGCTGGGCCATGAATGCGCCCACGAAGATAGCGGGGAAGATCCGATAACCTCGGGTCAGCAGAGCCGCCAGGGCGATACCGGCGGCTGGCCAGACCGGGGAGACAAAGGTATCGTCAACCTGCATGGAATAACCGATCGCCGCCGCGATCGCGTAGGCCGCCGTGAAGGCTGCCAGCAGAGCCGGATATGATAGCCACTTGCTTTTCATCACATCGCCTGCAGACATGGGCAAATAAAAAACAGCATCACTGCAATGACTGGAATGGGGTACTTGCCTCTGGGGTGTACAAGCTCCTGGAGCATTCCATGAGCATCATCCTCTGGACCGCTGAAAGGGCTCTCTATAGATTCTTCGGCGGTATAGAAGCGCTGATAACCAGGAAATATGCCAAAGTCGGGTGAGGGTGAAGTAGTACCGAAAACTGGAGATAATAAAGAAGGAAGTCCGAGCCGGGGACGGCGGACTCGATGCCGTCGCCCTTTTGCTGGCGCGTCACCAGTATATCTGTTCATCACATCCCCCAGTATACGGTCAGCTCATCAAAGGTCACATCTCACTGGGGGAGTTCGAAGTGTTACCAGAGTGCTATGTTATCAATTATCTTACTTTCCTTTTAGAAAAAAACAATCCGGCATTTCCCTGGGATATATTTCCCAGGGCTTGAGATAGGGGCTGCTCAGGTCGGAGGTTCTGATCTGCGCGTATTAGATCTGCTTCAGCTCCTCGACGAAGGCATTCAGTGCCGTTTTCACTGAATCCACTTTCTGTGTGAGGCTCTGATTCGAATCGCCGACAGCGCTGTCTATGGCGTCCTTCAGGTTGTTATAGGCTTTGTCGAGCTCTGATATTTTCGCATCTTTCACCTTTTTGCCCGAGGAGACAGCCGCGTTGTAGTTGTCCTCGACATCAGCAAAAACGCTCTTGATGCTATCAGTGCTGACATAAGTATCCGCGTTCTGGAACTCAGCTACCGCGTCCTTGAGCGCCTGCACGTCCTGCTCGTATTGTTCCTGGAGCTGCTGGGTCGATGGGGTTGTGGCCACCGGCGCCGCAGGTTTGCTTTCTTCCCTGAAGGCCAGCCCCACTCCCGCGGCAACTGCGAATATCGCCACGATTATCACGACAACGATCACAGCGTTCTTCATATTATTTCCTTTGTCCGGGACTCTCTGGGAATCTGGCTAGATCATGGGATTTTCGTCTGAATGATGCCTGTGCCTCACGATCAGGGCTACCGCACCCATGACTGCAACTCCTATGAGCAATGCTACGATGCTGGTCTTCATCTTGTTCTCCTCTCGCCCATTTGATCAGATCAGTGATTCTCGTCAGATCCAATCCTGGAAAAACCTGTCGCAGGTATATGCCCGAATGAGGATTTTTTATTCCAGGGTTTTTTGGGGGAATGGAAGGGGCGCGCCGAAGGCGCGCCCCTGATTGTTCTATGTATGAATCGTCTCCGCTAATGTAGCCGGTTCAGCATGTCCATCCTGCTGCCTTTGCAGCCATAGACGATTCTACTGCCTCCAGGCCGGCTTGCCGCTAGCCCAGTCTTTAGCCGGCTTCTTCCACATCGGCGCCGATAGGCAGCAGATCCTGCTCCTCCGGCTCGACCGTGGAGAATATCTCCAGGGTGCGGTAACGCCTGAGACCGGTGGAGGCTGGTATCAGCTTGCCGATGATGACGTTCTCCTTGAGTCCCAGCAGGTGATCGACCTTGCCCTCGATGGCGGCGTCGGTGAGCACCTTGGTGGTCTCCTGGAAGGAAGCCGCCGACAGGAAGCTCTCAGTCGCCAGCGAGGCCTTGGTGATACCCATGATGACCTGTTCCGGCGTAGCGGCCTCGCCGCCAGCCGCAACGGCCTTCTCGTTGGCCTGCTTGAACTTGACCTTCTCAGCCAGCTGGCCGTACATGAATCCGGTGTCGCCTGGCGCCTCGATCCGCACGCGCTTCATCATCTGGCGGACAACCAGTTCGATATGCTTGTTGTTGATGTCCACACCCTGCTGCTTGTAGACCCTCTGTACCTCGTTGACCAGATAGAGCTCGGTCTCGGTGTTGCCCCTGAAGGCCACCAGGTCCGGCGGATAGAGCGGCCCGTCTTCCAGCTGGGTGCCCATCTCGATCTTGTCGCCGTCCTTGATCAGCAGCTTGGTGCCACGGGGGAAGGTGTAGCTCTTCTCGTCGTCCTTGCCCTTGATGAGCACCTTGCGGCTGTCGTCGTCCTTGGTCACGACCTCGACCTTGCCGGCGATCTCAGCGATCTTGGCCTGGCCTTTCGGCTTGCGGGCCTCGAACAGCTCGACGACCCTCGGCAGACCGTGGGTGATGTCGCGGCCGGCGATGCCGCCGCGGTGGAAGGTACGCATGGTCAGCTGGGTGCCCGGCTCGCCGATGGACTGGGCGGCGATGATGCCCACTGCGTCTCCCAGCTCGGCCAGTTCGCCGGAAGCCAGGTTGCGTCCGTAACAATGCGAGCAGATACCCACCTCGGCCTCGCATTTGAGGACCGAGCGGACCGGGATTATGAAGCCTTCCTTGTCTCCGTGGACCTCATCGATCTCGCGGAGCAGGGTTGACGAGAGTTCCTGGCCTTTTTCAGCGATGACGGCAGGCTTGCGCTTGCCGGGTATCTCCTGGGCCAGCACGCGCCCAAGCAGGTTGTCGTTCAACCTGGTGGTCTTGTTCTTCCTGTCTTCCAGGCGCAGCGGCAGCTCAAGGTATTCCTCGGTTCCGCAGTCTTCCTCGCGGATGATCACGTCCTGGGCCACGTCCACCAGTCGCCTGGTCAGGTAACCGGAGTCAGCAGTCCTCAGGGCGGTATCCGCCAGGCCCTTGCGGGAACCGTGGGTGGAGATGAAGAACTCGAGCACGCTCATGCCCTCCATCAGGCTCGCCTTTACCGGGCGCTCCATGGTCTCACCCTTCGGATTGAGCATGAGTCCGCGCATACCGGCCAGCTGGTGCATCTGATCGGGATTACCACGGGCTCCTGAATTGGCCATCATGTAGAGCGGATTGAGCTCGTAGAGGTTCTTGTCCATGGCCTCAGCCACCGCGTCGGTCGCCTCGTGCCATTTCTCAACGACCAGCTCATGGCGCTCGCCCTCGGTGATGAACCCGCGGTCGTACTGCGTATATATCTCCTTGACCATCTCCTCGTAACTGTCGAGGATGCCGGCCTTTTCCGGCGGGATGACGATGTCGTTCTTGCCGACAGTCACACCGGAACCGGTGGCGTAGCGAAATCCGAGCGTCTTGATCACGTCAAGCAACTGCGCTACGGCGACAGTGCCGTACTGGTTGATCAGGTCGGCGATCAGGTTATTCATCTTCTTCTTGTCGACGGTGTAGTTGACGAAGGTGCGGCCGGTCAGGTCGTATTCCTCCCCGAGGAAGTCTTCAAGGCAATCGTCGAGTTCGGCGTTGAATATCGCCCGGCCCGCTGTCGTCAGTATCTTCTCATCACCCCGCCGCAGCCTGATCACAGCCTGAAGGTGGATGGCCTTCTCGTCCACCGCGCGCAGGACTTCGTCAGCCGTGCCGTAAACCGGCGGCACCGGCTTCATCTTCTGCGGGTCGAGCGTACTGACGTCCTTCGCACAATAAGTGAGGAAGTAAGTGCCGAGGATCATGTCCTGGGAAGGCACCGCCAGCGGCCGGCCATGGGCCGGCGACAGGATGTTGTTTGATGAGAGCATCAGTATGCGCGCCTCGGCCTGGGCCTCGGCGGACAGCGGCACGTGCACGGCCATCTGATCGCCGTCGAAGTCGGCGTTGAAGGCGGCACAGACCAGCGGATGGATCTGGATGGCCTTGCCCTCGACCAGGATCGGCTCGAAGGCCTGGATTCCCAGCCGGTGCAGGGTCGGCGCGCGGTTAAGCATCACCGGATGCTCGGAGATGACTTCCTCGAGCACGTCCCAGACCTCGGGGACCATGCTCTCCACCATCTTCTTGGCAGCCTTGATGTTCTGGACCCGGTCGCGCTCGACCAGGCGGCTCATGATGAACGGCTTGAACAGCTCCAGCGCCATCAGCTTCGGCACACCGCACTGGTGCAGCCTCAGCTTGGGGCCGGCGACGATCACCGAACGGCCGGAGTAGTCGACGCGCTTGCCGAGCAGGTTCTGGCGGAAGCGTCCCTGCTTGCCCTTGAGCATGTCGGAAAGCGACTTCAGCGGCCGGTTGCCCGGACCGGTGACGGCCCGGCCACGGCGGCCGTTGTCGAAGAGAGCGTCCACTGCTTCCTGCAGCATGCGCTTCTCGTTGTTGACGATGATCTCGGGCGCGCCCAGGTCCAGAAGCCGCTTGAGGCGGTTGTTCCGGTTGATGACACGCCGGTAAAGGTCGTTGAGGTCGGAGGTGGCGAAACGGCCTCCGTCCAGCTGCACCATCGGGCGCAGTTCCGGCGGGATGACCGGCACCGATTCCAGCACCATCCACTCGGGCTTGTTGCCGGAGCGCAGGAAGGCGTCGACCACCTTGAGGCGCTTGAGCGACCGCTGCTGCTTCTGTCCCTTGGTGTTAAGCACTCCGTCATTGAGCGCGTCGACTTCCTTCTCCAGGTCGACCTGCTCAAGGAGCTCGCGGATGGCCTCGGCGCCCATGCCGCCCCGGAAGTAACTGCCGAAGCCGAAGGGGCTGCCGAACTTGTCCTTGAGCTCGCGGAAGAGCTGCTCGTCGCCGACGATCTGCTGGACTTCCAGCTTCTGGAATTCCTCCCAGATGACCAGCAGGCGAGCGGCCTGCTCCTCGGCGTATTCCGCCGTGTCCTTGATGTCTTCGGTGATCTCTTTCTCGATCGCTGCCCGCTTCTGCTCGGTCTCCTTCTTGGTGAGCTTGCGGTCTTTTTTCTCGGTGCTGCCGTAGATCGCGAGGGCTTCGTCCTCGACCTCGTCAGCGGTGGCCTCGCCGTCGAGCACCCGCATGCGGCGCTCCAACGCGGCTTCGAGGTCGGCGATACGCTCCTGCTTGTCAGCGTGGATCTGCTCGATGGCCGCGTTGACCTTCTCCTGCAGGACCTCGGCGTCGGCAGCGCGCTTCTCGTGATCGACGAAAGTGACGATGGAACCGGCGAAGTACAGCACCTTCTCCAGCTCCTTGGGGGCGATGTCGAGCAGGTAACCCATGCGCGAGGGAACGCCCTTGAAGAACCAGATGTGTGAGACCGGCGCGGCCAGGTCGATGTGGCCCATGCGCTCGCGGCGCACCTTGGACCTCGTCACCTCGACGCCGCAGCGTTCGCAGATGATGCCCTTGTAGCGGACCCTCTTGTACTTGCCGCAGTAGCATTCCCAGTCCTTGGTGGGGCCGAAGATGCGCTCGCAGAAGAGTCCGTCCTTCTCGGGTTTGAGAGTACGGTAGTTGATGGTCTCTGGCTTGGTGACCTCGCCTGAAGACCAGGCCCTGATCTTCTCGGAAGACGCGAGGCCTATCCGGATGGCATCAAAATTATTGATGTCTAGCAACAGTTCCTCCCGGAGTCTGGATTTTTGACGTTAATATTATTCAACCTCGACCTCTTCTTCCGGAGCCGGCGCTTCTGAGAGCTCCTGGTCGGCGGCCATGATGTCCTCTGCTTCCGCTTCTTCCTCGTCCAGCGGAGCTTCCTTCTTCTTCAGCCCCTGCGACAGGTCGATGCCGAGTTCCTCGGCGGCACGGCGCAGCTCGTCGTCTTCCTCGATCATCTCGACGCTCTCGCCCTCGTCGGTCTCGATGCCTACATCGAGGCCCAGGCTCTGCATCTCCTTCAGCAGTACCTTGAAGGACTCGGGGATGTTCGGCTCGGGGATGTTCTCGCCCTTGACGATGGCCTCGTAGGCCTTGACCCGGCCGATGGTGTCATCCGATTTGATGGTCAGCATCTCCTGCAGGGTATGGGCCGCTCCGTAAGCTTCCAGCGCCCAGACCTCCATCTCTCCGAACCTCTGGCCGCCGAACTGAGCCTTGCCGCCCAGAGGCTGCTGGGTGACCAGCGAGTAGGGGCCGGTGGAACGGGCGTGGATCTTGTCGTCCACCAGATGGAGCAGTTTCAGGATATACATGTAGCCGACCGTGATCTTGTCGCCGTAGGGCTCGCCGGTGAGGCCGTTGTAGAGCTTCACCTTGCCCGAGGCCGGATTGGGTTCGTCGTTATCGTACGTATAGGTGATCTTCTTCTCCGGGTCCTGCTCGTAGCACTTGATCAGCGCTTCCTCGACCTCACCGAGTGAGGCGCCGTCGAATACCGGCGTAGCCACGTGTACCGGCTTGGTGAAGCCTTCGCCGTCATCCCAGCCGCGTGAAGCGGCCCAGCCCAGGTGCGTCTCCAGGATCTGCCCGATGTTCATACGGGATGGGACGCCCAGCGGGTTGAGGATGATGTCAACCGGCGTTCCGTCCTCGAGAAACGGCATGTCCTCTTCGGGGACGATCTTGGAGATGACGCCCTTGTTGCCGTGGCGGCCGGCGAGCTTGTCACCCTCGGAGATCTTGCGCTTCTTGGCCACGTACACACGGACCAGCTTGTTGACTCCCGGAGCGAGGTCGTCGCCGTTGTCGCGCGAGAATATCTTCACGTCGATGACGCGGCCGCCTTCACCGTGGGGAACCTTGAGCGAGGTGTCGCGCACTTCGCGCGCCTTCTCCTTGAAGATGGCGCGGATCAGTTTTTCCTCGGCGGTGAGTTCTGTCTCACCCTTGGGAGTCACCTTACCAACCAGCAGGTCGCCCGAGTTGACCTCGGCGCCGACGCGGATGATGCCGTCTTCGTCAAGGTCTGCCAGGGACTCTTCACTACGGTTGGGGATATCACGGGTTATCTCTTCGTCGCCCAGCTTGGTGCTCCGGGCCTCGACTTCATATTCCTCGATATGAATGGATGAAAGGACGTCGTCCTTGACCAGCCGCTCGCTGAGGATGATGGCATCCTCGAAGTTGTAGCCTTCCCAGCTCATGAAGGCGACCAGCAGGTTCTTGCCCAGCGCCATCTCACCCATGTCGGTCGAGGCGCCGTCGGCCAGGACTGCGCCCTTCTTGACGCGCTCGCCCTCGATCACCAGCGGCCTCTGATGCATCAGCGTGCCCTGGTTGGTACGGGTGAACTTGGAAAGTACATAGCTGTCATCGCCCTTGCTGGACTCGACTACTATATGGGCGCCGTCGATCTCCTTCACCTTGCCGGAGTTCTTGGCCAGGATGACGTCGCCGGTGTCGATGGCGGCGCGGAACTCGATGCCGGTGCCGACCAGCGGCGCCTCCGAGACCAGCAGAGGCACTGCCTGGCGCTGCATGTTCGAGCCCATGAGGGCGCGGTTGGCGTCGTTGTGCTCGAGGAACGGGACCAGCGCCGTCGCCACCGATACGATCTGCTGCGGCGAGACGTCCATGAAGTCGAGTTCCTTGGGCGGGACGGTGACTACTTCGCCGTCGCGGGTACGGGCCAGCACCGAGGCGTCGGCCGGGAACTTGCCGGTCTTGGGATCGAACTCGGCGTTCGCCTGGGCGATGACATACTTGTCTTCTTCGCTGGCGTCCAGGTAGATGATCTCGTCGGTGACCCTGCCCTTCTCCACCTTGCGGTAAGGAGTCTGGATGAAGCCGAACTCGTTGACCGTGGCGAACGACGAGAGTGAGCCGATGAGGCCGATGTTCGGTCCTTCCGGCGTCTCGATGGGGCACATGCGTCCGTAGTGAGTCGGGTGGACGTCGCGCACTTCGATGGGAGCACGCTCGCGCGTCAGTCCGCCGGCGCCCAGGGCGCTCAGACGGCGGCGGTGAGTCAGGGCCGCCAGGGTATTGGTCTGATCCAGGAACTGCGACAGCTGCGAAGAGCCGAAGAATTCCTTGAGGGCGGCGACTACCGGCCGGATATTGATAATATGCTGAGGCGTGATCGCGTCGACGTCCTCGGTGGTCATGCGCTCCTTGACGACCCGCTCCATGCGGTAGAGGCCGATGCGGAAGGCTTCCTGAACCAGTTCGCCGACGGTGCGCAGGCGGCGGTTGCCGAAGTGCTCATACTCGTCGAGGTCGTGGGTTATCTCCTCGCGGGGCATCCCCTTGGCCTCGGCGGCAAAATCGACGGTGTCTTCCGGTATCTCCAGCTTCTCCGGCAGGATGATCAGCGCCCGGATCAGCTCGAGGATGTCGTCATTGGTCAGCGTACGCACGGTGGGCTTCACGTTGAGGCCCAGGCGTGTGTTCAGTTTGTAGCGGCCGACCTTGGTCAGATCGTAACGCTTGGGATCGAAGAAGAGCGCCTTGATCAGCGACTTGGAGCTCTCCAGCGTCGGCGGCTCGCCGGGACGCTGCTTCTTGAAGAGCTCGACGAGGGCCGCTTCCTGGCTGTCGGTCGTGTCTTTCTCCAGGGTCTTCTGGATGTAGATCGATTCCTTGCCGGAGCCCCAGATCCACTCGGTCTCCTCGCGGCCTTCCTTCTTGCGGGTCTTCTTCTCAAGCTTGAACAGCTTGACTATATCTTCGTCGGAGCCATAGCCCAGCGCCCGCAGAAGCACGGTGACCGGCAGCTTGCGCTTGCGATCGATGCGGACGTTGACGATGCCCTTCTTGTCGATCTCCAGCTCCAGCCAGGAGCCTCGCGACGGCATCAGGTTGGCCACGAACATCTGCTTGGTGTTGTCCTTGGGCTCCATGACGTAGGCGCCCGGCGAACGGACCAGCTGCGTGACTACCACGCGCTCGGTTCCGTTGATGATGAAGGTGCCCCACTCGGTCATCATGGGGAAATCGCCCATGAACACAGACTGCTCACGGATCTCGCCGGTCTCCTTGTTGATGAACCTGATAGTCATGAACAGGGGCGCCGAGTAGTTGCCGTCCTTGTCACGGCATTCTTCGATGGTGCTTGAAGGCGGCTCGAAATGATGTTCACCGAATTCGACGGCAAGGGTGCCGGTGTAGTCCTCTATCGGAGAGATGTCGGCGATGGTCTCGCGGACGCCCTCGTCAAGGAACCACGCATAAGATTGCTTCTGGATATCGATGAGGTTGGGTACCTCTAAAATCTTTTCTAGCTTGGAGAAGGTTCTCCGTTGGCGGGGACTCACAGCGTAATCAGAAAGTTGCTCCAAAAAGGCTCACCCCTCGAGGATGGGTTTATTGCAGGGAAATAGGACCCGTGCCCAGGCACGAACAAGGAAATATAACATAAGGGGTTTTCAGAAGCAAGGCTTGGGCTTGGGGGACGTTGCTGGACTTTGGGAACTTACGCATAGCGCGCCCTCCACCTGGCGAATCGGTTGCCTGTTGCGTTCAGGCTGTCAGCGGCTCACAGCCCACGCCCGATTGTGTTTTCCGGATTCGCGGGGTTTTAAACACGAAAAGAGGGAAGCTGGAATCTCAGTGGATATTACATAACCGGCGCGCTACTGGGATCGGAGAGACAAAGACCGTCATCAGACAGCATCTTTCCAGTTCCACCATTTAAGCTTCTCGGGGTCGTGCCTTTGCTCGCTCGCGAAGTAGACCGCGGTTCTGAACACGTAAAGTACACACGGATCTATATGCGTTCCCATGGTTTTTTCGAGTTTACCGTAGAGCTCTTCAGGATCGGCATTATCGAGGTCGCTCACACGGGTGACGCCGATCAGTCGCAATTTCTGTGCGATCTTCGGCCCTACCCCCGGAATCGACTCAAGTGATTCGGCTGGCTGTCTCATAGGTCGCAGCTCATTCCGCCCAGCAGTTTCCAGCTTTCGCCGTCTTTCACCCAGGTGTGGGTTATCCGCGACGACCGCACATTGCCTGCGGCAGCGGCCTCACCATCGCTGACATGGACTTTGAACTGAGTCAGCGCGATGCCCCCGAGCACCCTGATGCCTTCCCTTTCGATCCTGATGGAGCAGGAAGTCGGTTCCGGCGCCAGGCGCCTCATGAAGCGGGCGCTGCCCTCCACGTCGATCGGTTGCTCCATGGAATCGGGCCAGGCGAGGAATCGCTTATGGAGAACACTGAGAACAGCGGCATGCTCCGCTTTGTACAGGTTCGTGAAATAAGCTTCTTCCAGAGTCCAGATCTCTTCTTCCGTGGTGTCCTGGCTGTTATCTGAAGCTTCCGTTCTGATCACTCCATTCAGTTTTATTCCAGATCCGACGGATTCCTGCTCAGGTAATGGATAGCCGCCTGGGTACGGTGTGAGACGCCGAGCTTCATGAAGATCGTGGTTATATGGTTCCGTACGGTCTTCTCGCCAAGATTGATCCTGTCCGCTATCTCCTTGTTCGTCAGACCGTCGGCGATGAGTTTCAGTATTTCTCTTTCTCTCTCGGTCAGGGCATCGACTCCGCGGCTGGGCTCACCCTCGCTGATCTCCTTGACCCTCTTGACTACCGCTTCGCTGAGGGTCGGATCCAAAAGCGTCTGCCCCTGGCCGATGGCGATGATCGACGTATACAGCTGCTCCGCATCCAGCCGTTTGAGCAGATAGCCCGAGGCGCCGGCCATGGTGGCCGCGAATATTGCCTCGTCGCTGGAATAGGAAGTCAGCATCAGAACCCGGATGCCGGGATCGGCAGACCGGATCTGCCGGCAGGCCTCGATGCCGCTTTGATCTGGCAGGCGTACATCCATCAGGACGAGATCCGGTTGCAGCGACTGCGCCATCTCGATGGCTTCGGCGGCCGTTCCCGCCTCGCCGACGACTTTCAGGCCACCCTGGTGTTCCAGCAGCGTCCGCAATCCCATTCTGACGACCTGGTGATCATCGACGATGAGTATCTTGACCGGGCCTGTTCCAGAAAAGACCATCATGAGAAACCTCTTGCCTTCTTATAGGGGATTGTTACCGAAACCAGGGTTCCGCCATCGCTGGCATTGCCGCTGATTACCATATCGGCATCGATGGCTTGCGCCCTTTCCCTCATACCCCTGATGCCCCTCCCACTTTTGTCAGTTGCCGGCTGTTGCCTGTCTCCCAGGAAGCCCGAGCCATCGTCCCGGACTGAGAAGACGAGCGCCTCCGGCGTGAAATCGAATCTGATCTCTGCCTGGGACGCCCCTGAATGTTTCAAGACGTTACTGAGACATTCCTGGGTGATGAAAGCGATGTTCTGCTTCTGTTTTGGAGTCAGTTCGACCCGCTTGCCCTCTATCCGAAGACTGACTGGAATCGAGCTGGCGGCGGAAAAATCATCGATGATCTTGTTAATGTATTTTTCAAATCCGGCTTCGTCCTCCCCAGCCACTGCCAGGTTGTAAATGTACCTGCGGATGTTGGTGATCACATCGTTGAGCTGGCCAAGTACACCCTGTATCAGCAGCGTTGTCCTTTCAGGCCTGGTTGTCACGTTATTCTCGGCGACCTGGAGCTGCAGTCCGGTAGCATAGATCGCCTGCACGACGCCATCATGAAGATCACGGGCTATCCGCTGGCGCTCCACGGCAAGCGCCCGCTCCCCTTCGGCTACCTCCAGCCGCTCACGGTACTCGAGGTCGAACATATGGAGCGTGCGGATGATCAGTATGGTGATGCATAAACCGATTAGCATCCGCCAGAAATAGATCGGCATCAGAGAATAAGAGAACACGTTCTCATAATGCAGCCATCCCAGGCCTGGCATGCCATGTTCGGGAACTGTCAGGCCGCCTAGTACCGCGTAAAAGCCGAAGGCGATCGCGATCAGGGATATGTATATCCTTGAAGATGCCTTGTAAGCGGTAAAAGTGCGCCGCTCCGCCAGGAAAGCAACGGCAGTCAGGACAGCTGCAGGAAAACCGAGAGTGTACCTGATGAAGCTCTCCTCGTAGGGATGGGGAACCACGAAAACGCCGATTATCGTCACGGCCATGCCCCAGAAAGGCAGGAGCCGTAGTATGGTCGACCTGACTGACTGATTCAGCGAAAGATGGTATCCCGTGATGGTGGCGCCGAATTGCAGAAGGAATATGTAGGAAACCGCCCAGGCGATAAACTGAAAATCCTGCAACCGGAATATCCAGAATTCAGACAGATAGGGGCTCTGGATCGGAATGAAGATGTCACCCCATTCCGCTATCCCGTGGATAATACCGAACGCTGCGAGCATCCAGAGATACCGCGCGAGGCGGAACTTGCTCAACTGCAGCGGCTGCAGGGCGATAGCCAGGCCAGCGGAAAAATAGGTAAGGCCGTACGCAAAGATGATCAGGGTGATATTGCTTTCGATTAAATCGTGGTACTTCTGCACAGGGATTCCAGTTTTCGTGATTCAGTTATTGATTTCCGGCGATGCCCGTGTCGATTAGATTTTCCTCGCAGAAGGGTCCTTCAAAGAGAGTGAGAAAGGGAAATAACGCTAGTTTAATCATTATACAGTCAAACCATTGATTTTGCTGGATTCAAGTCAGAGGCTGGCCCGGCAAAAGGGAAAAATCAGGGCGGGCCCTACGGGCCCGCCCTGTCTGAATTACATATGACGCTGCAACCTGTTGAAGCTGGCCTGCCAGCTGCAGCGCTGTGACGGCAGGCGCCGAACTACTTGATCTCGATCGTGGCGCCGACCGCTTCGAGCTTGGCCTTGATGTCGTCAGCTTCTTCCTTGGCGACTTTCTCCTTGATGGGCTTGGGAGCGCCATCAACGACTTCCTTGGCTTCCTTGAGGCCCAGGCCGGTGACGGCGCGGACTTCCTTGATGACCTGGATCTTCTTGTCGCCGACAACCGCGAGGATGACATCGAACTCGCTCTGCTCCTCAGCCGCACCTGCAGCCTCGCCGCCACCAGCGGCGGGACCGGCCATCATGGCCACCGGAGCCGCGGCGCTGACGCCGAACTCTTCCTCAAGAGCCTTGACCAGCTCGGCCAGCTCGGTAACGCTAAGCTTCTTGATCTCTTCTATGAGTGTATCAACTGCCATCGTTCCTCCAGATTTTATGTTTTTATGATTTGACCTAGGCGCCAGCCGGCCCCTACGCCGCTTCCTTCTGCTCCTGGATCCTCTGCAGGACCGTGACCAGTCCGCGGATCGGACCTGCACAGACAGTCGCCAGGCCGCGGATCGGACCCTGCATCGCGCCTAGCAGCTGAGCTAGCAACACTTCGCGCGGCGGCAACGAGGCCAGGAACTTGATCTTGTCCACATCGATGAGCTTGCCCTCCAGCAGGCCGCCCTTGACCTCGAACGGCTTGATCTCCTTGGAGAACTTCATCAGTACTTTCGCAGGATTCACCGTGTCCTCGCCGCAAAAAGCGACGGCGGAAGGCCCGGTCAGATACTCCTTCATCTCAGATGCGTCCGCTTCGTCGACGGCGCGCATCATCAGGGTGTTCTTGGTGACCTCGAAATGGGCGCCTGCCTCGCGCAGCTCGTTCCTGATCTGGCGTGCTTCAGCGACCGAGATGCCGCGATAGTCGGCGACCAGCATGGCGTTGCTGTTCTTGGCCAGCTCCGTCAATTCGGCTACCTTCGCTGCTTTATCCTCTCTTTTCATCTCTCACCTCCCGGAAAAAATAAAAAGTCTGCCTCGCTGAGGCAGACCGTCCGGGCTCCCGCCGCAAGCCTGGGCTCACTTCGGGTTTCCTTCGTCTTCCACCTCGGCGGGCGGGCCTTTGGCCCCTTAGACCCATCCCTTGAG
Source organism: Actinomycetota bacterium (assembly GCA_016235065.1). Classification (GTDB taxonomy): domain Bacteria; phylum Actinomycetota; class Thermoleophilia; order BMS3ABIN01; family BMS3ABIN01; genus JACRMB01. The sequence goes on along the minus strand of JACRMB010000003.1, from coordinate 437,606 downwards.
GAACGGGCACCGGCTTTCTCTGGTGCTATTCAGTTGCTGGGGCCAGACCCCAGGTTACGCTTCCTGAAAATCCCTGACGATCGTCGAGTCCACATGCACACCGGGACCCATGGTGGTCGTCATGGCGATGCTCTTGATGTAACGGCCCTTGGCCGAGGCCGGCTTGGCCTTGATGATCTCGTCGATTACCATGCCGTAGTTATCCAGCAGGTCCGACTCGGAAAAAGATGCTTTGCCTATCGCCATATGGACGATGGCGGTGCGGTCGGTGCGGTACTCCACCTTGCCGGCCTTGGCGTCACTCACAGCCTTGCCGATGTCAAAAGTCACGGTGCCGGCCTTGGGATTCGGCATCAGGCCACGGGGACCGAGCGCCCGGCCCAGTTTACCCACGACCTTCATCATGTCCGGAGTTGCGATGCAGACATCGAAATCGAACCAGCCGCCCTCAATCTTCTTGGCCAGCTCGTCGCCGCCGACTACATCGGCGCCGGCGTCCTTAGCTTCCTTCTCCTTGTCACCTTCGGCGAAGACGCAGACGCGCATCTCCTTGCCGGTGCCGTGAGGAAGCATGGTGGTGCCGCGGATCATCTGGTCCGCCTTGCGCGGATCGACGCCCAGCCGGAAATGGACCTCGACGGTCTCGTCGAACTTCGCCGAGGGCAGGCCTTTCAGCAGCTTCACTGCTTCCAGAGGCGTATAGAGTTTCTCGCGCTCGACTGCCGCGCGGGCTTCGTTCATTCTCTTGCTCGTCTTGTTCGCCATTATTCCACCACGATTCCCATGCTGCGGGCGGTGCCGGCGATGATCTTCATGGCAGCGTCCACATCGTTTGCGTTCAGGTCCGGCATCTTCAGCTCGGCTATCTCACGCACTTTGGCGCTCGATACCGTGGCCACTTTCTCGCGATGAGGCTCGCCGGAGCCCTTCTCGATGCCGGCAGCCTGGCGCAGAAGCACAGCGGCCGGCGGCGTCTTGGTGATGAAGGTGAAAGAGCGGTCTTCGTAGACCGTGATCTCCACCGGGATGATCGTGTTGCCTTCCTGCTGGGTCTTGGCGTTGAACGCCTTGCAGAAATCCATGATGTTGACGCCGTGCTGTCCCAGCGCGGGTCCTACCGGCGGGGCGGGATTCGCCTGCCCGGCGGGGATCTGCAACTTGATGAGTGTCATTACTTTTTTAGCCATGTTTTTCCTAATCTGTTTCTGAACTGTTATTCAGGGGCGCTACGCGCCGAAAATCCTGAATATCGATTTAAAGCGCAGTCAAGAAGGATACAGCAGACTCGATATCGCCGCAACCCCTCGCGGCCGATCCAGCGCCGCCCGCCGCGCTCACACCAGCCGCCGCAAGCTCCCTAGGTTTTCTTCACCTGGTCGAAACTGAGCTCTACCGGAGTCTCGCGGCCGAATATGTTGACCAGCACCTTGAGCTTGCTCTGATCCTCGCTGATCTCGGCGATCTCGCCGTTGAAGTCCGAAAGCGGACCAGACATGACCCGCACTGTCTCGCCGACGCTGAACATGGCCACGGCCTTGGGCTTCTCGACAGTGGATGTGTGCAGGATACGGTCGACTTCCTGGGCGTTCAGCGGGATCGGCTTGTTTGACGAGCCGACAAAACCGGTGACACCGGGTGTGTTCTTGACCAGCGACCAGGAGTCGTCGGTCATCAGCATGTTCACCAGTACGTATCCCGGGAATACCCGCTTCTCGGTCTGCACCTTCTGGCCGTTCTTGGTCTCGACGACCTGCTCGGTGGGGACCACGATCTCCTTGACGTTCTGCTCCTGGTTCATGGACTTGATCCGCTGGAGCAGATTGAGTTTGACCTTGTTCTCATGACCGGAATATGTGTTTATGACGTACCAGCTGAATGGCATTAGTTTCAGATACTCCCCTGTTTGCTAGCTGATGAGGCCGATGAGCCTGGAGAAGACAAGATCCAGGATGGCGATAAAGGTCCCGGCGACTACCACAGCCAGAAGAACGACCATGGTCGACTGGATCAGCTCTTCCCGACCGGGCCAGGTGACCTTGCCCATCTCGACTTTGACCTCGCGCAGGAACTGAGCTGCGCCCTTCTTCTCCTTGGCGCCGCCGCCCTTGGCGGGCTTGGTCTGCTTGGCTGCCTGGGCCTTGGCCACGCGGGCCTTGAATCCCTTGGGCTCTTCCTTCACGCCCTTGCCGGCTGCACCCTTGCCCTTGGCTGCCGAGTCCTTGCCTTTGGCCACGGCTTTCTTGCCGCCCTTCTTCGCGGGCGCCGCGTCCTGGTCTTTCTTTATCTTTGCTGGCTTGGCCATATGATCTTTCCTGGTTACCCGTAAAGCATTTCCGGCTGTTCCATTTAACAATAACCGGCTAAAACCTTTCCCGCTCTTTCGTCCCCGCCGGGCGCGCTTACGCGGACTCGGGAAATGGGAATGAAAGAAAAGACTTATATATATGTATTGGCAGGGCTGGAGGGAATCGAACCCCCAACATCCGGTTTTGGAGACCGGCGCTCTACCAGTTGGAGCTACAGCCCTGCGTCTCGGGACTCCCTATCGTCCGGGACTTTCCCAAACCTGAATTATACCCATGCTGCACAGGCTACGCAAAAGCAGCGCCACTGGTTATCCGCCTCCAAAAACTCCCGCTCTGCCGGATGGTCCGCTCTAGCGCGTTTCCCGGTGCGCAGTATGCGTGCGGCATGAGGGGCAGTACTTCTTCAGCTCCAGCCGCTCCCGGTTATTCACCTTGTTCTTGTTGGTGTTGTAATTGCGGCGCTTGCACTCAGTGCAGGCCAGCGTCACCATCGGCCTTTTATCAGATGCCATCGTTTTTCCCTAACTTTGAGCAATATAAAAGACGGCCAAGCCGTCCCATTTGAACCACAGTGTAAGATAGCAGAGAAACGGCTGGTAACGCAAGACACGGGCTTCAAACTTGTCCGATTTCCCCGGAATCCTTACAGTGGCGCGTTTTCCCCGATAAAAAGGGTCAACACGCCCAGGAGGATAAACAGCGAGGCCGCCACCCAGCGCATGTATTTCATATTGACCCGGTGGGCCAGCGTCTCGCCCAGCCAGACCGCGGGGATATTGGCGATCATCATCCCCAGGGTGGTGCCCATCACGACCGGCACCAGGGCGTCGAACCGGGCTGCGAGCGCCACCGTGGCCAGCTGGGTCTTGTCGCCCATCTCCACGAGGAAGAAAGCGACGAGCGTTGTCAGGAATACCCCGGCATTCCTGAGGTTCTTGCCGTCCTCAAGCTTGTCTGGTTTCAGCGCCCAGAGCCCGAAGACGAAGAACGAGACCGCGACAATCCAGGTCATGGTCACGGGATCCACCCTGCTCGCGAGCCAGGTTCCCACATATCCGGCCATGAAGTGGTTCGCCAAAGTAGCGAAGAATATGCCGAGGATGATCGGCAGCTTGCGCCTGAACTTCGCCGCCAGCACGAACGACAGCAGCTGGGTCTTGTCGCCCATCTCGGCGATCGCGACGATCGCCGTGGAGACTAGCAGGGCTTCCATTCAGTTCCTTTCAGATCAGGCGCCCTCACAGGCATTAGAGACATGCAGCGCGCACTGGTCGCCGCACATGGAGCAGCCGTCGCCGTCGCTGCCGGGGCGCTTGCCGCGGATCGAGCGCGCCCGCTCGGGATCGAGGCAGAGAGCGTACTGCTTCTCCCAGTCCAGGTCCCTTCGGGCGATGCCCATCTGCAGGTCGCGATCACGGCGGCCAAGCTTGACCATATCACCCACATGGGCGGCGATGCGAGCCGCCATCACCCCGTCGCGGACGTCATCGGCGAAAGGCAGTCCGAGATGCTCGGAAGGAGTCACGTAGCAGATGAAGTCGGTCCCGTAAGCTGCGGCCCAGGCTGAACCGATGGCGGCGGTGATGTGATCGTATCCCGGAGCGATGTCCGTCGTTATCGGGCCGAGCATGTAAAACGGCTTGCCGCTGCTGAGGCTCTTCTGCAACACCACGTTGGCCTCGATCTGATCGATGGGGATATGCCCGGGGCCTTCCAGCATCGCCTGCACTCCGGCGTCGCGCGCCCGTTCCGCCAGCTCGGTGTTTACCAGCAGCTCCTGGATCTGGGCGCGGTCGGTGGCATCGCTGACAGCGCCGGCCCTCATGCCGTTGCCCAGACTGAGGACTACATCATATTCATGCAATATCTCAAGCAGACGGTCGAACTGCTCGAAGAGCGGGTTTTCCCTCTTGTTGGCGTTCATCCAGGAGATCATGAAGGCGCCGCCGCGGCTGACCAGGCCCCCGTCACGGCCACCCTGCTTGTGCAGGGTGTCGACAGACAGCCGGTTGACCCCGCAGTGGATGGCCATGAAGCCGATGCCATCCCGCGCCTGTTTTTCGATCACCTCGAAGAGCAGCTCGTCCGTCATCAGGCCTGATGTGCCGAAGCGCGCCCTGGCCTCACTGCTCGCCTGATACAGGGGCACGCAACCTACGGGAAGCCCCACCTCCGCCAGGACCGCCTGCCGGATCTCGTCCAGATCGCCGGCGGTACTCAGCTCCATGATCGTGTCAGCGCCGCTGGTTTGGGCCACCCTCGCCTTTTCCAGCTCCATCTCGAGATCGATGATGTCCGACGAGGTGCCGATGCTGGCGTTCACCTTGGTGCGGAGGCCCTTGCCGATGCCGGCGGAAACCTCCTGTCTGCCGTTCCCGGCGGCGATGACGATGGTGCCGTCGACGATGCCCTGCCGGATGTCTTCAGCGGTCAACCGCGCCTCCGCGATCACCCCCTCATTGCCCAACAATCCTTCCTTCTCCGCGACGATCTCCATCTCCCTGGTTACCTGTCCCGCCCGTGCGCTCTCCAGAATCGTTGCCATGCTTCCTCCATCAGCCGCGCCGCCCTCAAAAACAAAAAACCCTCACCGCATGGCAAGGGCAAAGACAGACCGCAAGGTCCTCTCATCTCCTCGAAGAGCGACTTTTGATATTAGCGGTCAGGCAGGTCTTCTGGCTTCCGGAAGCGTTCCGCTCCAGCCTTCCCGGGCAGATACCCAGTGGCATAAAGCAATAAAATCCGGTTACAGCGGCGGGCCCGCGCCGGTATCGCACCGGCTTCCCTATTCTCCCTTTCGGGCACCCAACCAGTATTCAGTTTCCGGAGTTAGCTTATGGGAGGATGGTTGGAGTAGTCAACCGGAGAGCGCGGTGATATGCATCGCGAAGCTTCGGATGGCCTATTGTACCGGGGCAGCCATTCGCAGCCTGAAGGAATCAAGCAGTTCCTCGAAGGCCTCGGGTTCGATGCTGACCCCACCGCTGAAGGGATGCTGCAGGGAGAGCGTGACCAGCAGGCCCAGCATCACGATCAGCATGATACTTCCCATTATCACCACCTGGACCCACACATGCTTGTTGGAGAAAAGCAGCGTATAAGCCACGGTAGTCACCCCGCCGACCAGCAACACCAACAAGAGAACGCTGGGGACTTCCTCGGTGCTGTGCAGGACCCGCAGGCGGCGATCGCCGCTGAGTTCATTCATCCGCGCCAGATACTCATCCAGATAGGCTTTCTGGTTCTCTGTCTCCGGGTGGATGTCATACGTATGCGTCCATAAGCTTTCATATATCGCCTGCGTCTGCGGGCTGGCCTCGCCGCGCTCGGCCATCGCCGGCCATTCGTCATCTATGACCGACCGGGCATATGCGTTCAGATCATTGTGTATGCTCTCGCGGATGGCGGGCGGGAACGGTTCGGAATCGCGCCAGAGTTCGCTGAGGATCGTCGTCTCATCCATGACAAGTTCTTCTGTAGCAGCAAAACCCTCCCAGCCGACGATTATGGTGAATGCCAGCAACACACCGTATATCATGCCGTAGACGGCATAGGTGAAGCCGATCAGTTCGTTATTTTCCTTGAAAGTGGGATACGGCCATTTGCGGCGGAACAACCAGACAGTCAGCAGGGGCACGACTATGCTCAACGTGACGGCAATGGATACAGTCACGCTCAGGGGCCATTGGATAACCGCATGCACGGAATCATTCATGGCAGCCATTTCCCCAGATCAGCCATTTAGAAAACGAAATTTATCTACACCTCTATAGAATCGTGACGTTGTCCAGTTGTGCTTTGGCGCTTTTCAGACTGATATACGTGATCTTGTCCAAAATGGCTGTCAGAAAGACAGATCAAGTAGATTCTTACTGGTCGCGAATGTCCGGCCCCTGCTCATCCGCTTCGAAGATCCCGGTCTGGTGCGCGAGCACCACCGCCTGGACGCGGTCACGGAGACCCAGCTTCTGGAGTATGTGGGTTACATGCGTCTTGACTGTAGTATCGCCGATAAAAAGCTCCTGCCCGATCTCTGCATTCGAGAGGCCATGTGCGACCAGGCGGAATACGTCCCGCTCTCGCGGGCTGAGGTCTTCAAGCTCCCTTGGGGGTGTGTGACGCGGCGTGCGAGTGAATTCCATGATCACTTTTTTCGTTATCGCAGGTGAGAGAAGCGCTTCCCCCGCGGCAACCGTGCGGACGGCGGCAATCAGTTGTTCCGGTGGATCGTCTTTGAGTACGAAGCCGCTTGCGCCGGCCCTGAGCGCCTCGTAGACGTATTCATCGAGGTCGAAAGTCGTGAGGATAAGGATCCGCGCCGTATCGTCGGCTACCAGGATGCGGCGGGTCGCCTCAAGCCCGTCAAGCTCGGGCATGCGGATGTCCATCAGGATGACGGTTGGATTGAATTGTGAGGCCTTGTCTACCGCCTCAAGCCCGTTGCTCGCCTCTGCGACTACCTCGATGCCCTCTTCATCTGAAAGCAGCATACGCAGTCCAGCCCGGACCATCGACTGGTCGTCCGCGATGAGTACGCGTATCGTCATCCGCCATCACCCCCGAATGGTAGGCTCGCTTTAAGAACGAATCCGCCTTCGGGAGCATTACCCGCGGTCATCTCGCCGCCGTAGATCTTGACTCGTTCCCGTACGCCGACCAGCCCGAGACCTGGGCCATCGCTCGCGGAGCCGCCTATGCCGTCGTCGCGAACTTCGAGCCGCAGTTCGCCGATCCCATAGCTTATAGTCACATCTGCCTGACTAGCGCGCGCGTGCCTGAGGGCGTTGGTCAGTCCTTCCTGCACGATCCGGTATGCCGACAGGTCAATCGCCCGCGGCAGCGGCAAGTGCTCGCCATCGACATGCAGCCGGACCGGCAAGCCGGAGCGGTCGATATCCTGCAGCAACTTATCGATGCTGTCCAGGCCCGGCTGGGGCGTGAGTTCGAGGCTCTCGCTTTCGCGGCGCATGGCCCCGAGAAGGCGGCGCATCTCGGCAAGCGCCGTACGTCCTGCCTGCTCGACCCCGCTGAGAGCCTCCCTGTCATCCTCGAGCGTTTGCGGCAGCCTGTGCCGGACAGCCCCCACCTGGAGCACCATCACGCTGACGGAGTGGGCGACTACATCGTGAAGCTCTCTCGCAATACGGGTGCGCTCCTCGGCAACAGCGATACGGGCAGCCACCTCACGTTCGCGCTCGGCCTGGTCCGCGCGTTCTTCCGCTGCTTCGGCCTGCTCGGCCCGCTCACGTAACGCGAAGCCGCTAAGCCAGGCGATTGCGAACAGGAGTGGAATGAAGATGAACTGTCCGGCTGCGCGGTTCGGGCTGTTGTAGACAACGATCGCCGCCCCGCTCAGCGTCACGGCCAGGCCGACCCGGGCCTGAACCGCGTCGGAAAGATTGCCGAGCAGGAACCCGGAGACCATCCCGGCGAGAATCACGCTTGAGGTGGAAGATATCAGCTGCCCATCAATAAATGAAAGCGCCGCGGCCAGCAGCCAGACAAACATGGGTGCGGCAAACGGGAGGCGGCGGTGACCGAGCAGTGGCAGCACGATCAGCGTGATCGCCAGCACAGAGAACCAGAGTGACATCTGTGGCACCGTAAATGAGTCGTACCGCAGCGCGACCTCGAGAGAACTCCCGATCGCAACGATCACGATCAGCACGTCGAAGCTATACCTGCGGACAATAAGACTGACCTGGTCCATGGCTGAATATTACTGCAATCGCCTCTGTATCGCCTCCTACCTGAGTAGGATTCGGAATCATCACATTGTCCCGGTTCGAATCCTGCTTTTCGACGATGTGCTTTAGATAGCCCAGCCCTATCATCGAGACAGGCACTGAAATCGACAGAAAGGTCACATCATGAATGCCTCGACAATCCGCAGAAGCAAAAGAATGACTGAAGTTACAGTCACGAATCCCTCGTTTAGCGGCCGGATTTCTGGCTGGAGCGCCCGGCATAGATGGCTGGTACTTGCCGGCACCCTGCTGGTGCTGATCGGCTCCTTCTATCTGAGCAGCTCTTTGGGCGTCAAGACCAGTGAAGTCATGGGCGCGGGGGAAGCCCAGCGAGCAAACGAGTTGATGGAAAACAGATTCGCGGAGGCGGACCCACCCAGCGAATCGATTCTCATCGGCAATCCTGATTATGATGTAGGAGATGCCGAATTCCAGACTGCGGTCGCACCGATAGTGGCGGAACTCAAGGGCTTTGAGGGAGTAGGCTCGGTAGCAAGCTACTACGACACCGGTGACGATGGTATGGTCTCTGAAGACCGTCATGTGCTGATTGTGCGGTTGGTGCTGGAGAAGGAAGCGCAGGAGGTTCTGCAGGAACGCGCCCGGCCGATCATGGACGCCGTCGCCGAGATGAATGGCGATCTCTCGGCTTCCGGTTTCGAAGTCGCGATGCTGGGTGGGACATCGGGGCAGATGGCCATGAACGATGTCGTGAATCAAGAGTTCGGCCTGATCATGATGATTGCCCTGGTGGGCGGATTCATCATCCTGCTGCTGGCGTTCGGCTCGCCCATCGCCGCCCTGGTCCCCCTGGCCATGGCGCTGACGTCGGTCTTCGCCGCCATCGGTCTTGCGGTGCCCGTCAGTAGATTGCAGGAGCTGAACCTCTACTACTACGAGATGATAGTGCTCATCGGTCTGGCTGTTGGAACCGATTACAGCCTGTTCATAATCAGCCGCTTCCGCGAGGAGAGAGAAACGGGACGGCCGAAACTCGAAGCCATCATGGCGGCGAGTGCAACTGCCGGCAGAGCCGTTTTATACGCCGGCATCACCGTCGTCATTTCCGTGTCGGGCCTGCTGATAACGCGGGACTCGCTTTTCATCGGCCTGGGACTGGGAGCCATGATCGCAGTCTTCTTCTCCATCATCGCGTCCCTGACTCTGCTTCCGGCTCTGATATCGCTGCTGGGCGACGGATTGAACCGGCTTCGCATCCCACATCTTGGACGGCCTGCCCACGGCGGCGGCATCTGGGGATTCATCACCGACAAGGTGCTCGCCAGGCCGGAGATTTCCGCAGTCCTGGTTCTGGCCGTTCTCCTGGCCCTCGCGCTTCCCGCTCTAAGGCTGAATATAGGCAGCACACCGCTGACAACCGACGTGATCCCGGAAAAGATGGAGGGGTATCGCGCCCTGCAATTGATGGAGGAACGTTTCGGCGGATTCACCGCATTCCAGTCCCTGATGATAATAGTCAACCCTGGAGCGGGGGAAGATGTAGGCACCCCGAGGATCCGGCAGGCGGTGGAAGATGTTTTAGCGACGGTGGAAGGAGACGATGCCTTCGCACCTCCCCTCGATGTGCAGACCAACCGGGAGGGTGACCTGCTGGGTATCATCGTGCCGGTCAGGAACGGCGATGACGAGGATGTCGCCAATGCGGCCGTGACCAGGATGCGCGAGGATATAATCCCCGGGGCATTCGGCAACACCGGTGTGGAAGTGCTGGTCGGTGGCAACGGCGCTTATCAGCTGGACGCCGCAAACAACGTGAAGTCGACGGCTGGATATGTGTTCCTCTATATCCTCGGTCTGGCATTCGTCCTGTTATTGGTGATGTTCCGCTCTATAGTCATTCCCATCAAGGCCATCGTCCTGAATCTCATTTCCGTAGCCGCGGCCTATGGCGTGATGGTGCTGGTATTCCAGGATGGCGTGGGCGACAGCCTGCTGGGCTTCAATGCCGTAGGCAAGATAGAGATCTTCATGCCGCTGTTCCTGTTCGCTGTGCTTTTCGGATTGTCCATGGACTACCATATGCTGGTACTAAGCCGTATCAAGGAAGCCTACGATGGCGGTATGAGCAACGAGGAATCCGTGTCGGTCGGCATCAAATCGACCGCGGCGCTCATCACCAGCGCCGCCGCGATCATGATCCTGGTCTTCAGCGCCTTCGCGCTGTCGAGCGCCATGTTCATGAAGCAGATGGGCGTCGGCCTCGGTGTGGCGGTTCTCATGGATGCCACTCTGATCCGCGTGGTACTGCTGCCGGCAAGCATGAAGCTGCTGGGAGACAACAACTGGTATCTGCCGAGGTGGCTCGAGTGGCTGCCCAGGATGTCAACGAGTGAACAAGACGATGATGGCGGAATGCGTCCTGCCAGCCGTTATTGCGGCGGATTATCGTAAGTACTCTCCGGTATGCAGTGGTTTAGCAGAATGGCCTGGTCGAGCTGGGCGGTCGGTGTTGGATATACAGGCGGAGCCAGCCCTGCGGTAAGGTGCGGCTTCGGATACCACGCCCAGTCATCAATGGCTGCCTGACGCTGAAGGATCTGGCTTGCGGAGACGTTGATAACCAGCAGGTCTGTGGCAATTGTCACCGGCCCCTGGTACCAGCTCCTGATATCATCCATTGCGGGGCCGACAGTATCGTCATTGGCCTGGAAATGCGTGGCCACCCCCAGCCTGGGCTCGGTCTGGCTCAGTATGTAGCCGAGGGCTTTTTGCGGAGTATGCGAGGAATCCTGAACTGATTGGGCAGTCTGCAGAGCCACATCCCAGCCGGAATCACCGGGCTCAAGGCCCGAGTTCTTTGAAGCCCAGACATCAGGCGGCACAACCATCTCGTGAATCAACACATCTACTCCCTTTGCCTGGCTGATCACGTAATCGTTGGGCTTGGTGTCGCCGGTAAACACCATCGAGAGACCGTTCCAATCAAGCCGGTAACTGATGGAACCGTTCCGGGTATGTGCCGCCGGGAAGTGGGTGATTTTTACACCATTTTTTCATAAGCCGTTCCGCCCACGCTTTCCCACGGCAGCTCATGGGCCACAATGTCAAAACCATCATTACCGGGCCCGAAGCCGGTGCTCAGGAAACTGAAGCTCTGTTCGTGCCAGTACATGAGCTTTTTGAGAGAGCTGCAGAAAGCCTTCGTGCCATCATCCACTATCTCACCGGTCGAGGGATCGGGCAGGCCGGAAAGAGTGGGCCCGTAGACGTTCAACGGTGTTTTGCGGTCCTGCGAAGGGCCAAAACAGTAGAGAGTGATGATGTCGCTGGTGTGATCGCCATGCAGGTGTGTCAGGAACAGATTGGTCATACGCGAAGGCGGGATGCCCATGGCGCCATATTTGGCTGAGACGCCGGAGCCCTGGTCAAAGACGAAGCTGTCACCATTTCCGGTTTCCACGAAGACACTGTTGCATTCCTGGGCGACTCGTGGAACCACGGAAGTACCCAGGAACGTGATACGCATCTCGTTCGGATCAAGCTGCTCACCGATGGGGAATGCCGCTAGATCTGAGGACGGAGGACCGTTACCGGCTGTGGTCGATGAAGATGTGCCGGAGCCGCTCGAATCACAACCAGCCGCAAGGTTGCCCGCGGCCAGACCGCCGGCCGCCAATCCCATGAGCTTCAGAAAGCACCTGCGAGTGATGCTTGCCATTTCATCCTCCCGGAATGTCGCTTGATATATCTCAGGCAAGCGTTTATCCCCCTGGAGGAGAGATTGGTAACACAGGAATCGTTAAAGAAATGCTAGAACGTCATGAAACGAAATTAGCCGAAGACTGCCTCTAACCGTGGCCTTTATATTGGCGCTTTGCTCCACTTCCTCGACCAGATCCATATCGTCCTTCCCGTTAAGTCCCCGTTCGTAGAGGCCGGATAGATCCAATCTCAGTCGCCTCATTTTGCTTTGCCTTATACAGATCCCAACGAAGCTGCAGATTCATCCAGAAGTCCTCGGTCATGCCAAAGAACTTGGCCAGGCGCAGGGCGGTGCTGGGAGTGATTCCCCGTCGCTTGTTCACGATTTCGTTCACACGCTGGTAGGGAACATGGATTGAAGTGGCCAGTTCCCGCTGTGTGATGCCCATGGGCTCAAGGAATTCCGCCAGCAGCATTTCGCCAGGATGCGTAGGTTCTCGATGTGTGGGGATCCTCACCATAATCTTTTCCTTTCAATCAATGGTAATCGGTTATTTCGACTTCGGCCGGCCCAGGTTCTGTCCATCTGAAACAGACGCGGTACTGGTCGTTAATATGGATACTGTGCTGACCCCTTCGGTCTTTAGTCAGAGCTTCAAGCTTATTTCCGGGTGGAATCTTCAGTTCTTGAAGAAGCATGACCGAATCAAGCTGGTCCAACTTTCTCTGGGCAATTTTCCACAGAAGTCGCGGGCAGAGCTTTCGCGCCTCCTTGGAATTCCGTCCGTTGAAAATATCTTCCGTGCCCCTGTTTTTAAAGGACTGGATCACGGTGACATGATAGCACGGTAGTCATGCTACAACAAGAATTATCGGCGTAAACTTCGAGTCCTGCGAGGGGTTTACGATATTGAGGTAAATTTTTAGCTCAACCAAGCCAAAAACGATGCATGAAACATTGGTAGACCACTTACTTCGTTATTCGAAAAGCTTTAAGGATGAGATTTACCTTTTGAATAGGCTAAAACGGCAGCTGAATAGGAGTTAGCCCGGCCCTAAAATTCCAATAAACTACCTAGAAGCGCTTGAAACGTTCTCTTAAGGAGCGGATTCTATTTACTAGAGTCCTTTCACCTAACACTTGCTGAAAGTACCCTTCTGCGCCGCTCAAATTAAATTCCACATTTGAACCGAAGAAATTTTGATACCTTGTTACAGGGAAAAGATGCCTGAGTTTTTTCGGTGTATTCACGGCAAATTGACTAGTGTTTCTTCCGACAAAAATAACCTCCACGTCGCTTCTTAAAGCTCGTTTTAATAATGTTCTGAAATGATAATCCGCCTCAGGCAGAGAGTACCCGATAAAAATTACTTTCTTAGCTTCTGCAAGAGATAGATAAGCCTCATCCCATATTGTTTGTATGTGCGCATTATCGAATGACTTGACGTAAGTTGGCGTGATTAAAAATGGTTCTAATTTTGGGCCTGTTTCCGAATCGGGATTTGAAGGGGCGCAATCTGGACACGATTGTGGAATAGCATATTGTTCCCACACTCCCATTTCACTCCCTATCCCAGTGAAAAGTTTGTTGCAATTAGGGCAAAGCAGCCAATTTGATGATCCGTGTAATTTGATGAACTTTAAATTGTACAAACCATTGGCTTTTTGTATCGGAGATGCTACGTGAGGTGAAGTAGCCAGTGGCTGAGTTTTGCAGCAATAATCTATATCTACTTTCCCGACACCTCTTGCACTTCGCAAACACTTATATATTTGATCCTCTAGTAGTGAATCCCAGTTTAGTAATATAAAACAAGAAGGCTCTGTGTCTTGGGGTGCCTTGACTCGCTCGTCTATTAAATAAGCTGCTATCGATTGATAAAATTTCTCCTGTTCTTCGGGTATCTTTTCACTTGCGTCATGGAGGACAAACAAGACGGCAGTCTTTAAAACCCTTCGAATCTCATCAAGTTCTTTCCATGAATATTTTTGACAGTATTCTCTTCTTGCTATCGCTTGGTCTAAAAGAGTAAATATGTCTTCAAGAGTAGGTTGAGAGGATTCAAATATTGAGTTAAGAAAAGGAAATAATAATTGCTCATTCTCCTCAAAAAGTGAAAGGGCAAAACCGGGGGCAGAAATAATGTCAATATTTTCAGGTCGGAATTCTTGTATTCGCGGCAATATTTCTGCTTGAAGTGGAAAGCCTGCGGCCTTTGAAAATCCAGCTCCTATGACATAGACAGTTTTTCCGCTACGCACCGCAGACAATAAGATTCACCACTACGTTAGTTGCAGTTTCCTATAACCTGGCTCCAAACTCTACAGTGTGAAACAGCATCCAAGCCTAAAGCCCGCCCTAAAGCAGTTTCTGCATCTCCCAATTCCCGAATGAGTTTATCTTTCGATAAGGTCTTGGTATATTCGAAATCTTTTCGCCACATATAGTGTTTGACGCAGCGTGTTTTTGTTTCCGGCAAAGGATACTCCATTATTACTGGCTGATTTTTTCGCATGAAGGAAAGAGGTTTTGTCTGACCATATAAAGCAAAATCAGAATTCGGATCATTCTTAATTACCTTGCGACACTCTTTGCAATTACAAACTTTTTTGTGAAATTCCTGGACGGATACATCTCCCCCAAGAGCCCTAACAGCTCGCAAAGCATCCCTGAAAGGCAACCGTACATGAAGAGAGGGGAGATAAAATTTAGCGACAGGAATCCCCCCTCCAACCGGAACGACCGCCCTCTCTTCTCCATATTCTAAGCTATGGGTTACACCCACCAAATTTTTAACAACTGAACAGGTCTTTAATGCTGTGGAAAAGAAGCCACCATAAAGATTGACAACTTGCGATTGTTGGGAGACCAAATTTAAGAATTCTATGAATCTTTCTAGCTCTTTAGATGAGGCGTTCCGTTCGGAGAAGGAATCAACCCACACGAGAAATACATCGGGCTGTTCTTGAAGACCCTTGTACCCATCAATGACTTCTTTTCTTAAATCATCATCTAGCAGAACTTCTTTGGAGATAACCACCTGCACCGCGATTGAAATATTTTTTTGTCTCGCAATCTCTATAGAGTCTTTAGCACATTCTAAATTTACAGGTAGCCAATCAGATACGGTTCCGGCGGCCATAAAGAAATAGGGAGCAACAGTCAAAGATGGGCTGAACTCTTGGATGGTCTGAAAGCCACTGCCACGGCTAAATTCGAAATATTTCTTTACATCATCTCTCTCGATTTCGTTCGGTATCGAACTAATTTGATAATTTAGTACACGCTCACAAAATGATTTTCTGCTTGCTGAATCATTGAAGTCCTCTGGAAGAACTGAGTTTTTTTCTAGTTTAACCCTGGTATAGACAGGATCGCCGTATTCATCCAATAACTTGTCGATTGAACGCTTAATCTTGAACTCGCTCTTATCTTTTGAGCTAGATTGAATGTGGCTTAAGTCATGCTGGAATGCATGTGTTTGTGGATCAATGAAGTAGGGCTTGTTTTTAGTTTGCTGGGTGAGGAAGGATGCCATTGCCGCCGGCATATGCGCCAGCATATTTGCATTAATGACCAACTGGTCGTAAGTAGCTAAAAATTCACCGAGCAGGAACTTCTGGTCCGCAGCCGTTCCATAGCGAACAAGATGTAAACCCGCAATAGGTTGTTTTTGTTCATTCATCCGAAAGCTCTTTGTGGGCGAGAATGTAGTTATACAAGGACTCTCGGGCGTATTCCCATAAGTCTGCTGATTGGCGTGCTTTTATGACCTCAAGGAAAGGCCAATTACCATCTTCGCAATAAAAAAACAGGCCGATCCCGTTTTCCAGCAATAAGTTTTCTAATTCCACTGATATGTTTCTTTTTGGCATACAAATGTAAGAATAATCGGCTCCAAGCTGATGGTCCCTTGCTTGAATTACCGCTTGTCTCCAATTATTAAGTTTAAACTCTACAGTAATAACAGCGTCATTCAACAAAAAGGCAATGTCTGGGCTTCTACCGAGCAGTGGTACTTCCCGGCATGCAGAAAGATTATTTAGACTCCTCAATCGAAATAGAGCCTCACCAATGAGGTCTGCTTCAGACACATTCTTCATATTTTTTTGGTTAGCGCTGGAAGATTTCATCTAATATCTTAGATTCCTCAGCCATCTCGGGATATTTTGTATAAACGTATTTCAATAAAGATTTTAGCGAAGCGGCTGTGCACCGTGCTTTGAATTCATCAATCACATTCCATTGCTCTCTTGTTAATTTACCCGCCTTGTCTGCTTCGACAAATCTCTTTCCAAGATCAGTAAGAAAGAATTCTTCCTCGACATTATTTCCTATATCTTCTGAAGAAATATCATACAGAGCGTAAAGATATGCTTCTTCGGAGACCTCATCCTGCGTTTTATTCTTGGAGATAAATTCGAGATCCTCTAAGAACTCTAAATCCGAATAAACCTCTGCTGAAAACGGACCAAAATTATACGGAACGAACTTCGGCAAGGCATTCTCATCAATGATTTCTTTATGAAAAGTTTTCCGAATTTCTTTATCAAAAAGAAAAATCATTTTCATTAATCGAGTACGACCACGAATGGGTTCGCACTGTTGCTGTTTGTGACCTTTCGCATATAGAAGAACCATGATCAAATCTTTATTGCTAGTAATTTTTTGCATGACTAACCTCTGATTTCGCTGTTCTGTAATCAAGCCAGACTCCCTTGGGCACTATTTCATTATAATGCCTCAGTCGGACGCCTCATTTGACCTCAGTAAACCCTTATTTTGCTTTCAAACGCGGCCATAGAACCATTTTTCAAAACTCATTTAACCATTATGCCCGATAACCTCTAGGTGCCTTCTTTAACCTTAGCTTCGGATCGTGATGGCCATTTCGCTTGGCAACTCCATGAAATGAATTTTTTTCCACATTTTCATTGCCCCATTGATCCCACCCATGCCTCTGGAATCTGGCAAATAATTCCAGGTACGGTCCTGGGGAGCATCCCTCCACCAGATCATATATCTCATCAGGCTTTCTCGAATGTTCTCTCTTGCGACTAGCAATAAGGTTAACCTGCGTCCTCCCAAGCTGTAGGGTGCGCATTCTTCCTTTGACTCCGAAAAGAATCATTTCAGTGACGTTGCGGAAGTAGAAACCCACGCCCCTGCCGTCAGGCCCTCCATCTTTTCGGATTTTTGACCAAACGATATTCGTTTTATATGTGAAACCCCAGGCCTCCATTACTTTAAGTCCATCATGGAGCAATGCATTAGGTACCCACAAATAAAGATGCGACTGAGCCGCAGCAAGTTTAGAAACTGGTAATTCTTTGATTTCTTCGATTTCCATTGTTGGATACCTGAGCAATCGCTTATGCTCGGGGGCCATCTTTCCAGTTCTATTCTGAAACTGCCATGGAGGGTCAGCCAATATTGTCGAATAAGGGCCTCGTGCTTTTGTAAGGAGGTCTTCAGATGGGTTGAGCTTTGCAATACTATATACTTTCGGCACTCTAATCCTCCTCGGTCTTAGTTAAAGAACGACAATCTCACGCGGTATCCCAATTAGCAGTAGTGGGCATGGATTACCTACACCACGTTGAACTCGGTCTTCCAGTTTCCGCCAATGAGTCGTTGCCTCACCGAATTTATCTGAAACGAATGAATGAGCCCATCCTTCTTCAAACGAGCCTTTTGAATCCGCAGCTTTTTTTATTAGACCAATTTGACGAGTTGTAGGATGATAATACTCAGAAAGTTTATTGATATCATTCAGCCCTTCTCTTACGGCGAATTCCTTTATCAGGTCACGCATTCCGTATTGAAGTGAGTTACCCCGCGTTATTATCGCGCCTATAGAAATTACTCCATCAGCATGCAATCTCTTGAAGTTTTCCAAATCTCGATCATAAAAAGGGTCTTTGTTGTTCCACTCTATCTCTAAAGCAAATGTACCCCGGGGAAATTTCTTGACATGGTCAATTTCATGGGAAATGGACTCTTTCTGTTCTCCATCAACGATCTTTTTGATTTCGAAGCAATGTTTTTCCCAGCCAAAGTCCTCAGAGAGTGTTTTTCTTAATCGCTGGGTCATTGCACATTCGCCACCACCCCCTCGCACAAGCTCTTCAGCGGGAATTTCAATGTTAAGAAGAGCAGTCTCTAGTTCTCTGACAGCCTCACTCATATCATATTTAAGAATTGCTTCGGCATGGTGAAGGGCCATTATTTGAAAGCCCTTCTCTCTAATCTTTCCAAACACTAACGATCCGCCGTTATATCAAAAAGTTGACGGCATAAGGCCTGCGACCTAAATTTCACGGCTGACCTCCAATTATGGTTTAAGAATACACTCCGCATCGGACGGACTTTTTGACACCTAAAACTTTCAGATGATAGATTCAGCAAATGGTGAGTACCATGACCGTCTTGGTAAAAAAAGAACTCCTCTGATTGATTATCATATCTCTTTAGGCGGCAAAGCTCACCTTCCAACACCGTTCTTGTTCATCTCACGAAAGGCAGGCTATGGCTGGATTTCTAATGGTTGTTCTCATTGGCTTGGGCATTGTGACCATTATTAGGCTGAGTGGTCGCCCAAAAGAAGAGGACATTTTAGAGAGATGGAGTGCCTTATTGCCCGGGCAGGCGATTTCAGGCGGAGAATTCCTATTACAAGTCGAACAGGAACTAATAAATCGAAATCCTGATTTCAAGCAGACTCAAATGAACTTTATGGGCAAGCTTGGTGCGACCGGCGTTGCAGCAATAAAAGTTTCATATGACATGGTTCATTCCTGTTTCATCAGCTACGAGGTTGTTGGAAAGGATCTTCATCTGAATTATGCCCTTCACCTCAAAAAGAGCGCCCTGTATGCCGTCCCCATTTTTGGCTGGATCCTTTATCACATGCTGAATGTCGTTTATCTCCATGAGAGAAATAGGCTGATTGCATTCACCGCCGTCACCATTGATTGTGTCAAGAAGGTTACAGACAACCTGATTGACGAATTGGGGTTAGATCGCGACGCAGTCAAGATAAAAGAGGCAAGCGGCGTTTTGGGGCCGTTGTAAAGTCCGCGATTTTTTTATATGCACGATTCACTAAAAATAACTGGTCTATCACCGTTTGTTTTTCTTTTTGATGCTGCTGAGTATGGTCCTCATTTCGAGGAGGCCCTCGCAAACGCAATATTATCTCTCAGGCCCCCAGATGTGGCAGATACTTGTGTTCTTCGAGGTGACTGCCTTTTCCATAATCTAGCGCAAGAGATTGAACGAGTTGTTTATTCAGCTAATCCCCAAAAATTAAGTAAGACACTGAGAACAAACAAGAAGCTTCTTGCTTCTTTGATTTGGGATCTTTCGGAGGCCATAGCTACCACTTGGAATACAGTTGATGAGGGCTCGTTCCCCCTTTGGATAGCTTCAACCAATGTCTTTTGTTTAACTACTCCCACACTATCTCTTAAAGCCGCCCAAGCCATCGATTCGGCGTTGCGTGCTGAACAAAGTTATTTAGGCGCGATTGAATTTGATAGGGGAAATCCAGTTCAGGAACAACTATTTATTGGTTTTCTGTTACTTGATTACTTCATTAGGGATGGATCTCTTTATTGTAGAAAAGATTTCGAAGGAGATGGCCCTGATATTTATTGGGCTGAGGAGGTGCCATTTATCTCAATTGAGCAACTTAGTTTTGACGACTTTAATCAACTGGCGCCCCGGCCCAGCAGCAAAATAGAACTTTCTACACGAGGTCGTATCACCCAGGCAATATTCAAAGAAAAGAGAAGCAAGAATCACCTTCAAAAAATTGCGTCAGACCTATATTCAAAAACAATCTCAAACAAATCTCTACCCTTCACGCTTTCTTCCGGAGAAAAGCCAGGCGTCATTGAGGCGGTCGTTCCAAGAGAAAAATTAGAAGAATATGCGTTAAGCCCAAATCACCCTGATGGCAAACACAAAGCCAAGCTATTTAGTAAATTACTTGAAATCGAGAAGGAGGATTGGCGCTACCTTGCGGCCCAACTAATTAACGGCCTAGACTATGCAAGCTTTGCTAATGTTCGGGTTACTGATCACGGCATACAATATCAAACGGACATGCCTGTTCTAGGTCGAAATGGTGTTACAAAAAACGTGAGAACTGCCTGGATAATCTTAGGCGACGGAGCAGTACGTCTTGCAACTACATATCTTTCTCCTGAAGAGATTGAAGTAGATGAAAACGGGAATATGCCGCCAATCATCAATCAAAATCTTCAAGGAAGTGAGAAGTGGAAAGCGCTTCATAAGCTGGCGAATCAAGAGGGAGAACTTGCCGCAAAGAATTGTACTCCAACTCCCATGTTAATAAGTGGTTATAAAGAACCAGAACTTGATGGAATGTGCGGAGGGGCTTACGTCATTATTAACGACGCTGTTCGCGGTTATGGCAGGTGGCTGAGGGTTTCTCAGATCGGTACACGGCACCAGCCAAGGGGAAGACGAGTTTGGGCAAGAGTAAATAGTCAGTCCAAAGAGAGGGCTGAGGCTTATGCAAATGCCTTTGCGAGAGTTCTCTTATTTAACGGAATCAAATGCTCAGTAGAGAGTTACCACGACTAATGTTTCACGTTCATTCGTAATAATCTTCCGGTTCGTCAGTTTCAACGGCTGGCATTTCTTGAAATGTGATCGCTTCGTCCAACCTTTTCAAGCTGAGGGTATAGCCAGCCTCATTATTTGTTTCTCTTAGGGTTGCTTGATTCTGCTCAAGCCGCCAGCTGGTTTCTAAATCAAAGGTTCTGAACATCGTGGGCTCTTTGCCTTTCGTTTTTAGAACGGCTACCTGTGTGGGCATAGCCGTTAGCTCGCCTATGCCTTCTTCCCATTGCTCATCTCTTGAGAAGTAAGTTATTGAGCTTTCGGTCTTGAGCTTCCAATCCCAGGGGTCGTAATTCTTGATGTATTTGATAATCAGTTCTGCGTCCTGACGATCACATCTGAAGATTATGAAGTTCTTGGCATTGCCGAGGATGATATCTCTCAATTCGTCGCTTAACTGAACCAAGCTTTGGTGAGCAAGAATTAGCGAAAGACCGTATTTTCTGGCCTCACTCATGATCTCAGCGAAACTCAAAGTCGCATAGTTCTGAAATTCATCCACGTACAGATAAAAAGGTTTTCTTCCATGGGGCGGTAAGTCCACCCTCGACATTGCCGCCATTTGTATTTTAGCCACAAACAAAGCTCCCAAGAGAAAGCTGTTTGTTCTCAAGACACCCTTCGCCAAGTTTATGAGAACCGTTTTTTCTTCGTCCATGATCTGCCTGAAATCAATTGTCGATTTCTTGGCGGAAAGCATGAGGCGGATTCTTGGATCAGAAGTAAAAGAAGAAACCTTATTCAAAGTCGATTCGACATTTGAAACGCGGTCTTTGGGCTCCCATTTATCGAACCTATTACGCCAAAAGGAAGCCACCGCTTCATAAGTCACGTATTTCAGTTTGTCTTCTCTAAATTGCTCGTCAGTCAGGAGCGGTTCAATGTCCAGCATCGTACCGCCTGCTTCAATCAAAGTTAGGACAGCATTTCTCAGAATCTCAATGAGCCTCGGCGTCTTGTCTTGAGATAAATTCCAAATCTTTCTAAAGACTTCCACAAGCTCCAAAGTTTGGGTGTAAGGATCAACACCTTCCTGCTGTTCGAGGGGATTGAAGCCGACGATGTTTTCCGGGTCGGTCATCTCGACCAGGACAACTCGGTGAAAGTTATCGATATTTCCCACGATGTCATTCACAAGATCACCGTGGGGATCGATTACTCCACAACCCCTACCATTTCTTATATCTTCCAAAATCCAAGTAGCTAGCCCTTTTGATTTCCCGACTCCCGAACTGCCAAGGACGTAGACATGCGTCGATCTGTCCTCTTCGGGCAAATAAAAACCGGCGAGGTCGCCGGAATCATCGAAGGTCATTCCGAGTTTTAAGGAAGAATTCATTATTTTTTTAATTCAATAAACCATTAATTTTCAGAAGCTTTCCAAGATCTTCGTGCTCTATTACTTCAACTGCAAAACCTTGATTGTCTCTCGCAAGCTTCAGGTCATTGTGAAGATTTTGTGAGCAGGGCTTTGCTGTAATAAAAACAACGACCCCATTAGGAAAATATAGAAAAGGCCTGATAATTTGATATAAGTAACTTTCAGGTACCTTGTCGGACTTGATCTCCCGCCCAGTTTTGACAGGAATGCTAAGTCTTAACTGCTGGCTATCAATCTTAACTATCACCTCCATGTCAGATATTTCAAACGAGCCATGAGGTTTTTTTGCTTCACGGTTTGCGATAACAGGATCGACGCCTTTCATCATTGCAGCGATGGCTGAACGCAATGTGCTGTCATCAAGCTCAAAGAGCTTTTTCAGTTCATTGTCTTTAAGTTCTGTCTTTGGTATTTCTGAATAACCTTCAAATGTTTTTAGTAAGAATGAATCTAATTCATGATTTGCGGTAACTTCTGGTTTATTTAAAAGATCGGAAACTTGCTGCTTGGCAATGTTGATGTAATATCCTTCATTCTTTAGTTCTGCCTTTCGTTTATCTGTCACAAGCGTACTGACAATCATATGATTTAGTACCAACATTTTTAGTCGCGAATAGGCTTTTTCAAAACTTGCTGCTACTTGAAAATAGACAATACTCGGCTTAGTTAGTCCAGCAACTAATGCTTGATCGGCTATCTTGCAGATTAGGGAAGGCGGATTCGCCATGGAAAATAGAACTAAACTTTCCAGATCGATTTTATAACTCCCATCGCTTAGCTTGAGAAACTGAATCATTAATGGGACTTGTGTGCTTGGATCAATGAGAATGGCACATGATCCCTGTGTAAAAGCCAGGGCATCTTTATAGTTTGTTTCGTACCATCCTGTGGCTTCAAAACCGCTCTCAAGCCCTCGGAAAAAATCAGTCCTCATGTCATCCAAATTCATTTGAAATGCAAGAGGAAAAATCTCATCCATTGAAGTCATTTTCTCTTCGATAACAACAGGCTTAAGTAATTCATCGATTCTGCTTTCTTTCTCTGCAAACATTGGTAGCAAGGAAGTTGAAAGCAATTCGGCTGCTTCCGGTGTTATCGAGTAATCCCAAACGTCATCAAACCTTTTTTCTTGCATCTTCAATAAGAAATCTTTTGCAGCCTTTATTAATTTGATAGCTGTCTGTTTCTGGGCAAGCATAGGTTGCATATTGACTTCCTTTATTTCCAGGGTGAATCTGGTCAAAAGAACATACAAACCATTAGTTCGGCACAAGGGTGCTTACGTACTGCCTGAGCCTAACCATCAGCAACAATATAGGCAAATAAAAAAACCGGCAGGATTACTAGAACCGCCACATGATCTGCCAAGCCTCAAATTCACAAAAACACCATTTGTGATATCCAATTATGATGTCTCAATCCAGCGCTCATAAATTGCCTGATGAATATCTCTAATCATCATCTCGGCTTTCCTTGAAACGCATTCGGCCCATGTTTCGCCCTGCTCCTTTTTTGTAAAACATTCTGGTAGCCAACAAGCAACAATGTTTCCGGGTTTGCTATGCTCAATCCAGTTGAACCGCAGCCTGCTCCCACTTTCATCACTGTTCAATTCTCTTGCATCGAGAATGCTGCCAGAATAGTTGACGCCTTCGAACGAGTTAGGGTCATAGTTGATGTTCATTCTATGTATCGTATACCGATTTTCAAGAGGCATTCTTGGCGCTAAATCTTCCACGATCGATCTCAACAAATTGGACTTCAACGTAATGTATGGATCAAGCAACCCATAATTTTTTAGTTCATTCACTTTTTCTTTATGGTGCAACACAGCATAGTGAAGGTCTTCGATATAAAGATCCTCTGAGATTGATACTGACAAGCCACCTCTTCCTCGCAGATTGAGGTTTAGGATTTCCGCAATTGCGAGTGCTTTTTCCGGATCACTTTCTCGCACTATTTCTGTCAGTTGTCGATGTACGTCTTCCAAATCATCGATTGCTTTCTGTGCTTTCTTTTTCATTTCCAAGAAACCTTCTGGAATATCGCCCCACCAATTATCAATTGATTCTCGGTAAATTGGCTCAATAGCTTGCTCAAGCTCCGCACATGGCAAAAACCACCGAACGAATGATCTATTGCTCCTGAAATCAGCCAGCTTTAGCGCTCGCTCAATTCTTTCCAAAGAACGACCGGTATGTTTAATCTCGTATTTAGAAGAAGTAAGCAATTTGCGACCTGATATGTGGATTTTGCCATCTACTAGATCGAAATCAGAAATCATATCCTCAGCCGTGAGTAAGTAAATTTTTGATTGCTCTTCACTACCTGTATGGCAGACAACGAAGAACTCGTTTCTTATTTCTCCATTAGCGTCTATCGCATAATCTGAAGGAAGGTTGTGAGTTGTATCTTTGCTGGCGAAGTATTTGGCTTGTACCACACCAAAACGAGGAGGTGTCTTATCGAGCAGGTTGGTCGAGGTCATGCGTCGCTGAATAACAAAATCAGCTCCATCTATATCCACGCTTCTTTCGAGGATCCAAAAGCGGTCCATTAGGAAGGCTCTGGTCCGCGCTTCACCAATCGAACCGTTTTGCATTGCTTTCAACCAAGGTGGAAAATCTTCAGAAGACATTATTAGAGGGTCGCATTATCCTTAGAATTAAAGTATTTATCCTTGTCATCATTTTTATTTCGAGCGAACCTGATGAGTTTCTGCGAGAAATACAGCTAGTGTTGAGGCTGCTCCAACCGCTAATTTGGCGTGTCTCGGCCTGAGGCCTTTCGAAGTTGCAGCCTTGCCGTGGCCAGTTCCATAGTGATTGCGAAGCTCTGCAACGCCTTGGGTAATTGTCGCAAGATTGCTCAGAAGGCGTTTGATCGTTTCTGAAGCTTTCGCTTTTTCGGGAATATCATCGGGCGTCAACTCTAATTCCTTGCAGGTTAGCTTGATGAGCTTGGGAAGATCTAGATTCTTCGGTACAATCACGTTCCGCTCTGTAAGAATAGTACGACGGCATGTTTCGACCAACTCTTTTGCCGTCCCGATTGCAAGATCGGGATCGTTATTGACTGCCGCCTCCATTCTCGTGATCTGTTGTGAGACATATGTTAGATCCGCACCCGAGAAAGATTCTTTTGCTGCCGAGACGCCAGGCGTCCCTGTTACGCCAATATATCTGCCGATGTAAATAGGCTTCCCTGAGATACGCGTTTTCTCGACTAGCTGAAATCCATCATTCATAAGATACTCATTGTAGAGCTGCCTCAGGCTTTCTGCCTCGACTACATCAGGGCGAACCACTGGATGAATTGTCTCGCAGAGAAAGTTCAAAAATATTTCATCATCACCATTGAGAAGGTTGAATCGTTCGTCGTAGAAAACCCAATGTTCTTCCCAATCGTAATTGTTTATTCGGTGCTGGTAAATGTCCCCCGCCGCATTGCTGAATCTTCCGTCTGTAGAGGGGAGGCTGTTTAAATCAAACAATCTTGAAAGGAATTCTGGCTCTTCAAGGCGACCGGTCCAATTTACTTGTTGAACCAAAATTGCATCAACTATATCGCGTCTTGTGATTTCGGAAATCTTCATGATTCCAACATATCATAACAGCACGAATGGTCAATCCATCCCCTTTCTAACTCAGGCCCACGAAACCATATGTGTCTCTATTCTTCTTTCTTCAGGCAAATAAATAACCGGCAGCTCCGCCGGCATTGTTGTGCGTCATTACACGTACATCCTCTTTACTCGCTTTAGATGTCTTCTAGATGACGTCCTGTAAATTCGCCGGAGCTTCCCCATGCTGCTTGCTTTTCATTGGTATCAGGATCGATATACCAAGCGCTATCCCATACCTTAGAAAGATCCCATTCCCATGAAACCTCTTGTCCTTCACGATAATAGTTGCTCTTGGTTGTAGGAAATATCTGAAACCGTGTTTTGATGCCATCATCGCTCGTAATCTTCAGAATTACCCCTGTAGCATCAGCAATTGTTTCCGAACAATCGGAATCAGCAAACAACTCAATACCTTTTTTGTACACAGTGATTGTTTGCCTTGGAATTGAGCGTACAGTTTCCAGCAAGTTCAGTCCGACATCCAAAAAAATTACAGTATTCCTTGCAGGCTCCACTTTTTTTCCATGAACGATTTCATTTCGAAGTCGCCAAAAAGTTCTTATAGATTCAGAAGTGTGTTTTGGAAGAAGGCCTGCCGAAACTAATGAATCAAATAGCCCCAGAAATGAAATACGCATAGTTTTTTCCAGTATTCCACGCGACGCAGCAAGCGCTCGTATCTCGCGCTCGAGGAGGGATGATAGCTTCATAATCCCGAGTTCAGGATTAACAGAGGCAGCGTCAAGAACCTCTTTTGTATCACGATCGAATTCTAATACAGCTTGTTCACTTTCCTCTTCATCTTTCGGTAGTACAGGTATTTCCTCCCCAGCTTCCTCAACGGTCTTCTTAAATTCCTTCACCTCTGGGTCCAACTCAACTTCTTGCCCTAAAACTTTTCCTTTTCGGATTCGTTTCAACAATGAAGAAATATCTGCTCTAAATACTAGAACAATTGCAAAAACTACTATTGGCCACATAAGGGTGGCTATTGCTGATATAAGACCCGATATGGAATCCAACTTAAGATACCGTCCCAAGCCAAAAAATTTTTGGCATCACTATTATCATGCGGTTATTAATACAATCTTTCGAAAGGCTTTTCAATTGATATAGGTATTAAAAAGAAAAAGACCACCAATACTGGTGGTCTTTTAGGTTTGCTAATAAATTTGCTCTAGGCAAATTTGAAGGTTCCATCTTTTCCGATCACGAACTGCCTGACGGTTTCACCCTTGGCTTCTGCTTCTCTTTCTTCAACCGCATCAACTGCATGCCAAAGATCTGCATAAAACCGCTCTGGCAGATCCACATCTTTTTTTACTTCGTACCGTGTAGCAACTATTTCACGTTCCTTTGGTACGCACATAATAACACCTCCTCAACAATCGAAGCTTAGCTTGATGTCGCAATTAAAATGTTTCCTCCCTCCCTCATCAGGGATATAGAAGATATATTTATTCACCGCCCCAAGAGGCAGTGCTTTTACATCAATCTTCGCTCTCTCTTTTTCATCAAAACTCGCGAACTCGGGTTGACTCGGAGTTTGAACCATGCACTCCCACTGATGACAATATACCGTAGTCTGTTCGATCATTTCCTCAAAACCACTGCGGTACCAAAGACCCTCGACCACTGAAATAAATTCTCTTAGCTTCTCGTTTTCCTCTTCGACCCATGGCCCCATAGCTTGAACAAAAGCCTGATTTTCGAGAGCTAGTCTTGCTTGTGAGGCGGGAATATGAAGTTGATTTCTAAATCTGTCGCGAAGCTCAAACGGGCTCAGCAGTTCATAATAAGCTTTGCCATCTCTCTTAAGTATAGGATGCTCAAATTCCCAACTGACCCATTGTGCCTCCATAGGCTTAATAGGCTCATCAAGCTCAAGGTTAAATATGCCAATTGGCATTATCTTTATGGGCCGATCTCTGTCTGGATCGAAAGATCGCTGTCTTTTTTGAGCTAAAAGCTCCCATTCAGCATCAGCCAGAGGTAATGATCCAACCGCATAGCTATCAGCAACAACGGCCATAGGAAAAGGGGTTCCAGTTACCCATGATCTATTATCATCGAAATTACGATCGCTAACAGCTGAAATTCTATCCGACAATTCCTCACATAAGCGGTCTGGGGAACTTTCTGACCAGAAGGGATGGACTATATGAAGATGATCTAGAACTTCAGTTGCGTGCAATTCTTCATTCTTGATTAAAGCCCGCGTAAACAATCGAACCGAATCACCCGTCAAACTAATCGTTTGTTGTGCGACACTCATTCTTGTGCTATTCGTCGGAGAAAAAATGAAAAACGACATTATGGTCTTTTCCGCACGGCTCTTGCTTTTATCCTTGGTCTCGGGTGACCCCCATAATTCACTGGGAGTCTCTCCGGAAGAGAGAAATTTTTTTTAATTGCTGGAGGAATTGCCTCATACCGATCAGGTTCGCCTTTGAAGGCCTTAAATATGTCCTCAGTGGTTATCCCAACAAAATTGAATTTGTCAGATTCCAAAAACATGTCAATTGCTTCGCGATAACCAGGGGAGATATCGTTCCCTCGCCAATCATTAAAGCTGGCATAAAGATGCATAAAGACATCCTGATATTGATTAAGAGCAATTTTGCGGGAAATACGATCAACGCTCATGGAATGCCTCGCGTTAAAGGTTGTCAAAGAGCATAAAATTGATAATACCTATTTTCATGATAGTACCTCAACATGAACCCTGTCAATACCGAATGCTACCCTTACTATACCCCAATGGTTCCACAAGGTACCCCGTAATCCTGCCGTACCTTATTACAGATTAAACAAGTTATGCAAACATTTTTCAGGAGAGAATGAACTATTCTCGAATTTTCTAGCATCTTTAATCTATCTTAAGCAAAGAAAACGGCACAGATTCCTTGAATCTGTGCCGAACTGCGCTTATTCAGCGCATTATGCTTTGAACTTTGCCACCAGCCGCTATGACGACTGAATCCAGAAGCTGTATGCCCAAAATCTCACACGAGTTCTTGAGCCGTTCAGTTAACTGGCAGTCTTCCTGGCTAGGCTCAGCATTGCCACTCGGGTGATTGTGAACCGCTAATATGGCAACCGTTCCGTTGATGACAGCCTTCCTCATGACGTCCGCAGGACGTACAAGGCAGGCGTTCACACATCCGATAGCCGTAAGCTCTTTTTCAATCACCTGATTTCTAGCGTTAAGGTGCAGAATCCAGAAGCACTCCCGATCAACTAGCGCTTCTTCTTCCATGTTTTTGCAGACGAAGTCTGCCACGTCTTGCGGAGACCGGATCGGTTCGCCCGTGGCGATCTCCTTGACCTTCAATAGTTCAAAGCTCATCGTCGTTGCCTCCACTTCTTTCAAAGCCCTGCTCGATGATGTTTGAAAGCCATTGGTTCAGAAAGACGTTTAAGTCCTTCTTGGCTTTCAAATTGACCTTGTCGGGTGATGGATAGACTTGGCGGAAGCCGAAGCTGTCCTGAAAGGTCAGCGCCTCAGCCATCTTCATTTCCGGATAAATCCTTACCTCCATATCCGGGTCCGGTACCATGTCGCCGTTCTGTTTGAAGTAGTGGCTCAGGGCGATGGTTACCGATTCCTCGTCCGCGTAGAGCCTGTCTACGCCTAGATCCATGAAGCCGTGAGCCTCGAACTTCATGTAAGCCGGGATGTCTGACAGGTCACCGATGACTCCCTCTAGCTTCTTGAAGATCCTTTCGTTGATTGTAGGTGCCATTTCCTTACCTCCTGTTTCTGGGTGCGCGGCCTACATGCCACGCACAATTGATGGGCATGTAAACCAAGGGAATTGCATCATGGGGATGAGTGAAAACTTTGAGCTTTCAGTCCGGCTCGGGGACGCTTACCCGCAGCCCGAGCCGGACCTTCCGCAGCCGGTTAAGGGCGGAACCTACTAATGATGATGTTCAAGGTGCGTGGCAAGTTTGCGGAAAAGAGCTTTGTCCTTTGGGGATCGAACTCTGAAAGCTCTTGCCCTAAAACGGGCTATTCCAACACTGATGTTGGTAAATCTATGAAGGGAGAAAGCCAAACGCTTCCGAGGGGGCTGTTTTTCTGAATTGCCGAGAAGGTTGTGAACAGAAACATCTGCCTTCCCCCCACTTTCCCTGTTGCCTGCCTTAGATTGGCCAGGCGTCTATCACTTTCGCAGACCGTCAGGACGCGAAAGTTATTAAAACCGTATTCCTCTGTGTACTGATGTGATTTCCAATATCTCTTGTAAGCCGTCACTTTCTCGGCAAATCTCGACAGCGTTTCCGTTCCCAAATCGACTTCCAGGAAGAAGATGCATTTACCGCGGCCGGTCTGGATTCCAAAGAAAGCGTCAGGCGCGACAACAAAATATTTCTTCTTTGCTCCGGTCATCGAAATTCTTCTGAGATGCGATTTGTCACCGCGCTGGTAAAACAGCAATTCCTCTCTTCGGATGGCGAGCGCGACATCGAGGCAAACTTTGAATTCGGATATCCCGAGCGTGTGATCCATGAACAGCCATTCCACGCGGTTGTTAGAGCGATTCCATCTGACCTTGCGTCGGTCAATTTCCAGGGTCGCAGCCACAACGTCAGCCCCTCGCTTATCGAGGGCATAGGCGGCCTGGGCGGAGCCCGAAGCCACAGGTTTAACGAGCCTGTCCAGGAAATGATGCTCTTCGAGTTTCTTCATTCTCATGTTGCATGCTGAAACCGATGAGTTCGGAAAATGAAGTCGCTGAATCTGATCGCGTCTCAAAAACCGGTTCTCGTAAACACACAGGATGATGGATATATCCCTGGCCGTCAGAATCATTGGCGCTATTCGATTGTTTTGTCTTTCTGTTTTCATCTTTTGTCTATCAGGTTTTCACCAGGGGAAATTAAGCGACCGAAGGGAGCGCCGTCTGGCTGATAAGCCAGACTTCCCGCGCCTCGCCGAATGACGCAGGATTGAGGGAAACTGCAAGTCGAGGGGCGGGAAGTCGGGCTTCGTTTCGACCTCCAAACGAAGACAGACGGCGCTGGATTGAAGTGGGCTAAATGCCCCGTAAATCCAGTTAATTTCCCCCTGGTGGGTTTAATGTTTTCAAGGTTTTGGGTCTTGTAATCGGGTCTTGCATCGGATTGCAAGGGGCAATGCAAGGGGTTCAGCCCTGTGGATCGGTGGTGGGTTTCTTGTCGGAAGGTTCAGATTCTTTTTTCTTGGCAGCTTCGACCTCTGCCATCACTTGCTCTTCCGCTGATTCCCAAATCGCCCGAACAAGCAAATCGAACTGGAACTCCACTTTTTTGCGGTCAACACCTTCGGGCAGGTCATCGAGCCAATCGTGATTCTTGGTCATGAAATCCTCCTGTTCTTAGATTGGTGTGTACAGCATCCATTTTGCCGGTTTGCTGTTCTTCTTCAATGAGCTGGTCAGCCAGGTCCAGGAAGGCATCGATCAGGTTCTGCAGTTCGTACTGTGCAGCCTTCATGTCTATTTTCTTGGGAAATACCAGTCTCATTGTCTTTCTCGCCAGTTAAATATCGCTATATTTTCGATATGCTAAGCCAAAAAAAATAAGTGGCAAGCGCCGAAGGTGTCTCTATAATATCGGTAGTATAACGATAAAACAAGTATACAAAATAACGCTTATTGTGGATAAATACTATGATTAATAAAAGTATTGACTAGTATTTGATGATATTGTATCGTCGGAATATCGATGAGTGAGAAGAAACACATACATTTCGGGAAGAAGCTGAAGCAGCTCCGGCTGGAGAAGGGCATCAGCCAGGAAGACCTGGCTGAAAAGCTTGGCGTCGGCTCTAACAGCTATATCTCTGACGCCGAGCGGGGGCGCTTCCTCCCCGCTGACGATAAGCTGCAACTCTGGGCCAAGGTCATCGGAGTTTCCATGCAGGATATCGAAGACTTAAAGCTCGAAGCCGAGATTGAGAGACTAGGTATCGATGATCCCGGCTTCACCATGATGTTCAAGGAAGTCCCGAATATGACCCGCGAAGAAAAGCAATCAGTCTTAAGGGCTTTCCAGGCCATGATGAAAGCCAGGGCAGCCAAGGGATAAAAGCATGAAGAAAGTAATTGAGAGAGCAAACCGGATATACGAGCAGTTCGGAAATGACCTAGACAGAATCACGGAAAGTCTAGGTCTTACTGTCTTGTATGAAAAAATGGAGGGCCGGATGAAGGAGGTCTATTTCCGTGGCCTGATTGTTATCCGCGAGGATCTTCCCCAAAGGGAAAAGCGGGAACTGGTCGCTCACGCTATCGCCCATGATCTGCTTCACGCCGGGAACCACATGGCCATGCAGAAACGGATTTACTCGTTCGGCAACTATCATGAGAAGCAGGCCAATATCTTTGCCGCCTGCCTGCTAGTGCCAAGCATTGAGTTTGAAGCCTTTGTGAAGAACAAGCCCAGGATTGATGAGATCGCCAATCACTTCCAGGTAATGGAAGAGTTGGCAAGTTTGAGAATAAAGATTTGGAAGAATTACGAGCAGGGAATAACTAAAAAACGATTGACTCGTGCCGAATAACTGTTAATATAAAAATGTACGGAACCGTACAATAATGTATGAATAGATAAATCTTATGCTTTCCACACTAATTACATCCAAAACGCGCGTTGAACTTATTACTTGGTTTGTCTCGCACCCAGGTGAGCGCTTTCATTACATGCAGTTACTTAAACTGCTTAATGCCAGTGCGCCCTCTGTTCAGAATGAGCTAAAACGGCTCGAAGAGGCTGG
Organism: Actinomycetota bacterium; assembly: GCA_016235065.1. Taxonomy (GTDB): domain Bacteria; phylum Actinomycetota; class Thermoleophilia; order BMS3ABIN01; family BMS3ABIN01; genus JACRMB01. The sequence goes on along the minus strand of JACRMB010000003.1, from coordinate 405,467 downwards.
GCTGCTTTCTAGCCAGAAAGAAGGCAATATCCGCTTCTACTGGGCGAATCAGGATTTCATCCTTTATCCGGAAATCAAGAGCATAATTTTCAAGACCGTTGGAGTCGGGGACGAGCTCAAAAAGTCTCTGGCCAAAATTGGTGACGTTAAATCAGCATTTATCTATGGTTCAGTAGCTAAAAACCTGGAAGACGCGCGGTCTGACATCGACGTAATGATCGTTGGCGATGTCTCAGAAGATGCAGTTAATAAAGCTATTTTGAAAGCTGAAGAGCACTTGGGGCGCGAAGTGAACTATTCAATATTTAGCCCCAGCGACTGGAAGAAACAGATGAAGGCGAAAAAGGCTTTCGTTGCTAACGTTGCCAAGGACAAGAAAATATTTTTAATCGGGACAGAAGATGAGTTACGAAAGCTTAATTAAGAGGCGAATAATCGAGCCGTGCGAAGTTGTTGACGAGGAGATCGCGGGGCATCTTCGCGCCGCCGGGCAAGACCGGCAGACTGCCGAGTACATGGCAGGCATGGATCTTGACTGGGCTTTTAACATTGCCTATAACAGCATCCTCCAAGCGGCCCTTGCTTACATGTACTGGCAGGGATACAGGCCGCGAGGTGAGGGCAAGCACTACAACACCTTCGAATTCCTGAAAGCGGCTCTGCCCAAGGAGTTTCAAAAAGACATAAGCCTCTGTCAGAAGCTCCGAAAGAAGAGGAACCGGTCGGTTTATGGAGAGCGGGGCCTGATTTCGGAAACTGAAGCCAAGAACATCGTCTCGTTTTCCAAGCGGTTCCTGGACGAGATCAGTGATCTACTACCCGACAATATTGTTGAAATGAGCAAGAAGTCATGAACTGCGTAGTCTATCTTCGTGTATCCACAAAAGAGCAGGCCCAAAAAGCAGACAGCAAAGAGGGCTATTCCATTCCTGCCCAGCGGGATGCCTGCGTCAAATACATCAAGGAAAAGGGCTGGAAGCTCGTGGATGAATATTTGGACCGAGGAGAGTCGGCCCGAAGCGCCCACCGGCCACAACTACAGGAAATGCTCGGACGGATCGCCAAGCAGAAAGACATCCAGGTCGTAGTGGTCCACAAAATCGACCGGCTGGCGCGGAACATGGAAGACCATGTAGCCATCAGAGCGATTCTGACGAAGGCTGACTGCTCGCTGGTCTCTGTCGTCGAGCATTTTGAGGACAACGCCTCAGGGCGGCTCGTAGAGGGCATACACGCTCTCATGGCTGAGTTCTATTCCGCCAATCTAGGCGCTGAGACCAAGAAAGGCATGGTCCAGAAGACTAAACAGGGGGGCTGGGCGGCGATGGCCCCACTCGGATACCTGAATGTGCAGACGCCGATGAATGGTCGCCTGCTTCGTTCCATCGAGGTCGATGAAGAGCGGGCTCCGTTCGTCAAGAAGCTCTTTGCCATGTATGCCACGGGCGATCATGGCCTCAATGAACTTGAAGAAGAGCTTTACAAGCTCGGCTTCAGAAGCAAGGGGACTTCAAAGCAGCCACCATGCCGGGTTTATAAATCGCGGTTGGCAACGATGCTGAAAAATCCGTTTTACAAAGGCACCATCCGCTGGAACGGAATAGAAACTCAGGGAGTTCATACACCCTTGATCAACAAGGACCAGTGGGACCGTGTCCAGGAAGTAATGAAAGTCAGGAACCTGGCGGGTGAGCGCAGGAGAAAACATCCTCATTATCTGCGGGGAACCGTTTACTGCGGTGAATGTGGCTCCCGGATGTCCTCAGACATCAAAACCAAGAACGGTAAGGAGTATCTGTACTTCTATTGCCTTGGGCAGAAGAGGCGCAACGGTTGCAAGCAGAAATACATCGCTTCAGGCGATCTCGAAAACCTGATTGAGAGTAGTTACGAGGAAATAGAGCTTACCGAAAAAGTGCGGGCGAAGCTGGCGGATAAATTTGAGAAGCGCTTCCTCGAACGCCAGACGAACACAATTAATGAACAGCAATTCATTACCCGGAGAATGGCAAAACTGGCCGAGCAGAGACTCAAGCTAATGGACGCTTATTATGCGGGTGCTGTTCCGCTTGAGGTTTTAAAGAAGGAGCAGGACAGAATTTCCGGGGAGATGGACGACAGCCGGGACAGGTTGGAAATATTGAAAACCGGCGATGAAGAGATCCGGAATGCGCTGAACATGGCCTTGGAATTGGCATCAAAATGCGGTGTGGCTTACAGGAAGGCAGGGCCGGAAGTTCGCAGGCAGTTCAATCATGCTTTCTTCAAGAAAGTCCTTATAAAAAACAAAAAGGTCGAAGATGCGATTACTACTAACATCATTGGCCTGCTGTGTGATCCGGACCGCAGTTCGAGTACGGATGATTTGGTAGCGGTGGTAGGACTCGAACCTACGACACGCGGATTATGATTCCGCTGCTCTGACCAGCTGAGCTACACCGCCATATGGATGAATCCGGAGTAACGCCGCCGCCTGGGAGCCCACGCGGCCGGCAGTGCGAATATTAAAGATGGAGCCCGGTTACGGACTTGAACCGTAGACCCCCTCCTTACCATGGAGGTGCTCTACCAACTGAGCTAACCGGGCTCGTTCTAAGTGGTGGAGGAGGCTGGATTCGAACCAGCGTAGGCGTCGCCAACGGATTTACAGTCCGCCCCCTTTAACCACTCGGGCACTCCTCCAGACAAAACATGCGCGCCGGGCTTTCCGCGCGCATAAAGGCGACAGCAAATATTAGGGAATGCCGGGACCGTTTTCAAGCTTCCCGCATCGTGAAAAATTATACCACAGGCTGCCTGGATTGCTGTCCGGCGCCACCTCGCCGGAATTTTTTGCCCGGTTATCCCTTCCCTGGGAAGAATCGACCCCTGGTCAAGAGCAGCGGCAGCGCCACTATAGCCAGGAATAAAGTGTTGAAAGCGGCATTGAAAACCACTCCGTAATAAAGCGAAAGAGCGGTGTCAGTGACATACCATGCCGAAACGCCAGCCGCTACACAGGTCCAGGCCCATCTTTCGCCATTCCTGAAGGGATACCTGGCGATGAAAGTGACAAAGATGCCCCAGCCGAGGATCGTCGCACCCAGGACGCCGTAGATCCACTGTTTGAAGCTGGTGACAGCGCCTTCCGGCAGGGACCCGCCGTCCCAGAACGACGGATTGACGCCGGCATCCATCCAGCCGAACAGGGCGGTTCCGTTGAACAATGCGAACAGCAGCCCGAAGGCGGAGATGAACAGTCCGGCGATGAACAGCCAGCGCGACCAGAATGTCAGTGAGCTGTCGATCTTGCCTCCTTGAACCCTGGCGGGGCGGCTGCTATCGTTCTATATAGAGCGTTTTCCACCTGGAGTTATTTTGGAACTGCAACCTATTATTATTCTCTGCCTCGGGGCATTCCTCCTGAATCTTCCCTTTGGTTACTACCGTGCCGGCACCCGCAAGCTTTCCTGGCAATGGTTCGTGGCCATCCACTTCCCGGTCCTGCTGGTCATCGTGGCCCGGCTGGTGAGCGGCGTCAGCTGGCGGGCGATACCGTTCGTCTTCGCCTGCGACATCGCCGGGCAGCTCCTTGGCGGCATGCTGCGGCCGCCGGTCAGGGTGGCAGAGGTGAAGATCAAGGCAGGTGCCACGGAATTGCCACTGAAGGTCACTGAAGAAAGACTGGAAGAAGATGAACGTTAAGCTCACGAACAAGTTAAGAAAACTCTTCGGCGGCAAGCCGATCCCGCTCTGCCCCTCCTGCAAGTACGACTGGCGTTCCGCCTGCCGCAACCTGGAGCGGCCGAAAGTCACCGAGTGTGACGAGTACCAGAAGCGGTACTAGCGGCTGCCGTAACCGCCGCCGCCGGGTGTCGCGACCGTCACCACATCGCCGGTCTCAAGGGAGACCGTCAGTTTTCCGGCGACTTCCTCGCCGTTGATCAGGTTCTTTCCGGGAAGCCCGGCAGCGCCACCGCCAGCGCCCCTCGGCGCATGCCGCCTGCGGTCCGCCAGCAGCGAGAGCCGCGCCGGGGCCAGCAGCCTCATCGAGCGCACCACCCCTTCACCGCCGCGCCAGACCCCGTTGCCACCAGAGCCCTTACGGAACTCGTAGCTCTCGATCCTCAGCGGGAAGGCCATCTCCAGCGCCTCGACCGGCGTGTTCAGTGTGTTGGTCATCCCCTGATGGATGCCGCTAGCGCCGTCGACTCCCGGGCAGGCTCCGGCACCGCCGCCGATCGTCTCGTAATAATTGTATTCGCCGCCGGGTTCCTCGCTGCCTAAGGTCAGGTTGTTCATCGTGCCCTGACCCTGGGCCGGCAGCGGCATCGCCTTCGAGAGCGCCAGCAGCAGTGTGTCGACGATGCGCTGGGATGTCTCCACGTTACCGGCGGCGACCGCGGCCGGCGGCCGGGCGTTCACCAGCAACCCTTCCGGCGCGGAAATGTGCACCGGTGCCAGAGCCCCCGCATTAGCGGGAATGTCCGGATCGGTGACCGCCCGTAACACGTAATAGCAGGCGGAGCGGGTGACCGGCATCGGGCAGTTGAGGTTGCCACTCTCCTGTGGTGAGGTCCCCTCGAAATCGATATGAAGCTCTTCGTCCTCGATCGTGACCGTGACCGCGATGGTCAGGTCGTCGCCGTCGCGCTCGAGGTAGTCCTCGGCGCGGTAGACGCCCTCTGGCAGTCCGGAGATCGCCCGGCGCATGCGGCGCTCGGCGTATGAGACCGCCGCGTCCATGGCCGCCGTGACTTCCGCGAGCCCCTGGCGCTCCACCAGTTCCAGCAGCCTGCGCTCGGCAATGCGCCCCGCGCCCATCTGAGCCCGAAGGTCTCCCAGCCGCTCGCCAGGCCGGCGCATCTGTGAGAGCAGCTCCTTGAGGAATCCATCCTGGGGCTCGCCGGCTGATACCAGACGCGATGGCGGGATGACCACGCCTTCCTCCGCCAGGGTGGTCGAGGCCGCGGGCATGCTGCCCGGCTCGGCGCCGCCTACGTCGGCATGATGGGCGCGGCTGGCTGCGTAAGCGATTATTTTTTGTGAACCGCCAGGCGTCACTTCAGTTGGCCTGTTGTCATCGCCCGGCGCCACAGCGCCCGAAACCTCAACCGGAACCGAGATAGCGCTCACGACCGTGATATCCGGCAGATGGGTGCCCCCGCGGAACGGGTCGTTGAGGATGAAGATATCTCCTGGCAGGGGATCCTCGGCCATGACCGCGCGCACGGCGTCAGGCATGGCCCCGAGGTGCACGGGGATGTGCTCGGCCTGGGCGACCATCCGGCCGTTCGCGTCGAACAAGGCCGTGCTGCAGTCGCGCCGTTCCTTGATATTGGTGGAATAAGCGGCGCGGATCAGCGAGGCGCCCATCTCCTCACAGATGGAACGCAGCGACGATTCGATCACCTGAATGGCTATGGGATCCAGTGGTGAGCTCATGGACCTGCCCTCCCTTCCGGGGGTGATTCCGCGGATTCCGAGACTGCTGATTCCAGCGCCGTTTCCAGCCACAGGTTACCCACCTCGTCGAGCCGCGCGGTCCAGCCGGGTGGCACGACCGTGGTCGCTTCTTCTTCCTCGATGACCGCCGGTCCTGTGACCGCAGCCGTTCCCATGGCGTTCCGCTGCCAGACCTGGGCTTCAGTCCAGTTGCCGCCGAAGAAAGCCGTCCTCACTACTGGGATGCCGCCGCCGCCTGTTCCCGCTCCCAGCTCCGGGCGCTCCAGCGGCGTCAGCGCTGTCAGCCTGATGTTCACCAGCTCCACGGATTCATCTGCAGCCCGGTATCCGTAGGCTCGCTCGTGCTCAAGCTCAAAACGCTCGGCCAGCCCCACAGCCGAAAAATCTTCTCCGAGTTCGACAGTCAGCTCGTGGGACTGACCGTGGTAGCGAAGGTCCGCGTTGCGGATCAGCCTGGTAGCAACATGGTCCGCGGAAGCCCCGCCTGTTACCCTGGCGCTGGCAGCCGCTCCACTTCCGGCGGAGGCTTCCCCGGCAACGCCTGCTTCCCGCTCCAGCTCTGCGAACGCCTGCGCCAGAAAATCCTCGTCCCACTCACCCGCGGTGAAGACCGTCTTCACCCAGTCACGGCGCTGATCGCCCACAACCATTCCCAGCGCCGAGAGCACACCGCAACTCTCCGGCAACAGCACCCGGCTGATATCCAGCTCGGATGCCAGGTCGGCACTGTGCATCGGTCCCGCGCCGCCAAATGCCATCAGCACGAAGCCCCTGGGGTCATGGCCGCGCTCGACACTGATGACCCTGAGCGCCTTCACCATCTGCGAGTTAGCCACCCGGCGGATCCCCAGCGCGGTCTCCTCCAGGGTCAGCCGCAGCTTGCCGGCAAGGTTTGCCAGCGCTTCCTCAGCCAGGTCGCGGTCAAGCACAAGACCCTCGTCGCCCAGCCTTTCCCCGAGATAGCCGAGAAACAGATTGGCGTCCGTGACTGTGGCCTGGTCGCCGCCTTTGCCATAACAGGCGGGACCCGGTTCGGCGCCCGCGCTCGCTGGCCCAACACGCAAGGCGCCGCCTGCATCGATCCAGGCGATGGAACCGCCGCCGGCCCCGATCGTATGGATGTCGACCATCGGCAGCGCCACCGGTGAACCCCCGATCTCGCGGCCGGTGGTAGTCTCGGCGGAACCATCGCGCACCAGGGTAACGTCGGTGCTGGTTCCGCCCATATCAAAAGCTATCAAATTGTCAACCTCGCTGCGGGCGCCCGCGTAAATCGCGCCGACGACTCCCGCAGCCGGCCCTGAAAGCAGCAGTGGCGCCGCGCTCGCTGCCGCCTGCTCCAGCGGCAGCACGCCGCCGCTCGACTGCATGATCGCCGGCGAGGGCAGCCCGGCCGCGGCCGTCCCTGCTCCCAGGAGCTCAAGGTAGCGGGCGACGACAGGCGTCAGATAGGCATCCACCGCCGTGGTGCTGAAACGTTCATACTCACGGAACTGTGGCAGTACCTCTGAAGAAACGGAAACGTGCACTCCGGGAAACTCACGGCGCAACAGTTCCGCCAGCATCCTCTCGTGGGTGGGATCACGGAAGGAAAAAAGCAGGCAGACGGCGATGGCTTCGAGGGTGATCTCATCCTCATCCGAGTCAGTGAAGTCCTGCAACTCCGCGACCAGCCTGTCCATCTCGGCTGCCGGCAGCGGTTTCACTTCCCCTTCAGGGGCCACCCGTTCGTCGACCACGAACCGCAGCTCCCTCGGCACCAGTGACTCCGGGCGCCGGGGGCAGAGGTCATAAAGCCGGGGCCGGTTCTGCCGGCCGATCTCGAGGATGTCGCGGAAACCCGCCGTGGTAACAGAAGCTGTAAGCGCTCCCTTTCGCTCCAGCAGGGCGTTTGTGGCAGTGGTCATCCCGTGGGAGAAACCGGTGACATCGGCCGCGGACAGGCCCGCTTTTTCCAGCAGCCTCGTCGCGGCGGCCAGCACAGCCACGGACTGGTCGGCCGTGGTCGGCATCTTGGTCCGGAACAGCCTGCCACCGGAGACCAGTACCGCGTCGGTGAAGGTGCCGCCCACGTCGACGCCGAGCAGGACGGCACTTGCATCGCCTGGCGCAGGATCAGCGCCCGCCAGACTATCTTCGTAATGCCGGTCCACCGTGCTCACCGGTTCTGGATGTAAGCCAGGAAGTTAAAGGATTCCCACACTACCATCCAGACAAGCAACAGTTCACAAACGAAGTACGCCCGGCGGCCCAGGAGCCGCTCGAGGCCGAAGATGAGCAGCACCGAACCGAGCGGCAGCAGCGGATAGAGATAACGGCCTGGCACCCCGCCGATCCCGGAGCCGAAGGGGATGAGGAGGGTCACGGCGACGCCGATGACGAAGGCCGCCACAACGAAGTTCATGGGCAGGCGCGAGGATGACTGTCCAGCACCAGCGGGATCCTGACGGCTGACAGTGGCATCCGGAGAACCGGCGCTGGCTCCGGCATCACCTTCCTCCGGCCGGTAAAAATACCAGGTCAGACCAAGGATCGCCATCACCATCGCCGCTCCCACTGCTATCCAGGCGAAGGTCCAGAATGCGAACGGGAAGATAGGCTCCCCGAACCAGTAGGTGGGCAGCAGCTCGTCCAGGCGCAGCGTGCTTACACTCACCAGGGGCGACATGAAGAAAGAAGACATCAGAGGCCGCGCCGCGCTGGCGCCGGTAGCGTCGCCATAGACCGCGAAGTTATGGGCGATCAATGGCGCGATCAGCGCGAAAGCGGTCGCGAAAATCACAGCTGCGTGAGCAACGGCATTCCCGAGGCGCTCGCGCCGGTAATAGACCATCAGGGCCAGCGCCGTCACAGCCACCGGCAGCAGGAAGATAGCGGTCATCTTGGCGAGCAGGCTGGCGCCGATGGCCGCTCCAGCTACCAGGCTCCGTTTCCAGCTGAGCCCTCTGACGACCATTCTCAGGAGCAGCAGCACCGATCCGGCCGCAAGCGGCACTATCAGGGCGTCGTTGGTGACCTGGGACATGTTGAGCGCGTAGCCCTGTGTGAGCAGCATGACTACCGGGGCGCCATAGACAACCAGCCGGTCGCCGGGGCAGGCCTCCCTGGCAGTCAGCCAGGTCAGCGGCAGCGTGGCCGAGGCCAGCAGGGCTGCCAGTATCCTCATGCCGTAAAGCTTGATGAATGGATCCTCGGGCATTGCCGCGTAAACCGGCGTGTTGAGCGCGTAATAGAGCGGCGGCTGCATCGCCTCGTAGCTGAAACGCCAGAGGTTTCGCCGCACCCATTTTTCCCTCTCCTGCTCGTCGAGTTCCTCCGGGACCGGCTGCCATTCCGCCGGGTCAAGCCGGGTGGGAGTCGAAAGGACGCCTACCGGCCGCCATCCCCACTGGTTAGCCTCGACCGAGATATCGATTACCTCACGGGAGATGAAGGTCTCGCCCTCTACCGGCAACGCCTGGTTTTCCACCAGATACTGGATGTAATGATAATGCTGGGCTTCATCAACGCGGCTCCACACCGGCTGGATGAGTGCAAAGACTATCCCCTGCGCCAGCAGGACGAGCCACAGCGCCAGGATAATCCGCCGCTCGTGGCCTCGAGGCTGTCCGGATCCAGCTGTCATCGCTTTTGATGCGCCTGCCGATTTGAGCACCTTGGCCATCACGCCACCCACCGCCCGGTCACGAAAGCAACCGTCGACATGCCGAGCAAAGCGACCGACACGGCTGATACCGCAATCAGCGCCACCCGCTTCTTCGTGTACAGGGCCATCATGATGAACAATGGAAAAACCACCAGCAGATAACGGCTCATGGATTTGGTGGTGCCGCCCGTCAGGGGCAGCAGCAGGCTCATGATCATATAGAAAATATATGAACCCGGCAGCTTCCTGACGCCGGCGACGATCAACGCTATCAGAAAGGCGGTCGCCGCCAGTTCATAGATGACCCAGAGTTCGGACTGGTCGAGCAGGAAGGAGAGATCGTGTCCGAAGCTTCCCCAGGGGAGCTTGAACTCGTGCCCCCAGCCGGCAGCCTGGGTCTCGGCAAAAGCCAGTGGCTCGCTGAAATCCATGTAGAGGTAACCCATGTAGAGGAACAAACCAGCGGGCACCAGAGCCAGCCAGAGCACTGCCGGCCTCACCTTCTTCAGGGAAAAACCTCTCTGCGACAGGTATTCCAACGCCAGTGGCAGCAGCAGGAGCATCCCGGTCACCCTGGTCAGGGCCGCCAGCAGACCCCAGACCCCGCACAGCGCCCAGCTGCCCCGGCGTGCATAGTAGAAAGCGGCAACGCTGGTCATAAGAAAAAGGGACTCAGTATAGAGGGTCGTGAAAAACATGGAGGTGGGAAAGATCGCCAGCAGCCACACGGAACGGCGGGCCATGTCGTCGCCGTATTCGTCCCGGACCAGCCGGTAGAGGAAGACCATACCGCCGACCATGAAAGCCGACGAGAGCAGCAGTCCGCCCAGCAGGTATTCGTTGCCGAGCAACCGGCCCGCACCCCTCGTTGCCATGGGATACAGTGGGAAGAAGGCGACGTTGGACTGGTCGCCGGGGATCCACTGGTAACCGTCGACGATGATGGACATGTACCAGTTCGCGTCCCACTGATACCACATTGATAAAAACCACGGAGTCCCTGAGGCCAGGGGTACGGAGATGCCTTCGTGAACTGAATCGAGCAGGGAGTACCCGAGGACGGCAAAGATGACAACCAGTGCCCGGCTGATGGCAAAGGACCCGAGTACGGACTTCAACATTGATTACCTGCCTGAGTGATTCATAGACATAATGGACAAGCCAGTGATTCGTTGTCGCCAATCGCATGTGCCAGGTCGATTGTGGATATCAGAAGGGGCGGCCCTGCGGGCCGCCCCGATCGTTACATCTCAGCGGAAATACGCCATTCTATCAAGCCGCTAATCGGCTTAAACAGGCCGTTTACCGGCGGCGCTTCCTGAACAGCAGTATCCCGAGACCGCTCGCAAGCAGGCCTCCAGCGGGAACCAGCATGAAGCCCGTCGCGGGCAGTGTAGCCGGAAGGGCTGCTGCTACCGGAACCTCGGCTGCGGGAGCCGTGGCCGCAAGGACCGCAAACGGATAGGTGCAGCTCCTTTGGCCTTCGCCCGACTCCGTGACAATCACTTCGTGATCGCCGACGGTCGCATCAGCGGGCACCACGAAGCTGGTGCTGAACTCATTGTATTCGTCGGCGACGGCCGCAGCTACTACGGTGCCGTCAAAAGTGACAGTCACATCATCGCCCCAGTATGCAGTGCCACTGACACCGATCGTGGCGCCGGGCTGGCCGGTTTCTCCAGACAGGGCGACTGTGTCACACCACGACTGGCCCATGGCTGCTCCAGCGAATCCGAGAGCGAGTATCACACCGATCATCATTATAAGCGCTAACTTCAGTTTCATTATCATTCCTCCGTCGATCAGGTTGAATATTCAGGATAGTCCCGTTCATGACTTCACATCCTGCATGGCACGTTCAGAAGCGCCATTCGGCTGACTATGTTATTTCATTTTGCCCACCGCCGTCAAAATTCCTGCCCCCAGGCACTCGGCGATGCTCCCGGAAGACTGGATCCCCGCATCCTCCACCGGCTGTCGGCCCTGAACGCCAGCCTCCCGCCTCCTTGCCTTCCCCGGCGCCGCCCGCTACGATTCGACTGATGCAGCCACGCGAATACGACATCATGTACAACCTGGAGACCACCTACTGGTGGCACACAGGAATGATGGCGATCATGGAGCAGATACTCGAGCCGACCTTCAGACCCGGCGCAAAACTGCTCGATGTGGGCTGCGGCACCGGCGCCAAGATGCAGATGCTGAGCCGTTACAGCGAGGTCTGGGGCATCGACATGCACCCTCGGGCGATCGAACTCTGCCGCGAGCGGGGCCTGGACAACGTACAGACCGGCGACGCCACGGCGCTGCCGTTCGAGGACAACACCTTCACCCACGCGATCTGCTGCGAAGTGCTGCAGAACCTGCCAGACGACGCCGCCGGCATCCGCGAAGCCTTCCGGGTGCTGAAACCGGGCGGCTACTATTACATCTCCGAGCAGGCATACCCTGTCCTTCGCAGCCAGCACGACATATCCCAGGGAGCAGTGCGACGCTATACCCGCGGCCGGCTTCGTTCACTGTTGTCAGCGGCGGGGTTCGAGATAGACAGGATGACCAGCGCCAATACGGTGCTCTTCCCGCTGATGGCCGCCGTGAGGCTGGCCAGCAAGGCGCTGCATCCGCCTTCGAAGGTCCAGCCGGAGGAATCGCGGTCCGACCTCAAGCCACTTCCAGGGCCGGCGAATTATCTGTTGCGTTCAGTGCTCGAGGCAGAAAAGGGAATGATCAGGAAGGTCGACCTGCCCTACGGCCTCACCATAATCACGCTGGCGCGCAAACCCCTGAAATAAAAAAACCGGCTTCCGCCGGGATTCGATCGCCGCTGCTCATACTGGTTTCCAAAGGTCAGCGACTCCGCTTATTTATCCAGCAGCTTCTCTTCGTGGTATTCCTTCACTGCGTTGACATCCCAGACGTCATGTGTTTCTCCGAGGATGTTGCGGGCGGCGAGGATCCCGGTCTTCATGGAGTGGTCCATGTTGTTGTACTTATAGGTACCGTAGCGGCCGACGATCTCCAGGTTGTCGAAGCTGTCCACGTAATCGCGGATCTTGTTGAGCGGCCCCTCGTAGCCCAGCTCGTAACTGGGATAAGCCTTGGGGACCCGCACCACGAAAGCGTCGATCACCTCTTCCTTCTTGAGGAAGCCAAGCCGCTTGTCCAGGTCGCTGATTGTGAGATCGATCAGGTCCTGGTCGTCCATGTTCCAGATGTCGTCGCCCTCGAAGCAGAAGTACTCGGCCACGATCGAGCTCTTGCCCTCCGGCGCCATGGCCGGGCTCCAGTTCTTCGGCTCGTGGATGCGCCCGAGCTTGATCGTCGGCTCGTGGATATATATCCAGGTCTGGTCGGTGACCTCGGCCTTGTCGATCATCAGGTTCACGGTCACCAGGTCGCGGTAACGCAGGCTCAGCGCCGCCTCGACCACATCAGCCGGCGCTTCCGGCCGCATGGACGTAACCAGTTCTGTGAGCGGCATGCTCGAGCAGAGATACTCCAGCTCGAGAGTATATGGGCCTTCATCTGACTCCACCTCAAGCGAGGTGACATGGGCGCCGTCATGGTTTATGGCCTTGACCCGGGAGTGCAGCCGCACCTCGTTGCCATGTTTCTCGACATCCTCAGCCAGCCGTTCGCTGATGCGCCCGATTCCCAGCCGCGGATACAGGAACTTGTCGATCAGGGTAGCCACCTTGCGGTTCTTCTGGGGGAAAATGGCATCCTTGACCGCCACCCTGAGTGATAGCCCCTTGATACGCTGGGCGGCCCACTCAGCCTCGATCTGGCTGCAGTCGATCCCCCAGACCTTCTCGGTGTAGTTCTTGAAGAAAAGCTTGAAGAGCTGGTTGCCGAACTCGTTGCTGACCCAGTCTTCCAGAGAGACGATCTCGGGCTTGCTGAAGATGTTGCGGACCTTGACATAGCCGTAATCGCCGAGGCATTTGGCAGTGGTGATGACACCCATCCCGAGAAGCGCGTTGGCGGGTTTCAGGGGATAGTCGAAGTATTTGCCCAGATAGAAGATCTTGCTTGAGCGGTTAACCCAGATAGCCTCATCGCCAAGGATATCCCTGAAGAACTGGTCGATCTCGTCATCCTTGGTGAAAAACCGGTGGCCACCGATGTCGAAACGAAAGCCATCGCGTTCGATGGTACGCGATATGCCACCCACCTGGCTGCTCATCTCCAGGACGACGGTATTCTTCTGGTTTTCGCTTAAGATAAACGCGGCGCTCAATCCGGCCGGACCCGCACCGATAACCGCCACGTCAGTAATATTCCTGGTCACAGTATCTCCGTTATGGCCGCAAGAACCCCGTTACTTCACATTAATCAGGGAAAATCGAACTGACAGGGGAAGACTCACAGCATCGCGCCAATGTCGGTCAATTATAACTTTCCGGGGTAAAAGCAACAAGCAGCAGCCGTTCGTGGCGGTGAAAGCGACAGGCAAGGACCACGGTAAAAGCGGCAGGCAAAGGCCATTAACGGGTTTGTCACATGGAGAAAAAGGGAAAAAAGATGAGCCCGTAGGTGGGGGGAGGCTAAACTCACAACCTACGGGCTCCCTTTTAGGGCGGAGGCGTTTGCCTCCTGTCCTGTTAGTGGGTGATTCAAAATAATTATCGACTCCCAGAGCCTATCCTTTAGAAATCCGATAAATCCGCTTCCGTAAGTACTGTTAGCCGCCATTCCCGGATGCCTAACTGATAATGTATAAGCGTCAGATAACGGCGTGAAGCAAAGCGAGACCAGGAAAAGGAGACAGATATGCCAGACGATGGCGGGAACAACGGCAGCCAGGGACCTCAGGTCAAGGTGACAGTGCCTTCAGATATCCAGCGTGGCGTCTATGCCAATATGGCCCGCGTGAACCACTCGGAGTTCGAGTTCTCCATCGATTTCGCCAATGCCGATTTTGCCGGCCAGGACCCGGCGGGTAACATCCCGGCGGTCGTCGTGGCGCGCATCATGGTAAGCCATGAGTTCATGCCGCACCTGCTTGAAGCGCTGCAGGAGAACTACAGCCGCTACATGACGAGGCGCGATATCGAGGGACTGCCGGAAACCAGGGAGCCAGGCCCGGGGGGTTCACCCTCCCAGGACGATTGAGTTTAGATTCCCTGGAGGGAAGGTAACCTTCAGATTAGGATGCATGCGGCTGCCTGCCTGGAGCAGGCCGGCCTGACCGAAACCTCCGGCAAAGGAATTCACATGGACCAGAGCAAGCTGCAGCATATGGAGGGTGAGGACCGCGGCAAGATCGTGCTTTTTGCGTTGAGCACCTGCATGTGGTGCCGCAAGACCAAGCAGCTGCTGGACAGCCTCGGCGTCTCCTACGACTGGGTAGATGTAGACCTGGTGGACAAGGCGGACCAGCCAGGCGTCACTGAGGAAGTCAAGAAATGGAATCCGGCTTCGACCTTCCCGACCGTTGTCATCAACGACGACAAGTGCATCGTCGGATACAACCCGGAACAGTTGCAGGCTGAGCTCGACGTGAAAGTCTGACACTGGCGATGGAAGACCAGACCGGAAATGTCAGCGAGGAGGAGATCTCCAGACTCAAGGAGCGCCTGAACGAGGACGCCGAGAGTTCCGGTTATCACCTTAACCCCGATGACGAGATGACCCGTGACCTTGTGCGTGGCCTCATCGTGAACCAGAAGCGCCACGGTTATCCCGGCTGCCCCTGCCGGCTTTCGGCGGATGACAAACAGGAAGACCTGGACATCATCTGTCCCTGTGACTATCGCGATCCCGACCTGGGCGACTACGGCATGTGCTACTGCGCGCTGTATGTTACCGGAGAGATCCTCGAAGGCACAAAAGAGGTAAGACCGATTCCTGAGCGGCGGCCGTCGAGAGACGAGCGGGCCCAGAACCTGAAAGCACCGATATCCTCCGAAGCTTCAGAATCGGTTGACTCGTCGAGGGCGGGCGGCGCCGCATCTACTGGCGAAACAGCCCTCAGCAAGCCGGTCTGGCGTTGCCGGGTCTGCGGTTACCTCTGCGGACGGGATGAGCCGCCTGAGGTCTGCCCCATCTGCAAGGCCAAAAAGGAGCGCTTCGAGCGCTTCATGTGACCCAGCTCCATAGACGCAGCTCCCCCCTGAATCGGATATAATTCTGGTTGGAATATCAAGCCGATTCTGGAGCTGGCAATGGCCGAAGACAAGAATATGGAAGGCAGCCCGGGCGCAGCGGCGTCAGCCGACAGCCTCATCATCAGCACGACCAACCTCCACAAGACTTATGACACCGGTGAAGTCCAGGTTCATGCCCTGAGGGGAATCGATTTCCAGGTCTCCAGCGGCGAGATGGTGGCGGTAATGGGTCCAAGCGGATCCGGCAAGACCACCCTGCTCAACTGCCTTTCCGGCATCGATGAGCCGACCGAGGGCGAGGTCATTATCCGCGGGAATGCGCTCTACAATATGCGCGACAACTCCCGCACCGACTTTCGCGCCCAGAACATGGGATTCATCTTCCAGACCTTCAACCTCCTGCCAGTGCTGACCGTGGTCGAGAATGTGGAGCTGCCGGCGCTGGTAGCCGGCGTCAAACCCGGCGATGCGCGCAAAAGAGCGCTCCACTGGGTGGAGGCGCTCGGGCTTGCCGACCAGACCGGTAAACGCCCCGCTGAGATCTCAGGCGGACAGCAACAGCGTGTCGCTATCGCCCGCTCGCTGGTCAACGATCCGGCTATCATCTGGTGCGACGAGCCGACCGGCAACCTGGATAGCGAGAACCAGAACCAGGTCATGGATGTCCTTTGCGGCCTCAACGAGGATCGGGGGCAGACGTTCGTGCTCGTGACCCACAGCGAAGAGGTCGGTGAGCGCGCTCACCGTATCGTGCGGATGCGCGACGGACTCATCGCGGAGGAATGCGGCGTCACCAAGAGTGACAGTGGCGATGTCGAACTTGATTGTGACGACGAGGCGCAGCCGGCACCGTCCGGCCCTGAGGACGGGCGGTAGGCAGTGGAAAAACTTTTCGGATTACCCATCGACAGCATGATGTACGGCCTGCTGGTCGCACTGGGAATCGGCGCCCTGATCATACTGATGGCATCCCTGCGTAACCCGGTGCTTTTCAAGATGGGTGTGCGCAACATCACCCGGCGGCCGGCTCAGACCAGCCTGATCGTCATGGGCCTCATGCTGACCACCCTGCTGTTCTCCGCGGCTCTCTCCACCGGCGACACCATGAACTATTCGATTAAAAAGAGCGCCCTGGACCAGTTGGGCCCGGTAGACGAGATCGTCAAGGCAAAAAGTGTCGACGACCAGGAAAACCATATGGGAAACCAGACTGGCAAGGCCCAGACTAACGGCCAGTATTTCGGCTACGGTGAGCTGGACAGTATCAGGGGAGCGCTGGCCACATCCGGATCGACCGACGGCATCGCTCCCGTCGTGGCCGACTCCTTCCCGGCGGTATCGCCGGCAAGCAGGCAGAATCTGCCCGAACTGAGAGTCCTGGGCGTGGAGGACGACTTCGCCGATCAGACCGAACCGCTGGAGACAGCTTCCGGCCAGGTACTCGAGGTCAGCTCGTTATCGGAAGGCGATGCCTATCTGAGCACGAAAGCCGCGGACAAGCTCGATGCCAGCGTGGGCGACCAGGTGCAGGTCTTTTCCGTGAACGGCGCCTATGCGTTCAATATTGCCGGAATCTACGACAGCGGTGGCAAGTCCGGGTCAATATCACCTTCGATGGTCGTCCCGATAAAAGCTGCCCGTGAGCTTGCGGGTATGCCAGACAAGTTCAATACAGTGCTGATCTCCAACACAGGCGGCGCTTTCGACGGAGTCGACAGGACCGACACGGTTATCTCAGCGGTGCAGCCGGTCATCGAATCAGCCAACCTGGAGATCCAGCCCGTGAAGCAGGACGCCCTCGATGAGGCCGAGCAGGCAGCGAGCAGCTTCACCAGCATCTTCCTGCTCTTCGGCGAGTTCTCCATGATCGCCGGCGTGCTGTTGATCTTCCTCATTTTTGTGATGCTGGCTGCCGAACGCAAGACTGAACTCGGGGTCATGCGGGCCATGGGCTCCAAGCGCCGCGATATCCTCAAGGTGTTCGCCTTCGAAGGGGTTGTCTACTCAGCCCTGGCGGCTGCGATCGGAGCGGTGCTCGGTATCGTCGTCGGCTGGGGCATGGTGCAGATACTCGCCAGCGCTTTCGGCAGCTTCGAAGAGTTCAGCTTCTCCTTCAGCTTCAATCCCAAGAGTCTGGTGATCGCCTACTCGATGGGCATGATCGCTACATTTGTCATCGTGATCATCTCCGCCTGGCGGACCGGCCACCTGAACATCGTCCGCGCCATCCGCGACATCCCCGAACCGGAAAAAGGCGGCCGGCGGCGGCGCTGGCTGCTGGCGAGCATCGGCATGCTGGTTTTCGGGGTGCTGCTGACCGCGGTCGGGCTCAGCTCGAAGCAATCCGGCTGGTTCATGCTGGGAACCTCCTTCCTGATCGTGGGAGTTCCGTTCCTGCTGAGGTATTTCCGCCTGCCGGACCGCATCGTCTTCACTATTGCCGGCCTCGGGCTGCTTGCCTGGTGGTTGCCTCCAGAGTCTGTCTGGAATACAGTTCTGCCCTTCCTGCCGGACGACATGAACGCGGGGATGGAGATGTTCATCCTCTCAGGCATTGCCGTGGTCGCGGGCTCGATCTGGGCTGTGATGTATAACTCGGACATCCTCCTGGCGGCGGTCGTGGGCATCTTCGGCCGGCTGAAGGGATTGCCGCCGATCCTCAAGATCTCGGTCAACTATCCCATGCGCACCCGTTTTCGCACCGGAATGGCCCTGGCGATGTTCTCACTGATCATCTTCACCATGACCTTCATGGCAGCGATGATGAACTCGTTCTCGGCGCTCTACGACGATATTCCCAGGGTCTCGGGAGGCTTCGACGTGCAGGGTCTTACCGGCTATGCCAATCCGGTGACGGATGTCGCGGGAACGCTTGCCACACAGGGTGACGGCATCGGACCGGATGACTTCACGGCCATCGGCAGCCTGGCGACCGCCGGCGCCGAACTGCGGCAGGTGGGCGCCGAAAACCAGGAATTCTCCCAGTTCGCCATCCAGGGCGCCGACGCCGGATACCTGGACAACATCAATTACACCTTCAAGATGAAGGACGCTGCATATAAAAGCGACGCCGAGGTCTGGCAGGCTATCAAGGACCAGCCGGGACTGGCTGTCGTCCATACGACGCTGCTTCCCACCCACAGTGACTTCAACCAGGGAGGGCCGCCGGTAACATTCCAGATGAGCGGCGTCTACCAGGAAGACGAAGAACTGCCTGAGAACCTGTTCATCGAGGCGAAGGACCCGGCGACTGGCAAGCTTACGAAGCTCAAGGTCATCGGCGTCATCGAGCCGCTGGCCTTCTATGCCAACTTTGGTATCTTCACCTCGCAGGAGACCATCGCGCAGATGTCATCGAGGCCGGTGCCGCCAACGTCGTTCTGGTTCCGGACAAGTCCGGGCGTGAACGCAAGTGACGCGTCGAAAGCCCTGCAGCGGACCTTCTACGAGAGCGGCATGAACACGATCGTCATCGAGGAGAACATCCGCTCCTCCATGCGGGCCATGTCGATGATCAACAACCTGCTGACCGGCTTCATGGGTCTGGGGCTTGTGGTGGGCATCGCAGCGCTGGGCGTCATCGCCGCCCGGGCTGTGGTCGAGCGGCGCCAGCAGATCGGCATGTTGAGGGCGATCGGGTTCCGCCGGGGCATGGTACAGAAAGCCTTCCTGCTGGAATCATCTTTCGTGGCCATCCTGGGCATAACCATCGGCTCGATCCTTGGCCTGACCATGTGTTACTCGGTGATAACTTTCATCGCCGAGGACATGGCTGGCCTGACCTACACGATCCCCTGGTTCAACGTGATATTCATCGGGGTCATGGCCTACGCGGCCTCATTGCTGACAACCTACCTGCCGGCGCATCAGGCTTCAAAGGTATACCCGGCGGAGGCGTTAAGGTACGAATAGCCTGCGGCGCAAGCAGCGGTCAGCAAGGAGCGCGGGATGCGGAAATACTGGAGCGGTGATCCGGTCTGGCTCCTGTCTGGCTCAGATCCTGTTATTCATCCGCGGGAACCGGTAGATGGAACCGCAATAGTCGTTCACGGTCGCATGGACCGACGTGTAGTAGGAATTGACCCCGGCCGGGATGCTGTACTTCAGGGTGATGAGGGAACTGAGCCCCACCGGAATGTTGCCCACAAATAGCGGCAGCCCCGTTTCCATGGACACCCCGCTCGTACTCCAGCTGTTATAGAGGTTGACGTTATATGCATCCCAGGGGCCGGCGTTGGCCAGTGTGAAATCCACCGTCAGGAACCGGTGGCCGTAATCGGCGTAACTGGCCCAGTAACTCCTGTTCGCCTGCATGTTCAAGCTGGGCATGCCGCACTGGCGCGGGGTGGAATCCAGGCTGCTTATCGCCGCCCTGAAAGCCTGCAGGCTGCCGGGGCTGCTCTGCACCCGCCAGTCGCACTCCTTGTTCAGATTGAACCAGGTGATGCCCACAATCCGCGGAAAGCGACTGGGGATCATGGCAAAGGCGTCGGTTATCCACTGAGCCTTGTTTCCTCCCAGTTCGGTGCTCGCCATCTCCGCGACGACGATCGGCTTGTTAGTCCGCGAAGCCATGACGTCGTAGCTGTAACCGAAGACCTCCTCGAATCCCTGCCAGGAAGAGATCCAGGACGGAGTGTTGTACATGGTGCCCCAGTTGTAACCACTGAAGCCGATGTAGTCGACATAGGCGTCGCCGGGATAATAGCTATCGAAAGTGTTGATGGCGTTGGCTGTGGACCCATCGCGATTGGGTGACCAGAGCCAGTCGACATTGTAGGCGCCCTCCTCGACGAAGATATCGTGCATGTGCCGCCAGGCAGGGATGAAATCCGCTGGCGAGTTGCCGTTAGCAGTCCCCGACCAACTGCTCCAGTCGCCATTCATCTCACACATGGGACGAAACAGCACCGGATAGCCGAAATCGCGCAGCTCCCGGGCCCAGCGGCGGATCTCACTGTCGTAATCACCGCGGGTGAAATTCTTGAGCCGGTAGCGGGCAGGATCGACCGGCACCGGGCTGTGGTGTGGGATGGGCTCCCAGGAGATCTGGATGGAGCGCCCGCCGGCTGCCACCTGGGTGAGCGGCGTCGTGTCCAGGGTCTCGTCCATGGATTGATACCAGAGGAAGATGTCCACGTGGCGCCCGATGTCAGACTCGAAACTGCCGATCTCCCCCGGGTCCTGTAAAACCACGCCCAGGTTGAACGGAGCAGTTCCCTCGGCGAACGTGCTCGCGACGCCCGCGGGCTGAGCTGCGGCGGGCTCGACGACAGCGGGCTGGGCGACAGCTGGCTGAGTGGCGGCGGATTGAGCCGGGTCCAGGGCAGGCAGACCCATGGCTACTGCGACAAGTACCAGCAGGATCATGGAAATGAGACTGGCTTTCCTGGCAAAGACGGGCATCAAGGATTCTGCTCCCGGATAGAAGGATTGTCATGCATGCAGACTCGCAGGCATTTAACGATAAGCGGGCGACTGCCGCTTTCGGTTACGCAAGAGCACTGCCTGGACGCGCAGATGCAACCGAAAACCGGTCACCAACGAGGGAAGACCCTGCTTTCTGAAGCCTGTTTTGAGGTTATTCATCCTGGCAGCGGCTCGCTACCCGGGCGAGCCACTACGAAGACCATCTTCGCTCTGATTCTATCGCAGGTTAGTCTTTTCCCCAACCAGGGAAACTTATCCCATTGCTTTCTGCCCGGCTGCGGCTGCATGCGCAGAAACATCTTTCGCTACCGCTTTTTTATTCTCCGACTGGAGATGACGAATGGACGAACCTAACCTGGGCACCGTGGTTTCCGTGCGCGGCAGCGTCGTCGACGTGCTGTTCATCCACAAGCTGCCTGAGATCAACAATGAGCTGCGGGCCGGCGAAGATGGTGAGGTCGTGGTCGAGGTCGGCACCCAGATCAATTCCCGGGTCGTCCGGGCCATCGCCCTGACGCCCGCCCGCGGCCTGGCGCGGGGCGCGCCCGTGCTGGACACCGGCCGGCCGCTACAGGTCCCCGTGGGCAGAGAGCTCCTGGGCCGCGCCTTCAACGTCTTCGGCCATGCGATCGACAAGAAGGAAGAACTCACCGGCGTGGAGTGGCGTTCAATCCACCACGAACCGGTGCCGCTGGCCAGCCAGTCGGCCAAGGCGGAGATCTTCGCCACCGGCATCAAGGTGATCGACGTGCTCTCGCCCCTGGAACTCGGCGGCAAGGCCGGCCTCTTCGGCGGCGCCGGCGTCGGCAAGACCGTGCTGATAATGGAGATGATCCATAACATGGCCGGCAAGCATGAGGGAGTCAGCCTCTTCTGCGGCATCGGCGAGCGTTCTCGCGAGGGCGAGGAGCTTTACCGCGAGATCCGCGAGGCGGGGGTGCTCGACAACGCCGCTCTCATCTTCAGCCAGATGAACGAGCAACCCGGCGCCCGCTTCCGGGTCGGCCACGCAGCGCTGACCATGGCCGAGTATTTCCGGGACGACGCCCGCCAGGATGTGCTGCTGCTGATCGATAACATCTTCCGCTTCATCCAGGCGGGCTCTGAAGTCTCCGGCCTTATGGGGCAGATGCCGTCGCGGGTCGGCTATCAGCCGACGCTGGCGACAGAGCTGGCAGAGCTGGAGGAGCGTATCTGCAGCACTCCAGCCGGTGCCATCACCTCGATCCAGGCAGTCTATGTTCCCGCGGACGATTTCACCGATCCGGCGGCATCACATACTTTCGGACACCTTTCGGCGTCGATCGTGCTCTCACGCCAGCGGGCCAGCCAGGGCCTGTACCCAGCTGTCGACCCGCTGCAGTCCCATTCGAAGATGCTGAATCCTACCGTTGTCTCAGAAAAGCATTACCGGGTCGCCCGGGAGATGCGCAAGACCCTGGCGGAATACGAGGAACTCAAGGATATCATCGCAATGCTGGGGCTTGAAGAGCTCTCCCAGGAGAACCAGAAGACCGTCCACCGGGCGCGCCGTCTGGAGCGTTTCCTTACCCAGCCATTCTTCATGACCGAGCAGTTCACCGGTCTGGAGGGCCGCTTCGCCGAGCTGGAAGAGACACTGGACGGCTGCGAGCGGATCCTGAACGACGAGTTCTCCGACCGGCCCGAGCAGGCGTTATACATGATTGGCAACATAAATGAGGTTAAGCAGCAATGACCCGGATACGCACCTGGAAGGAGCGATGAGCACATGAGGCTCAAAGTCCTGGTACCGGCAAAGGTGATCGTCGACCTGGAGGTCGAAAAGATCGTGGCGAAGAGTCCCGACGGCTATTTCTGCCTGTTGCCCCACCATGTGGATTTCGTCTCGGCGCTGGCTCCCGGCATCCTCACCTATGAGGACGAAGGAGGCCGTGAAGTATCCCTCGCAATCGACGAGGGGACGCTGGCCAAATGTTCCGGCGAAGTGCTGGTCGCCACCCGCTTCGCAATCGGCCGGCCCGGAACGGACGAGAAGCTGTCCCGGCGGACACCATCGTTGCCACAGGACGAAGCGGAAAGCAGGTGCCGAAGCATCATCGCTGAACTGGAAAATGAGTTCATGAAGCAATTCATGGGAGAGGAAATCGATGAGCGACTCGCCGACTGAAGGGAAGCCTGAGCAGGAGCAGGGTTATCGCGGCGTGGAACGCCGCCAGGGCGACCGGCGTGTAAGCGAGCGTCGCGTCGGCGAGCGGCGTGTCGCGGATCGCCGCCGGCCGGTGGACACGACTGCGGGCCCTTATGGGCGGAAGGCGCAGGCCGATGCTGAAGCCCGCGAACGCGAGCGCAGCCGCTTCTGGTACGATTTCATGCGCTTCAACCTGACTGGCTGGTCGGTGGTCGTCCCTACCCTGGCAGGCCTGGCGATCGGCAACTGGATCGACAACCGCTATCCGACGAGCTTTTCGTGGGCGCTGGTGCTTATGGCGGTCGGCCTGTTCCTCGGCTGCCTGAACGCCTGGTACTGGATCCGGCACCAGGACAACAACGGCAGGGGCAAATGACTCTCCTGGTAAACATCGTCCTGCCACTCTCTGCCGGACTCGCGCTGGGGATCATTTATTTCGGCGGCCTGTGGCTGACGCTGCGGAGACTGCCTGCCGCGAAACAACCTGCCTTTCTGGTGCTCGGCAGTTACCTGGGACGTCTCGGACTATGCCTCGCCGGCTTCATATTGATAGCCGTCACTGCCGGGCTGCAGGGCATCCTGATCTGTACAGCCGCATTCATCGCCGCCCGCATAGTCATGGTCCGCCGCTGGGGCAGGCAGGAGCTGACGCTCACCCGGACGGATGAAAGCTGCTGACATGGAGATCAGCCCTGATACAAAAGTAATCTGGACCTGGGGGTTCGTCAACATCAACCTCACCCTCATCTTCACCTGGGGCGTCATGGCCCTTATCGTGTTCTGCGCCTGGCTGGCCACGCGCAACCTGAAGATGCACCCGCCGCTCAGCCGCTGGCAGAACATTTTCGAAGCTGTGGTGACTTTGATGCGAAACCACATCCGTGAGATCATCGGCCCCGACATCAGCCGCTACCTGCCGTTCCTGGGAACCCTGTTCCTGTTCATCTCGTTCTCGAACCTGCTGATCGTCATCCCCGAATACCGGCCACCGACCGGTTCTCTGTCGACGACGGCGGCGCTGGCCCTCTGTGTCTTCTTCGCGGTGCCGATCTACAGCATCGCCGCCCAGGGAGTCGGAGGCTTCCTGCGCCATTACATCGAGCCGTCACCGCTGATGCTGCCCATGCACATACTCGGGGATTTCACCCGCACCCTGACCCTGGCTGTCCGGCTTTTCGGCAGCATCATGAGCGAGTCGATGATCGCCGGAGCGCTGCTGGCCATCATCCCCTTCTTCCTGCCCGTGGTGATGAAGCTGTTCGGGCTGCTCATCGGCCAGATCCAGGCGTATATATTCGCGGTCCTGGCGGCGATCTATATCGCGTCCGCGGCAGGCACGCACCGGACGCATGAAAAAACCCTGACAAGCTAACCTGGGAGGGAACCATGGACAGTACCACCATAATCGGCCTGGGATCGATGGCGATGGCCGGCCTGACTATGGCGATCGGCTCGATAGCGCCCGCGCTCGCCGAGGGGCGGGCAGTGTCTCGGGCACTGCAATCGATCGCCCAGCAGCCTGACGAGGCGGACATCCTTTCACGCATCCTGTTCGTCGGCCTGGCGATGATCGAATCCATCGCCATCTACTGCTTCGTCATCTCCATCATCCTGATCTTCGTCAATCCGTTCTGGGACAAGATGGCGGCGGGGGGATAACGAGTTGGAGATCGACCTTTTCACATTATTCGCGCAGATCTTCAATTTCGTGATCCTGATGCTGCTGCTGAAGCGATTTTTGTACAAGCCCATCGTCAGGACCATGGACGAGCGGGAACGCCGTATCGGCGCCGATCTCGAAAACGCGGAGCAAAAGCTTGACGAGGCCACCCGGGAAGCAGCGGTCTGCCATGCCGAGCGCCAGGAGATCGAGGACAAGCGCGGCGAGATGCTCTCCGCCGCCCAGGAGGAAGCGGCTGCCTGGCGGCGCGACCTGATCAAGGAGGCCCGTGTCGATATCGAGATGCGCCAGGAGCGCTGGCGCCAGTCAGTCGAGCGAGAGAAAGAGACCTTCCTGCGCGATCTCAGGCAGCGCGCTGGCGAGCAGGTCTATGAGATATCGCGCCGGGCGCTCGAAGACCTGGCCGGTATCGAGCTGGAACGGCATATCATCGAGACTTTTATCACCCGGCTCCCCGAAGCGGCTGAACCCGGTTTCGAGGCTTTCGCGGCGCCAGCGGCTGAGTCGACACCCACCAGCGACGAGCCCGAGGCTGGATGGCGGCCCGAGGCTGTGATCTGTACCGCATTCGAGATCGACGAGAAGACGCGCGAGCGCGTGGAAACCGCCGTTCGTCAGCGCCTTGCCGGCGACTTCGACCTGCGTTTTGAGGTGTCTCCAGACCTGATCAGCGGTATCGAGCTCCGCGCTGGCGGTCAGACTGCAGCCTGGAGCCTCCAGCATTACCTCGAGACCCTGGACGAGAGCCTGTCGCGGGCATTCGCCCGAAAGCCAGGGCAGGAATGATGCATGAAGGTTCACATGAAGCCAGGGCAGGAATGATTCGCGACTCATTCGAAAAACCGGAGCCTGAATCATGAGTGACCTGAACGACAAAAAAACTTCTGAGGAACTCAGGAGAGTGATCGACGAGACGGTAGGCGCCATCGGCGACGTCCTGTCGAAGCAGGAAACCGGGCTTGGCTTCGAGGAATCTGGCACTGTCTGCTTTGTGGGAAAAGGCATCGCTCGTATCACGGGTCTGCCTAATGTCAAATCCGAAGAGCTGGTGCGTTTCCCCGGAGGCAAACTGGGGATCGCGCTCAACCTGGAGCCGGACGAAGTCGCGGTCATCCTGCTGGACAAGCAGTCGGGCATCGAAGCGGGCCAGACGGTCAGCCGCACCGGACGCGTGGTCGACGTCCCTGTAGGTGATGGCCTCCTGGGCCGGGTAGTCGACGCCAAGGGTATGCCGCTTGACGGCGGCGGCGCCATCTCTGAGACCAGCCGGCGCCCGATCGAGAGCCCGGCACCATCAATCATGGACCGCGCGCCTGTGAGCGTGCCACTACAGACCGGCATTCAGGTTATCGACGCGTTGATCCCCATCGGCCGCGGCCAGAGGGAGCTGATCATCGGCGACCGTCATACCGGCAAAACCGCAATCGCCGTCGACACGATCATCAACCAGGTCGACAAGGATGTCATCTCGGTCTATTGCGCCATGGAGCAGCGCGGCTCGGCGGTGGCCGGCGTCATCGACGACCTGCGCCGCCACGGCGCCATGGAGAAGAGCGTGGTCGTCGTCGCCTCCGGTGAAGACCCGCTGGGCCTCAGGTACTCGGCGCCCTACGCAGCGACCGCCATCGCCGAATATTTCATGGAGCGCGGCCGCGATGTGCTGATCGTCTACGACGACCTCACTCGCCACGCCCGCGCCTACCGCGAACTGTCGCTGCTGCTCAGGCGCCCCCCGGCCCGCGAGGCATACCCGGGCGACATCTTTTACATCCATTCACGGCTGCTCGAACGGTCCACCCGCCTGAGCGAGGAGCTGGGCGGTGGCTCGCTTACAGCACTGCCCATCGTAGAGACCGAAGCCCAGAACCTGTCGGCGTACATCCCGACGAATCTGATCTCCATCACCGACGGCCAGGTTTACCTGTCCCCCAAACTCTTCCAGGAAGGGGTGCTGCCGCCAGTTGACGTCGGCCGCTCGGTATCTCGCGTCGGCGGCAAGGCCCAGCTTCCCGCATACAAGGCAGTAGCGGGAGCACTGAGGCTTTCCTATTCCCAGTTCGAGGAACTTGAGACATTCTCGCGCTTCGGCACTAACCTGGAAGAAGAGACCCGCCAGACTCTCGAGCGCGGCCGGCGGGTGCGTGAGACCCTCAAACAGGCCCAGTATCGCACCCGTACCGCACCTGAGCAGATAGCGGTACTGCTTGGCGTCACCAGGGGACTGTTCGACGGCCTGCGGCTGGCTGATATAACCGATGCCAAACGCCGTGTTGAGAAGGAGATCGAGAACCATCTGCCAGAACTATGCCGGTCGATACTCGACGGTGGCGAGCTCACAGACGCGGATATCACAGCGATAACCGAGAGGATCGGCAACGCCCTTGAGCTCGGGGCTACCGGACAACCGTCTGACGCTGGTGCTGGCGCTAGTGCTGGTTCAAGCGCGGGAGCCGCAGCGATATCGGAAACAGGTCCGGATGCAGACGCTTGAGGAACTCCGCCGCCGGATAGATAACGCCGGCGACATGCAGTCGGTCGTATCCTGGATGAAGGTGCTGGCTGTCGTCAGCATCCGCCAGTTCGAGAGATCCCTGTCATCGCTGACCGATTACTGCCGGGCTGTGGAACTGGGACTGCAGACAGTCCTGCAGCACGGGCCGCCGGAGATAAGAAAATCCGTGGCTGCGGCGGGAACCATGAAGGGCAGCCCTGCAGCAATGCCGGCATCGCGCAGGAAAGCCGGAGCTCAGCGAGGCTCCGTCGCCGGGCCGCGCACGATCGCAATGATACTCGGCTCCGAGCAGGGCCTTTCCGGACAGTTCAACGAACAGATCGTCACCTTTGCTCTTGAGATCATGGAACGTCTCGGCCTCACCACTGAATCGCGGCGGCTGGTGACTCTGGGCGACCATGCAGCCTTCCGATTGAGGGCGATGAACCTGGCGGTCGAGCAGACCTTTCCCATCCAGGGCTCAGTCGCCGGCATGACCAGCTGCGTCCGGGAGATCTTCGGCTACCTCGGAGAGCGGCGGCCAGACACCGGAGCGCCTGTCCTGATCTTCCACAACAAACCCCTATCCGGAGCCCACTACGAGCCGCACATGACCCAGCTGCTGCCGGTAGACATGGATCTTCTCAGGGAGCTGGCTATCCGCCCTTGGCCCGCGAAGTCGATCCCGGCATTCGCTATGGACCCATGGACGCTGTTCCGGTCTTTGATAAATCAGCATATCCGTATCATGGTTGAGCGCTGCTATGTGGAATCGCTGCTGAGTGAGAACACCAGCAGGCTGCTTGCCATGCAGGTGGCCGAAAAGAACATCGGGGAGTACCTGGAGGATCTGAAACACGATTTCAACAACCGCCGCCAGGGCGAGATCACGGCGGAGTTGCTGGATATCGTCGCTGGATCGGAAGCGCTATCGGCGGATTATTGTTAGCTCTTCCCAGCTGCCTGTTTTGCGATATCAGCCGGCCGTACAGCGCCGGTGGAACCAGAGTTGCCTTATTCTCTGATTATCCGCGCTGGATCGTATAACCCGGACCAGGGATTGTCCCGGCCGGCGATCAGATCCGTCAGCAGCATGCCGGCAACCCCGCTGGTGGTCATCCCCCAACCGCCGAAGCCGGTTGCCACATAGACATGACGCGCATCCTTCGCGCGGCCTATCCAGGGTATCCGGTCCGGCGTCTTCTGGTCCTGGGTGAACCAGTGATAATCGATGGACGCGACCGGCAGCCGCTCCCGCGCGTATGCTTCCACTCCCTCGTACTGGGCTTCGGTCTCGCTTATACCCAGGCTATGATCCCAACAGCCCACCATCAGCAATTTGTCATCAGTCATTTCACTGCTGGTCCCGTCCGATGCGATGCCCGGCAACGGCTGGTTGCGCATCGAGGCGCTGCCCCTGTCGATGCAATAGTACATCCCTTCGGGCACCCGAGTCTCCAGCCTGACACCGAGGACATAAGACCTGGTCGGGGAGAACCGCGGCGCATACAGGTCGCGTTGATAGAACGGCGTGTTGGTGGCAACGATCACGCTGCCGGCACTGATGTCGCCGTTGCTCGTATTAAGCACCGCACCAGAATCGCCGTCGATAATATCGACCGCGCGGGTGTTCTCGAAGATGCCGCCACCCCCCGCGACTATCCGACCGGCAAGGAACATCAGATATTTGCGCGGATGGAACTGCGCCTGCCCGTCGAAACGCATGGCCCCTCTGCCGAAGGGCATCGGCATGGTCTCCGAGTATACAGCGGGAAGGCCGAGCTTGAGGGCGAGCTCTACTTCAGCCTGAATCGACTCGATGCCTTTGGCTTCTTCCGTGAAGAGCCAGGATTCGGTCAGCCTGAAATCACAATCGATATTGTTGTCAGCGATGATCGAGTAGATCCGAGCCAGGGCCGCCTGATTAGCCTCGGCGTAGATCTGTGCCTGTTCGAGGCCGTACCTTTCCGCGATGATGCCGTACAACTGGCCGTGTTGAGTAGTCAGCTTTCCCGTGGTATATCCGGTCACGTCCATGACCACCCGCATGGCCTCTACCAGCGCCACAGAGAGCCCTTCCTGCGCGAGCATATAAGCTATGGTCAGCCCGGCGATGCCGCCGCCGACTACGGCAGCGTCGACTGTGAGACCATCGGCTAGCTCCGGATAATCTGTCGCAGGGGTAGTGTCCAGCCAGACTGAGGTTGGTTTGCCCCACCGGCCCTTGTTGGATTCAGCGGCTATTGCGGTTTCAAACGGTAGTAGTAGCGGCTTGTTGCCGCTCCGTCAGTTGGAAGCCGAGGTCAGCGAGTCAGGTTCCCGCTCCCAGAGCATCTGCACCTGGTCCTCGACCATGTCGCCCGATACCCACTCGTGCTCCTCCGTCGGCGACTCTTCACATGAGCCGGTGATGGGGATGTTGGTAACGGCCTTGCAGTGCTTGCACAGATAGCATTCCATGCTTCCTCCCTGAAGAAGTGTGCCTTTTTTATGTCGCCTGCGGCGGGATTTTAAACTTCCAGGGCCGGCACGAAGCCCACAGGCAGCACCCGAATAAGCAGCCCAGGCACCATTTCTGTCATATATAGTTGTCTAAACCCTGAAGAAAGCCTGCAAATGCAGGTTCCTCAAAACTGGTGGAACGACATTTGTGAAATGAAGCCTGCGCATGAGATCGATCCCGAATTCGGGAAGAAGTCACGCCAGGTGATGGAGGCGGGAGTTGAAGTGCTGGCCTACAGTGCGGCCGTCTCGACCGGGGGTGTTACGCTGGAACGTACCTTACCGCTGGTCCTGCCGTGATCCACGATTCAAGCCTGACCCTGAGCCCCTGCTTCTGAGCCCACGCCCAGCCTTGCCTCAGCTTCTTCATACTCGCTCACCAGCGAAGCCATCAGCTCGTGAACCGAAACGATCTCGGTGGCGCGCCAGGCGTTGGAGCCGGCGAAGGCGAAGCCGTGTTTGAAGTTGCCCTTCTGGGCCTGGAGCAATGCAGAGAAGATACAGTAGGGGCTCTGCTTGTAGTCGCAGGTCTTGATGCAGTGCCACGGACAGCGGTAGGGAGTCCGTTTCCCTTCGCCGATGTCCTCGATAAACTGGTTGCGGATCGCCCGGCCGGGCATGCCGACAGGACTCTTGATGACGACTATGTCATCTTCAGCGGCGGCGAGGTATGACTGCTTGAACTCCAGGGAGGCGTCACACTCGTCGGTGGTGACAAAGCGCGTGCCCATCTGCACCCCGGCGGCACCGAGCTGAAGGAACCGGTAGATATCCTCGCCGGTGAATATGCCTCCGGCGGCTATGACCGGGATAGACACGCCATGCATGTCCTCGAAGACCTTGACCGCTGCGATGACCTCCGGGATCAGCTTCTCCAGGGCATGGTTCGGGTCATCCAGATCCTCCGGTTTGAACCCAAGGTGTCCTCCCGCCTTCGGGCCTTCCACGACCACGGCGTCGGGAAGCCGGTCGGCCCGCTCGTACCAGCGCTTGCACAGCAGCTTGGCCGCTCTGCCCGAGGAGACGATGGGCACCAGTTTGGTCTTGAAATTGTCGCCCACCAGCAGAGGCAGGTCCAGCGGTAGCCCGCCGCCGGAAAAGATAATGTCGATGCCTTCGGAGACCGAGGTCTTCACCATGTCGGCGTAATTGGTGAGCGCGACCATTATGTTGACACCGATGACGCCCTTAGTGAGCTCGCGAGCCTTCCTGATCTCCTTCTTCAGACCCTCGATGTTCGCGTGAACAAAATTCTTGTAGAGGTCGGGCTCGTTCATGCCTACGCCGGCGGTAGCTATGATGCCGATACCGCCCTCGTTGGCGACCGCGGCTGCCAGGCCCGAAAGGGAGATGCCGATAGCCATACCTCCCTGGATGATGGGAAGCCGCGCGGTGAAGTTACCTATCTTCAGTTCGGGAAGCATGAATAAAAGTGTCCTTGGTCAGGGCAATAATTCCAGCGACTATTATAAAACAAAAAGGGCCCCCCTTGCGGAGGGCCCCCCTGGATTCCTCATTGGAATACTAAGCGATGGGATTCACGTTCGTGGCCTGGGGGCCCTTGGGGCCTTCCGTAGCTTCGAAGCTCACTTTCTGGCCCTCGGCGAGGGTTTTGAAGCCGTCGCCTTTGATCTCAGAGAAGTGCACAAACAGATCCGTCCCGTTCTCACGCTCGATAAAGCCGAAGCCTTTCTGATCGGAGAACCATTTGACTGTTCCTTCTGGCAAGTTAATTCCTCCTCTCACCATTCCCGTGGTAGGAGTACTCGATCAACTGCCAAAAGAACGATCAGCCAAGCACTTCAAACCAAATTAACACCCGCGTTCTAGCGGGCTACAGTAACTATAGGGTAATAGTGGGCAAGTGGCAACCATCTGCGCTTATACAAGCCGCTGCCTGCCGCCCCACGGAGCGTCGCCGGCTCTGGCATTGCTGGTTTAGATAATCGCCAAAATGTAGAAATATATCTTCCGAACAATCAAATCTCCGGGGGGAGCGTATGGCCGTGAAATTCCTGAGGGCGAGCGCTGCCGCTTTTGCAATATTGACCGCGCTGATTATCCTGACGACGGCGACAGGATGCATCGGCATCGGCGAGGACGCCGAACCGGTCTCCCTCTCCAGTACCGAGCCTCTACAGGCCGCAGCCACTACGCCCGCAAGCACCCTGCCTCCCCTGGACATAGCTGTCGCCGGCATGATCTCCCCCAAGGAGACACTAGTGTCCTATCGGGACATGCTGGACTATATCTCCGCCAAGATGGGCCGCCCCCTCAACCTGGTGCAGCGGGATACCTACTCGGAGATAAACAACCTCGTGCAGCAGGAAGACGTAGAGATGGCCTTCGTCTGCACCGGCGCCTATACGGAAGGCAAACGGAACTTCGGCATGGAACTGCTGGTCGTCCCCCAGATGTATGGCGAGACCTACTATTACTCGTACATCATCGTTCCCACCGACAGCAAAGCCATGACCTTAGAGGACCTGCAGGGGAAGAAGTTCGCTTTCACCGACCCCCTTTCAAATACTGGCAAGCTGGCGCCGACCTACATGCTGGCGCAGATGAACGAGACCCCCGACAGCTTCTTTTCGAACTACACTTTCACCTACAGCCATGACCGCTCGATCGAGGCGGTCAGCGAGAAAGTCGTCGACGGCGCCGCCGTCGACAGCCTCATCTGGAATTATTTCAACGCGAAGAATCCGGAGTTGACCTCGAAGACCAGGATCATCCTCAAGTCGCCGCCGTACGGTATGCCCCCGGTTGTGGTCCCGCCCGGCCTGGACCCGGCGCTGAAGGAAAAACTCAAGAGTGTGCTGCTGCACATGCATGAGGATGAGCAAGGCAGGAAGATCCTTGCGGAGATCCGCATCGACCGCTTTGTCGAAGCCGAGGACGGCCTCTATGATTCCGTCAGAGAAATGGAAAACAGTGTCGGTGGCTGATCCCGGGGGAAAGCAACTTCTCGCTCCGATCAGATGGCTGCCGGCATGAAGCTGTCGATTTCCCGCCTGACGTCGATAGCCTCGCGCATGGGGCTCAGGACCAAACTGCTGATTCTCACAGTCGGAATCGTGCTGCTGGTCGGCATCCTGATGACTGTGATCATCGAGACCCTTGTCACCGGATATGTTTCCCGGGAACTGGATGAATGGGGCACCTCCGTCGCCGTCAACCTGGCCGATACAACTGTCGAGCCGCTGCTGACCGACGACGTGATGGAAACCCATCATCTCCTCGAGACTACCATCAATACCTACGGCGACGTCAGCTACGCCTACATCACAGACTCGAATGGCGACGTTGTAGCCGACACCTTTTCCGAGGGTTTCCCCACCGATCTGCTTGCAGTCAACTATCTTGCCGCCGGCGAGGACAGGAGCCTGCAGCTACTGGAGACGGAGTCGGGAATTGTCAGGGATATCGCGGTGCCTATCCAGGAAGGCCGGATCGGCGTCGTTCACATCGGCATCCAGGAGGACCTCCTCTACCAACAGATCGCCCAGACCAGGAACAGGATGCTCCTCCTTGTGCTCGTGCTTTCAGCCCTCGGGGCCGGCGCCGTCATGCTGCTTGGGAATGTGGCCATGAGGCCGCTCAAAGTGCTTGCCGACGGAGCCCGCCGGTTCGGGTCGGGCGAGCTGGACGTCCAGGTGCCAGTCAGCACGAGCGACGAGATCGGGACCCTTTCGAGCTCGTTCAACGAGATGGCGCGAGAGCTGAAAGCCAAGATCGGTGAGATCAATGAGACCAGAAAGCAGTACGAGACCCTGGTCGGCAATATCCCCGACGTCGTCTATTCGATAGCAGCGGACGGTTCCGGGCAGCCTCTGTTCATCTCACCCAAGTGGACCGAGCTGACCGGCTATCCTGTTGAGGACAGCCCCGATGTCTGGTTCAGGCCGATCCATCCTGACGACCGGGAATCCGCGAAGGCCCGATGTGAGCAGGCGATAGCCGAAGGCCGGGAATGTTCCTACGAGTTCAGGGTGATCCACGGGATAACCGGCAAACTGCGCCACGTGAGCAACCATGGTATCCCAATCCATGACAGCGAAGGCGAGCTTGTGCGCTACGACGGCATCTTTTCTGACGTTACTGAACGGCGCCTGG
This sequence comes from Actinomycetota bacterium, assembly GCA_016235065.1. GTDB lineage: Bacteria > Actinomycetota > Thermoleophilia > BMS3ABIN01 > BMS3ABIN01 > JACRMB01. Next base: position 371,876 of record JACRMB010000003.1, on the reverse strand, counting down.
TGGAAGAAAAACTGCTGCAGTCCCAGAAGATGGAGAGCATAGGCCAGCTCGCCGGCGGAGTGGCCCACGACCTGAACAACTACATGATGGCGATCCAGGGTTATACCGACCTGACGATGGGGATGGTGGCCCCGGATAGCGAGGAATACCAGAATCTCGCCGAGGCGCGCAGATCGATGGAACGCGTCACCGAACTGACGCGCCAGCTGCTGCTGTTCGGCCGCCGCTCCGAGGTCGACCTGCGGCCGACGGACATCAACAGCGTGGTCTCCGGCCTGACTGGCATGCTGCCCCACCTGGTCGGCGAGCGCTACCAGCTGATCACCGAACTGGCGGACGGCGCTCTGGTCATAAACTGCGACCCCGGCCTGATCGAGCAGGCAGTTATGAACCTGGTTGTGAACGCCAGGGACGCTATGCCGGACGGCGGCAGGATAACCATAAGCACCACAAGGATGGTACCTGGTGGCCGCGCCTGCCTGTCCGTGGAGGACTCTGGCCATGGCATGGACGAGGCTACCATCTCACATATCTTCGAGCCGTTTTTCACCACCAAGCCGGCCGGCCAGGGAACCGGCCTCGGGCTCTCGGTGATCTACAGCATCGTCGAGCAGCATGATGGCAAGGTTGAAGTCGACAGCGTTCCCGGCTCAGGCTCGCGCTTCAACATCTGTTTCCCGCTGCTCAAGCAGGCCAGGGACGGAATCGCCGCCAGCAAGCCGGCGTCCGGCGAGTCACGGGGACGGGGCGAGAAGATCCTGGTGGTCGAAGACGAGGAGTCAGTGCGAACGCTGGTGGAGAAAGTCCTCCGCGCCAATGGCTACACGGTCGTTTCGGCCGCGACCGCGGGCGACGCGCACGTGGTGTTCAGTGAGGATGAAGACGGTATCAGGCTGATCATGAGCGATATCGTCCTGCCCGACGTCAATGGAGTCCAGCTGGTGGAGGAGCTGACCTTGCGAAAGCCTGGCGTCGCGGTCCTGCTTTCCAGCGGCTACGCCGCCGACTACATCGACAAACAGGGAATCGAAGCGAAAGGCTACCGCTTCCTGCAGAAGCCGTATGACCTGGACCTGCTGCTCGGCGAGATCAGCGAGATCCTGCGGATAGGCGCAGATCCTGCGGATGAGCGCCATTGATTAAGCCGAAGCCGCCGGCTCAGCGGCTCCCCGGATGCGAGATGGAGATGCTGCCATCAAGGCCGCCGGTCAATATATATAAGAATTGCCTTCTTCGTCCCGGGCGCCGACCTGGATATCGGTCGTGAACCGGGATACTCCCGAAGGCACTCTGTACTTCAGGGTGAAACCGGTCGAAGTGCCCGGCGCGATGCTGCCAAGATCCATCGCCAGCGGCGTCATGTTGGCTGTGCCATCCGTGCCCGATGCGTCGATGACCTGGACGCTGTCCGCCGGTTCGCCCATACCGTTCTGCACGGAATAGGTGACCGACAGCTTCCGGGCGGTGAAGTCGGCGTAATCCGCCCAGAAGACAGATCCGCCAGCCAGGCTCAGGCTCGGTTTGGTGCTTCTCGGCACAGTCACCTGCACCTGCGTCGAGGACATGTTGCCGGCTGCGTCGAAGGCCTTGGCCGTCAGCGTATAAGTGCCCCGGGCCAACCCCTTCGTATTGAACGAGAAGTCGTAAGGAGCCGTCCGGTCGGTACCGAGCAGCTTGCCTCCGAGGAACAGCTTGACCCTGGCTACCCCCGTGTCATCGCTGGCAGCAACGCTCACGTTGACCGTTCCCCGGGTAAGGATAGTTCCCGAAACCGGGGATATGATGCTGACTACTGGGGCGGTTGTGTCAGGAGCTGGGGCCGGCTCAGGAGTTGGAGTCGGGGTTGGTTCGGGAGCCGGTGCTGGCGTCGGCTCAGGCGCTGGCGTCGGAGTCGGTTCTGGTGTGGGCGTCGGAGTCGGTTCTGGTGTCGGCACCGGCTCTGGTGCAGGCGTCGGTGCTGGTTCGGGCGTTGGCGCGGGTTCCGGTGCTGGTGTCGGCACCGGCTCTGGCACTGGTGCCGGCGCCACGGTCACCGCGGTCCTGAACGCTTCCAGACTGGCGGCGGAGCTGTTGACCCGCCAGTCAGTCTCCTTGTTGTAGTTGAACCAGGTCAGGCCGACTACCCTGGGGAACCTCACCGGCAGCTGGGCGAAGGCGTCGGTGATCCACGCCGCCTTGTCGCCGCCGATCTCGGTGCTGGCGGTCTCGGCGATGATCACCGGCTTGGCTGTCCTGGCTGTGAAGGCATCGTAGCTGTAGCGGAAGACTTCGGTGAACGACTGCCAGGAGGATGTCCAGTCCGGAGAGGTATACATCCTGCCCCAGTTGTATCCATCTATTCCCACATAATCCACATAGGCGTCGCCGGGGTAATAGGTGTTGAAGGTGTTGACCGCGTCAGTGCTGTAACCATCCCGGTTCGGCGACCAGAGGAACGCGGCGTTGGTGGCGCCCTCCGCCACGAAGATATCGTGTATGTGCCGCCAGGCCGGGATGTAATCGGCAGGAACGTTGCCGTTGACGGTGCCGCTCCAGCTGGTCCAGTTGCCATTCATCTCGTTCATCGGCCTGAAGATGACCGGATAACCGAACGCCTTGATCTGACGCGCCCACCGGTGGATATCTGCGTCCCAGTTGCCGGCGGTGATGTCGCGCAGCTGATAAGCCGGCTGATTCACCAAGTCAGGAGCGCCGAAGTCCCAGTACTCCCAGGCGAGCTCGATGGAGCGTCCGCCCTGGGCGATGGGCCCGAGAGTCGCGGTATCGAGGTCCTCGCTGATGGACTGGTACCAGAGGAACATGTCAGCCTTGTGGCCGACGGAGCTTTCGAAGTTCGCCAGGGTGGAAGGATACTCCAGGGCGACGCCAAGCTTGAAATCGGCGGGCACGGTAGCGCTGGCGCTGGAGATAGTACCGATGGTCAGAGTGAAGATGATTACGATTCCAAGCAGGGCGGCGGCAAGCGATGGCTTCAGGATTCTCATGGGACTTTGGCTCCTCGGCAGTATTGGGACTCTGTAAACCTGGGGGAAGAAATGTTGCCGGAAGATCGGAGCGTGTGGAGCCTGGACCAAACCTGCCCCGGCTTTCCACGATTCGCAAGTGGTTGACCGGGTTTCTATCTTCACTCAGCAGGAACGCTCAACGCATTCCTAAAGCTAATATCGTCTGAGGAGCAGGGTTGCTCAAATATCAGGTTTTTGAGGAAGTTCTGGAAGTAGTGCTCGAAGATTCGTCAAGCATGAGGGGACGTTCGGGAAAATAGGGGTGTCATGCGGCTGCCTGGCACCTGGCGACTTCCCGCCGGTCAGGCAGCGTGCAAACAGCATCAACAATTCAGGATGCCGGAATCGTGCCAGAAGCGGTTTCAGGCACTACGACCTGGAAGCACCTCTATTGGTAAATAAGGCTCAGTGGTGACGGCCGCCGCCGCGATGACCGCCATCTTCATGGTCATCGTCGCGCTCGCCGCCAAAGCTGCACTGCCAGCCGGGGGAACTACGGGTGATCTCCCGGATATTTCCCAGCCTGACCAGCCGCGGACGTTCATAACCGCACTTGTGTGCTTTCGTTCCTATGGTGCTGCCCCCTTGCCAATCGAAGATTTTGCCGCGGAGAAACAGTTTTTTGCTGCATATCGGGCGGTTCTGAAATAATACCACAATTGTCAGCTATTTCAAGCAGAACGGGCTCTGGAAATTCATTTCGGTGCTCAAAACCGTCTTACTCCGGCCGCAGCATTCCCCTGACGATCACATCCACGGCCTTTGCCTGGTCGAGCCCCCGCGACATCAGCGTCTCCAGCTGCTTGCTGTCGACGCTGCCGATAGCCGCCTCGTGGGTGACTTTGGCGGTATGATCGAGGACGTTGACGACCGGCACCGCCCGGGCGCTGGCCTGGTCCTGGACGATCTCGATGCAGTCGACGTGGCCGCGTGAGCGCCGGCCGGACGCTTCCATCTCGGAGAACACCTCGCTGCGCGCCTCGCCGGTGACCGCCACCCGGCTCTTGATGACACCCCGGGCGTCGTCGCCTTTCAGCAGGCACTTCTCCCGGATCCTGATGCTGTCACTGCCGTAGCCGTAGACCCGGGCGAGCATCTCGACGACCGCGCCGGCGGCCGCCTCGACCTCATAGTCGATATCAAGCTCCCCCACCCGGCCATCGGTAAGCTGGAATGCGGTGCGCAGCCTGGCGCCCTCGTCGAGAGTTATCCTCGCATGGGGGATGACGCTGGTGCCGCCGGCATCCCCGTGAAAATGGACCTCGTCGTAGCCATAGGAAGCGTCGCGGCCGATTGCGATGTCAGCCTGCATGTGGTGCTGGACCCTGACTGCGTTGGGAAAGATGCAGTGCGCCAGCAGATCGACGCAACCGCCGTCGCCGACCTCGCCGGAGATGTTGATGATCTGCTCACCCTCGGCCGGCAGCACCCCGAAGCAGAGATGCACGGGAAACTCGATCTTCGCGCCCGGCTGGACCATGAACCGAAGGTCGATACCGCTCGCCGTCTCTTCCGGTTCGATCTCGAGTCCGGGCACAAGATGAGCGCCGATCACCCGGTTCTTGTGGACCACCAGGTGGGCGACGCGGCTGTCGTCGAAGGCCGCCGGATTTCCGTGGGCCTGGCCATAAGCTTCGAGCATCCGGTTGTAGTCGGCGGTATGGGGATTCATTTTTCATCCTCAACCGACGGATATTCCTTGCTTATACACGGCGCGCAACGCCCGCGGTAATAATCGACTATCTCCTGGGTGGCGCCTGTCTTGAACGCGAGGCCGCTACACATGAGCGCGGCGCGGTCGGCGATCTTCACGACCTCTTCCTCATGGGTGATCAGGATGACCGAGCCGCCATTATCACGGATCTCATAGATCATGCTGATAACCGCCTCCTGGGAGACCATGTCGATGCCCGAATCGGGCTCATCGAGGATAGCCAGCCGCGGCTTCATCGCCAGCACCGAGGCCAGCTCGACCTTCTTGCGCTCGCCGCCGCTGAGGGTCCTGTCGACGAAGCGATGGTTGTACTCGGATGGGGTAAGGCGGAGCTGCTCCAGGCATCTGCCTGCCAGCGCTGAATCAGGACCGCCGCCGCCTTTCGCTGAGTCGCGTTGCCCACCGCCTCCATTCGCCGAATCGCGCTGCCCGCCGCTGCCCAGCAGCACGAAATCCGGGACCGGTATCCCCTCGAACCGGGCCGGCTCCTGCCAGGCGAGGGTTATGCCCATCCGGGCGCGCTCATCCATGGGCATGTGGGTGATATCGACGCCGTCGAAGCTGATTGAGCCGCGGTCCGGCTGGTAATCGGGGCTGCCCATGAGAGCGAAGGCCAGCGAACTCTTGCCGGCGCCGTTGGCTCCGAGGATGCCAAAGATCTCGCCATCGGCAACCTGGAAGGAGACGTCGTTGATGATCTGCCGGCCGCCCTTTTTCAGGTTGATGTTGTCGACGATCAGCATGTCGCTGCTCCAGAGATCCGCCTGAAAAGGTACGAGGTCCTGAGAAAGATTCGCGCGTCCATGGATTGTTATTGCCGGATTCCGGCTTCAGCAATCCTTTTCAGGCAGCCGGGATCGAGCATTCTCAAGCGGCGACCGAATTGCATCCCGCCTCGCGGATGGCTGAGTCCTTACGTCACCGCAACGGCCGGCTCTTTGCCGGCCATTCTTCCGTAGGTGATCAGCAGTGCGAACAGGATAATGGGCGTGATGATATCCGCGTAGAGGACAAAGCCGGCATTCCCCGGCTCATGGTTGTTATTGACGGCGATCTCGTAGATGTGGCCATAGGCGGCGCCCCACATGAAGACTGTGTAACCGATCACGGTCGCCCACCAGAACTTACCATGGTAATGCAGGCACAGGAGGCCGAGCACGCCATAGGAGAGATTCGTCACCGCTACCTCGAACTGGAAAGGATTGCCGGCCGGCCAGCCGATCATTTCAGCGGTCTCGTCAGCGAAAAACGCATGCCCTATAAAAGCCCAGACGCCCCCGAGGCCGACCACGGCGGCGATGAACCAGGGGACAAAATCCTTGAAGACTCCGGCGCCGGTGCGGTCATCCGGGTTGCCGATCAGGTGGATGCCGACTCCGGCGACGATAACAAAGATCTGAAAACCGAGAACGAAATATAGCATCAATGCCCCTTTATGGAAGTTGCTAGAATCCTTGCGGGTGATGGATAAGGACAACTTCTTCAAGGGGCATTGATAACCTCTCAAACGGCGGCGCGGAGCGGCAAACCATGCCGGTCTTTTCCGCATCGCCAGTAGTTCACCGCGCCACGACCCTGCGAGCCAGCACAGCCGCACCTGCCAGGGCCAGCCCCAGGCCTGCGAGGATTAGCAGATGCGAGCCGGTATTGGGCAGCTTCGAAGAAGCCCCGGGGGTCCCAGTAGTCGCTGGCGGCTGGTCGGTTACTGGAGGGGTCCCGGACACATCAGGATTACCAGGATTGTCTGGATTATCCGGATTGTCCGAATCACCAGGATTGTCGAAGCCAGGCTCATCATCGCCGGGAACTGGCTCGTCGCCGGGCTCGCCGGGCTCGACACCCTCATCCTCATCTTCCGGCACCTGGCCATCATCAGCCGGCTCATCCGGCGGTACTATATAGTCTTCGTCTTCATCCGGAGCTGCCAGCTGGAGCTGCCCACTCTCGATCATATCCTGGAGCTGCGCAGCAGTCTCCGGATCTATCTGCAGATTCTGTCCGGGATAGTAAGCGTCTCCCGGGGCTGCCAGCGCACTACCAGCCGAGATCAAAAGGATTCCTGCCGCCAATACCATCATGATGCTGTTTTTGAATAGTGCCGTCATCGAGATCAGCCTCCTTGGGGATGGAACCGGGGAATCGACTTAGCCGGCTCCGTTTTCTGGATGTTCATATGACGGCGGCGGGCCATAAAACTTACGCTGCTATGAATCTGGCGAAATACCAGCCTAAAAAGTATACTGCTCAGATTGCTTTACTTAAGATCGATCGGAGTTTGATACAAGACGTGACAAACATGGATACGGGACCCGACACACACCATAAATCAAAGGTCATCGCCATGATCGGCGTGATGCTGGCGATCTTCCTGGCGGCTCTCGACCAGACCATCGTCGCCACGGCCATGCCCCAGATCGTGCAGGAATTCCAGGGGCTGGAGCATCTAAGCTGGGTCTTCTCCGCCTACATGCTGGCCTCGACGGTCACCATCCCCATCTACGGCAAGCTTTCGGATATCTACGGTCGCCGGATATTCTTCGTGATCGGCATCGTCATCTTCATGGCCGGCTCGATGATGAGCGGCCAGTCGCAGTCGATGACCCAGCTCATCCTCTTCCGGGCCTTCCAGGGGATCGGCGCCGGCGCGATCATGGTCAACGCCATCGCCGTCATCGGCGATCTCTTCACCCCCGCCGAGCGCGGACGCTGGCAGGGGCTGATCGGCGGCGTCTTCGGCATCGCCAGCGTTATCGGCCCCCTGGTCGGCGGCTGGCTGACCGACAGTTTCACCTGGCGCTGGATCTTCTATATAAACGTGCCTTTCGGCATCCTGGCGTTGACGGTATTGATGCTGGCCCTGCCGAAGATCAAGCCTGAAGCCGACCGGCATCCCATCGACTACCTGGGAGCGGCTACCCTGGGGGCGGCGCTGGTCACCCTGCTGCTGGCGTTCGTCTGGGGTGGCAGCCAGTATGCCTGGGGCTCGACCGAGATAATCGGACTGTTCACGGCCACGGCCGTGCTGCTGGCGATTTTCGCACTGGCCGAGAGCCGGGCGGCCGATCCGGTGCTGCCGCTGGAGCTGTTCAGGAACCGGGGGGTCAACGTCTCGGTAATCGTAACCTTCCTGACCTCGTTCGGGATGTTCGGGGCCATCGCCTTCGTGCCACTCTACGCCCAGAGCGTGGTCGGCTTTTCCGCAACGAACTCAGGGCTGGTTCTGGCGCCGCTCAGCGTCGGCATCATCATCTCCAGCGCCATCGTCGGCCAGATCATCAGCCGCACCGGCAAGTACAAGGTGTCGTCCATCATCGGCCTGGCCATCGCCGTCTTCGGCATGTACCTATTCTCGACGCTGTCGGTGGATACGACCAAGCTGGAGCTGGTGCGCGACATGGTCGTGCTGGGGCTCGGCATCGGTGTCTCGTTCCCGATCTATACCATCGTCGTGCAGAGTGCCGTCGACCGCAGCAGTCTGGGTGTGGCAACCGCCGCTCTGCAGCTGTTCCGCAGCATCGGCAGCACCGTGGGCGTGGCGATCATGGGCAGCGTCATGAACAACGCCCTGGCCGAACGGCTCACGGATCTGGACTCGGACCCGTTCGTGCAGACGATCAACAGGATGAACCCCGCTGCCGCGATCTCCGGAATCGACATCAACACCCTGCAGGGCTTCCTGTCTGTGAGCGGCCAGCAGCGGATGGCTGGGCTTATCGGACAGGTGCCGGCGGCACAGCAGACTCAGTTGCAGCAGTATTATCTGGTTTTCATCCAGACGCTCAAGGAAGCGCTCGCCGTATCCATCGCCAATGTATATATGCTAGGCGTCTTCGTAGTGGTAGCCGCGCTCGTCGCCACCTTCTTCCTGCCGGTCATCGACCTGCACCGGGCCCGGAAGCGCCCGCCGCTGCAGGAAGCCGGCGTGGAGCTGGAAGCCGAGATGGCCTATGCGGAGCCGCGGGATGAGCCCGAGCTGTAAGTCACCGCGCCGCCAAGTGTCAACGTCCATCTACGGTCCGTTGCCTGGGTAATAGTAATCTCCCGGTGCTGCCAGGGCGCTTCCGGCCGACAGTGCCAGGATTACGAAAACCGCCGCCATCATGATGCTGGCCCTCAAAATAACGCTTGTCCGGAAAGATGCCTTGATCGAAACCAGCCTCCCTGGGGATTGGAACCGGTGCCTTGGTGCCGCCGATTCCTTTTCTGATGTTCATATGACGAGCCCGGTCGCGAAAACTTACGGTGGGAACCTACACTTTCACTTCAGTCATCCTCTAGGTCTTGGCTGATTTAGGTTTAATAAAGCGTTAATATCTTATTTACTACCTGTTTTTTTTAGGTATTGACTTTATATATCTTTAATAGTTAAATTTCTCAAATTCTTTTTCCCTTATTGTTGTGATTATTTCTTGAAAGGAGGAGACGATGGAACTCGGCTCCACAATCTTCAAATTTACCATTGGGCCGGTCATAAACCTGCTGCCCTTTATTCCAAGCAAGAAAAAGAGGAAGTTAATAGAACGCCTTGAACTTGTTAGAAAAACAGTGTGTTTTAATCAAGGAGCTTTGGCTCAATATTCATTTGTTGCAGGGGAAAAACATAGAGTAATAAAAGACCAACTCAGAAACCAAGAACATTCGCAAATCGATATTGCCAAGTTGCAGGAAGATTTTGAAAAACTGACTGATTTTATTAACTGGGATTTATGGGGTGCAGCCAAACGGAATTTTGAATTCATTCATGAATATTTCGCAGGTTATTCCAAATTCAGGCCATGCATGTGTATAAAAGTAAGCTTTAATGATGAGATAATCGAAATTTTCCGTGATTTTGAAGGGATAAGCTCTACGGTTAGCAGACATCCAATAGAAAGCAATGTGGGTATTAGTGAAGCCAATGAGTTGGGCTCATATTATCTATGCAATAATATTCCAAAAGAAGTTCGAAAGGAGGGTGGATATAGGAACGCAAGGCTCAATCACGAACGGGCATCACAATATCGGTCATTTTTTCTCAAAGACTTCTTTTTCAATATAACGGGTAGACAAGACAAGAAGTGGGTTAATTGTTGGAAAGAAATGGAGGGATCTGATGAAAAAATGCATAAACAGCCCGCTGAAACTTGCTACAAGTCTACACTCATCATTCCTATGACTTTACGTAACAATGAATTGAGTTGGGAGTATAGAAATCTATGGGGCTTAAATAACCGAGAAGGGGCAAGAGCAATATTTGGTTTCTTGTGCATTGCGAACCATAAAAAGAATTACTTCAACAAAAATACTGATATTTCCATGGGATATGCTTTGGCTGACCTTCTCTCGTTGTACCTAATTGAGAGATTGACGTATACTAGCCATTCAAGAACGTATAGTGACGTAGAACAGATGCTTGAAATGGCAACAGAAAAAGCTGACTAGTACCGTAATCCTGGGAGGGAGTAAAATTGAATCAGCTGATTTCGATGGATGAGGCGCTCATCAAATTCGCAGAGAAAAATGCGGTAATTAAAATTGACGAGCCAAAATCTGCTGAAACTCAAACGCAGGAGCATAAGAAGGGTAAATAATACTCATATTCATTTCTTTAAAAAGGCTCCCATATTGGGAGCCTTTTCATTAAGTAGACATTTTCTGGACCTAAACTGCTCGAGTTTAGGTTATATGAAGTAGATATCGCGTGAACCATTCAGCTGCCAGCCGTGAAACCTCTTCCAGAGTGCCCGGCTCGGAGAACAGGTGGGTTGCGCCGGGAACGATGCTCATCTCCTTTTCCGACTGCAGCCGCTCGTAGGCCGTCTCGTTTAGCGTGATCACCTGGGTGTCGTCACCGCCCACGATCAGCAGAGTCGGCGCCTGCACCAGAGGCAGCGCCTTACCGGCCATGTCAGGGCGCCCGCCCCGCGAGACTATGGCGTGCACAGCTTCAGACCGCTCGGTTGACGCAACCAGTGCCGCCGCGGCACCGGTGCTGGCTCCGAAATAGCCGATCTTCATGGAACTGGTCGATTCGTTTTCCAGCAACCAGTCGGTGGCGAAAGTCAGCCGGCCTGCCAGCAACGGGATGTCAAACCGCAACTCAGCGGTGCGCATATCGTATTGCTCTTCATCCGCAGTGAGCAGATCGATGAGCAGGGTAGCCAGCCGCGCCTGGTTGAGCACTTCCGCCACATAACGGTTGCGGGGACTGTGGCGGCTGCTGCCACTGCCGTGGGCGAAGAGTACCACGCCTTCAGCGCCAACAGGGATGGTCAGGTTCCCCTCAAGAATCACCGGACCAGCGTTGATGCATACCAGAGCTTGGGATGAAGTATCGTTACTATTCACGGCTGCTCCTTGCCGGATTGAGCTCTTATGCCAATTTTTAGTCTTCCCCCTTATTGCGGATTGCCACACCCGATATATCCGGGCTGACCATGACGATACCTTCGGTTCGCCCGATCGAAAAAGTGCTGTGAAGGGGCCGGGCTCGGCAGCAAGAATATGTATAAGCGTTCTGACTTGGAAAACAGCGCCTGAGTGAGTGAACTACCCGGCGCTAAGCGAAAGATGATCGCAGGTTAATACATGGATAAGTCAGGAAAAAACTTAACCAGCAACGTCTGTCGCGATTGCGGCACTATTCTCGAGTCGCCGATCGAGTTCGGCCATGACGACCTCCTCCGCTCAAGAGATCTGGCGGTCACCCTGTATCGCTGTTATTGCCGGGTCTGCCGAAGCTACTGGCTTCATCTTGGTATGGTCAAAGAGAGCGACGAGGAGAAGGCTGAAGCCGCCACCGCATTCAGCACGGCATAAGCCTGGAATCAGTCGATCCGGATCTGAGGCAGGATCCGTTCCAGGAACTTAGGCAGCCACCAGTTCGCGGTACCCGCGAACTTCATCACCGCGGGGACCAGAAGTAGCCGGACTACCGTGGCATCCAGGACCACCGCCATCGCCAGCGCGAACCCGAACTGTTTCAGTTCGAGCACGTCGGCGACGAGAAAGCAGCCGAACACGGCTGCCATGATGGCGGCGGCAGCGATGATCGGCCGCGCGGTGTGTTCGATGCCGGCCACCACCGCGTCGTCGTTGTTATGGGTGAGTAGCCATTCCTCCTGCATTCGACGGATCAGGAACACCTCGTAGTCCATCGAGAGGCCGAAAAGCACCGCGAAGACCATGATCGGCAGGTAGGTCTGGATGAATCCCACGCTGGTGAAGCCGAAGAGGCCCTCGAGGTGACCACCCTGGAATACCCAGACGACCAGCCCCACGGAGGCGGCGGTGGCGAGCAGGTTCATCAGCACGGCTTTGAGCGGGATCAGCAGGGATCGGAAGATCACCAGCAGGTAGATGAAAGTCAGCGACAACACCAGCACCATGACCAGCGGCAGCTTGGCGAGCGTCTCTTCGGACAGGTCAGCAAACTGGGCGGTCGATCCGCCTACCAGCATCTGCGGGCCGGCGGCCGCGGTAAACGCGGGGATAGTGTCGTTGCGAAGGTCGAGCACCAGGTCTGTCGCCGTGGTGGAATCGATGGGATCATTGGTGATGACGGTGATGATGGTGCGGTTCGAGCCGCTGCCGGTATTGATAGTCTGCGCCAGGAGAGTCGCCATGGCCGGATCCTGCTCCAGAAGCGCCAGCGCCTGAGGGGATACCTCGCCCGTAGTCTGTCTGAGCATCGTCGCGATCGAGTAGGCAGCCGCTACCCGCTCATCCTGTGACACGGACGTCGTGAACTGGTCGATGGTGGCGAGGTCTTGCGCGCTCAGCGCTCCATCGCCCTCATGAGATGCCAGGATCTGTACGGGGGACAAAACGCCAGGCGTGAATGAGTCAGTGAGAATGATCTCGGCTTTGCCGGATGGGGTGTCGGAGACCGCGGCCAGGCCCAGATCGATACCCAGCTCGATCCCGAACAGCGGCGTCGCGAACAGGAGCAAAAGGGCTGCCGCCGGAATGGCCAGCCACGGGTGGGCGAGGACAGTGCGAGCCCACCTGGCCCAGGCGCTGTGCTGCTCAGACCCGCCATCCTGTAGCTCCGCCGGCTGGTAACGCTTGGGCAGTGCCCAGCGGTTGACGCGATCGCCGAGCGCCGCCATCAACGCCGGCAGCATCGTCCAGGCGGTGACGAGTGTGCACGCCACCACCAGCACGGCTCCCTCGGCGATGCCATGAAAGATCGGCGCGTTCACTACGAACAGAGAGAACAGCGAGATCATGACGATCGTGCCGGAGAAAAGGATGGTCCGGCCGCTGGTCGTCATCGCGACGCCCACCGCACTCGGTACCGGATCTGGCCGCCCTTCGGCCTCGGCCCGTACCAGCTCCTCGCGGAAACGGCTCAAGACGAACAGGGAGTAGTCGATCGCGACCCCGACCCCGATCATCGTGACGATCGAGATCAGGAAGGCATCGAACGTCGTCACCGTAGTCAGAGCGGATAGAATCCCAAACGTGGCCATCAGACTGGTCAGCGCCACCAGCAGCGGCACGAACGCGGCAACGAGCGCCCCCAGCGCCAGCAGAAGCACCACGAACGCCACCGGAATGCCGAACGACTCGGCCCGTTCGACATCCGCGTTCTCCACGTCGGTCAGGTCGTTCGCGGCCGGTGAGTAACCCGTCAGATATGCTTCGACCGGTCCGTCGCCCGCGGCTGAGGCAACCACATCCTGCAGGCTCCTGGCCCGGTCGCCGCGCTCCCTGTCGTTCCCCGAAAGGCCCAGAGAGGCGAGGGCTGCGTGACCATCCGCGGATACCTGGCCTTGGGCGCCCGGGTCCGTCGGCCCAAGCACCGAGGCGACCCCAGGCTGGCCCTTTACGCTCGCCAATACCTGATTGACCACCGCGAGGTAGCCGGCATCAGCAATCGTCAAAGTATCCGAGTTGAATACGATCACGTCCTGCTCAGCTCCGGCGGCGGCGAAATCAGTCTCGATCAGCTGCGCCACCTGCTGTGAGTCAGAGCCGGTCACGCTGTAGTCCGAGGCGACCAGAGATGAGATCAGGTGAGGATAAGCCAACGCCGCCGCGACTACCAGCACTCCCCAGACAGAGAGCACCCACCACCGGCGACGGGCAACCCCGACCCCCCACCTCACCGATAAAGAGGCTTGTGAGCCGGGAGGCTTTCCTTTAGAAGGCTGGCCTATTGGAGGTTGGCCTATTGGAGGCTGGCCTGCGCCTGAAGTTTTGTTCTCTGGATTCAATGTGTCTGCCCTATTTGACTCTCACCTCGTCATGCCTGGCGACTCACAACAATTAATTTTTGAGTCAAGAAATCATTTCGTCTTTCCCGGGGGGGCAAATGACAAAACATCCCAACTTTGAATATGCATGTCAATGAGTGTTGGCATCAATATAGAAGGGTATTCGCTGAAGAGCAGGAAGGACTCTGGTAATCCAGTTGCCAATTCATGGATTACTATTTCTCCAGCCCAGGCATAATAAGAAAAATCAACATAAGGATGGTTATGGATACAGAACAGGAAAAAGAATTTGAGAACAAGATTGAGGCAAAGATAGAGGCAAAGTTTGAGGATGGATTTTGCGGATCCGGCAAAAAGACTGCCACTCAGAATGGTTCAGCCGGAGCAGTCTGGTTCCTGGGATTCATTGGCGCAGTTGTTTACTACATCAAATATGCGGATGGTTTTTGGGATGGCGTCCTCGGAGTACTCAAGGCATTCGTCTGGCCGGCTTTTCTGGTTTATGAGGCGATGAAAGCTTTGGCGATGTAATCCCAAGCGGGAGATGCACATGTTCAAGCGGCTGACAGTTTCTTTATTTCTACCGGTAATATTCTCCTTATTTCTAACCATGATAATGATTGCTTGCGGTGAAGAGACACCTCAAGATCAACAGCAAGGCGTGCAGACTGGCGCGAATGTACAAGCAGAAGGGCCAACTTATTACGTCTCCCCGGATGGTAATGACTCCAACACCGGAGCAATCGACTCACCCTGGATGACTATAGAACACGCGGCAGATGCGGCGGGAGAAGGTGGCACTATATACATTCGTGGCGGTGTTTATCACCAGGCTCCACAGATATCTAAAGGTGGGAGGGCCGGTGCCAGTTTGACCATAGCTGCCTACCCGGGTGAAACAGCCGTGCTGGACGGCTCCGACCACACACTTACAACAGGTATTACCCTGGCGAAAGGTGTCTCTTACCTGAAGCTGGACGGATTGCACTTTGCCGACTTCCGAATGTCAGGTGTCGTCCTGGACGGGTCCAATTCATACATCGATCTGGATAACCTTGATTGCAGCGGTGCTGAAAACGGGTTGCGGATGACCTGGGGCGAATCCGGCGGAACCACCGAGTTCGGGTCGGTGGATCACGTCACCATCGCGGGCGGGAGCTATCACGATAACCAGCTCGGCATCGATTGCACTCCGGGACCATGCGATAACCTTACACTTACGGATGTCCGGATCGAGAATAACGGCGTCGGTTCCGAAAGCTACGGCGCCGACGGCCTGGGTGTTGAAATGGGTTCCCCGATTCTGCTGGACGGCGTACGGTCTATCAACAATGGGGGCGACGGCATCGACCTGAATTCCAGGGACAAGAGACCGGTAGAAGGCATTCTCGTCCGGAACTCAGTGATCGGCGACAACCAGCTCATGGGTGTCAAGCTCTGGGCGGGCGGGCGGCTGGAGAACAGCGTCATCTATGGCTGCGGTGGCACCCCACTACAGTTGGCCAGATTTTCCGGTACGAGTACGGAGCTGGTGAACAATACGGTTGCTTACAACATGTGGGACCCTGCCTACGCGGGCAGGGATTACTCGATGACAGTCGGCTACTATGAGTCCGGTGAAGAGGAGTTGAAGAATGCTCATCTGACCTTGATCAATAACATCTTCGCCTTCAATGGCGGCCCGGATGTTGGAGGTCCAACCGGAATTTACCTGGGGGTGGGCGTTGATATCACCGAGAGTAATAACCTCTTCTTCAGCCGTGACGACTGCGAGATCGAAGCCCACTTCACCCCGCTGGAATGTTACGCACAGTCCGACATCCTTGGCGGAATCTGGAGTGCCGACACCGGACAGGGGATAGGCGACATGGTTCAAGATCCGCTCTTTATCGACCCTGAAGGCCATGACTTTCATCTGAGGGATGGCAGCCCGGCGCTCGATGCGGGAACGCCTGAGGGCGCTCCGCTGAACGACCTCGACGGCAAACCAAGGCCACAAGGAAGCGGCTACTGCATCGGCGCCTTGGAATAGGATCGCAGCAACGCTTTTCGCGCCAGCCACAGGACCGGACTGGCTTTTCAGATCACGTACGAGGCTCTCGACCTAACTGGCTGATGGCTAATAATCTGTAAAGTTTCTTTAATTTTAATCTTGAAACGATAATAACTGAGAGACGACGTTTGAACGCCGCCTCTCAGTTATTGCATATTCTGATTTAAATCTAGGTTAAGTAACTGCTTTTTGGCAGTGATTATCCCCTTCTTCTAAGGAAGAACGCTCCTGCTCCAGCAGCAGCCATTAGTCCTGCGGCTGGCAACAAGAAAGGAAGACCTGTACTCGGTAGACTGCTTACAGCATAAGCATCTGGACCGACCGCGTAAGTCTCACAGCCAATGCCATCGCCATCTGCATCAAGATTGTGAACATCTTGACCAATTACAGTGACCTGGACTCCTACATCGGCACAGTCTACATCTGGCGGATAAACTGGAACGCAAGCTCCTGAATAATTAGGGTCGCACTGCTGTGCGCCCGCGGGGCTAGCGGCGATTCCCACCATAAGGGCTACGACAAGTACCATAATACAAATGATTACTGCCTTCATGATTCTCCTTTCGTAGCGTGATTAGAAGCAATTGCCCTGATTCACCAAATAGCCAAATCCTAAACCAGTCTGGAAAGACGGAAACTGGATTTAAGCGGGTTCTGAAGCTGGGTAGGCTGCAAGCCACAATCCTGCTCACTACGAGTGAGGTCGTAATGCATCAAGTCACGGATGTGAGTGTTCGTCCTCACGCCCATTAGGTGTACGGCCTAATGACTTCGATGCTGGACTGAGAATCTTAAAAATGTTCGACCGCTGCTTATGGTGGGCGACACCGGGTTCGAACCAACGATTATATTTGCGGCAGGCCTATACCCTAGTCAGATCCGGGATTTTGATAGGTCCACCCCTAACGATCAATGCCACTTGGAATAATATCGTGACCAGCATGTCCTAGCCTGAATTACATAATTACCGAGTATTTTAATTCTGACCTCTTTCTAGCTTCGATCAGCTCTTTTGCGTACCACTCCAAATTTAATCTCGGATCAATAAAACTCACGCGTTTTTGAGGCTTAACACCTTCGTTAAAAATACCCTCGAAATAATCGATCTCTTTGTTCGGGCAAAGGCCCATGAAGATGTCCTCTTTCTCGAAAATTAGTGGTCCTTCGGAATACGGATATCTCCACTCTCTCTCCCATCGAAAATCAATCTTATCGGTTTGCTTTTGTGCTCCAGGTGCGGTTAATTTCGTTCCAAATACAGCTATTAGTGGCAAAAGCTTCTCTGCTGCTACCGACTCTTCTTCCACTAGCGTACACAAAGCCTGAACTACTGCGTCCTTATCGTTCCTAATATTATTTAAATAAAAGACTGGCGATACTCCCTTCTTTGCAAGATCCTCTTTTAGAAAAACTAATCCATAAGGCGCTAAATCTACTTTGCGATGGGCAAGACTAAGCAAACAATGAATTTCGCTAAGAGGCGTCTCGGTGAAACAAACAGAGGAGAATAGTCGCATCTTTTGGTTTTGCTCCATACCTATAGTGCAGATTCCGAAACGCGCATCACTTATATCGCTTGACTTGGGTTTTAATGATCTATTGATAATGATGTTCTTGAGGGCTTGCTTCGCTGACCGTCCGCTCGATCTCCGTGTAAGGTGCACCAAAAATGGCGAAATATCTCTCCTAAAGTGAAGAATGTCTTCTATCTCGCGCTCCATACCACTTGCCCTCAGCAGAGTTTCATAACAAATCGAATAGAGAATACCCCACGTGCTCTGATTTCGAAACACCTCTATTGTTTGTTAGGCCTATACCCTAGCGAGAGAAGAACGAAGAACGCCGCTAGGTCCATGGCCTAACGACATTTCTCTCGACTATGGTTAGCTTGTTCTGCAGATCATCTATCTCTTATTAACAAATTTACTCTAGAGATACATTTTAATAAAATATTTGCGAAAATAGTCGATTTTGTCTACCCTCATTTTTGTCTCCGATGATTAATATTGATAGACTAAATCGGTAATTCTCTCCGAGACTCATTCAATATTTAGATATTATGCCTTTGAAAAACAAAGCATCAAACTCGTGGAGCCTAGTAAAAAGTAACAAGGGTTGAAATTTGGAAAATTTTTTAAATAATTTAATGGGCGGCATCATAGGTATTATTGTATTGGTAATTGCTGTTGGCTCCGTAGTTGTCATAGGTGGTGGCCTTTTATTGTGGTTAGGACCGATAGCGCTTATTATCGGCGGTTTGGCTTTGGCTGGCTCTGGTCATTTATTCTTCGGAGTAATTCTGATGATAATTGGCGGGGTCGCCTTTTTTTATATCCAAGGCAACTAAAGCAAAGTGATCTGGTCCGACAATTTCGGACACTTTTATGACGGGAAATACGGCCTGCCTACGTCATTCAAGCGAGACGCAATATTCTCAGCAAAGAGGATAGCTCGCTGCTCATTCATAGCCTTCAGATTTCATGAGAAACACATTTTCCTGCCTTGTTCGAGGGCTTATCATCCAAGTCAGGATATTCTTGAAGCGCGTTACAATAAATTTCTGATCGAGGAGGAAAATACGTCGCTTGGCGTTTTTGGAATCTATTGTATTGCTACATGAGATAAAGGAAGGTCTTTATGTCCATAGCCATAATAATTGGATGAGATGAAAACATGACAGAATTCGAAGAAAAAGAGTTTAATGCAGTTAAGGGCTGGTACGAAGAATGGAGCCGCATTCCGAAGTATATTGTCACAGCGTCACTAGCATTACTTGCATTTTCCTTGACAAACTTTGTTTTAAAGAAGGGTGGGGTCCCAACAAGTATTTCCTTTGTATGGCTCAAGGTCTCTTGGATTTTCTTCTTTATTAGCGCTTCCTTCGCCAGCCTTGGAATGTTTACCGCCTATTGCTCATTCGATATTGGTGTTCGAATTCACCTTCGGGAATTAATCACTTCATTGCACATGAATACCGCTTCGCGAGATACGAAATGGGTCACTCGCTTTGGTCGTACCTCTTGGAGAATTACCGTTGCTTCAATGATCTTTCTGCTTCTCGGGTCGTTTGCTTTGGCGGTTTTTACATTCAAAGCTGTTGACGCAATTAACGCCTAGAATATTTGTCTTAACCAATGACATATCTGAGGATAATTTATTAATCCCTAGACTCTTGACACTAGGATTTCAACGCTATGTTTGCAACATAACGAGCCAAAACGGAAGCTAGGTTCACAGCCTAGTGTACCTTTGGCTCATAGGGGTTCAAGACCCCCTCCGACACCACCCCTTTTTATCGCGATCGCTTCCAATCATTCAACTGGCGGTTCAGAATTCGCTTCGGACGCCTTTAAGATACGGCGCCAAGACTAGCCCAAATCAAACCGATCCAGCTCCATCACCTTGCTCCAGGCAGCCACGAAGTCATTGACAAACTTCACCTGAGAGTCGGAAGTCGCATACACCTCAGCCAGGGCGCGCAACTCGGAGTTTGAACCGAAAATCAGGTCGACGCGGGTGGCGGTCCACTTCGCTTCACCGGTCTTTCGATCACTGCCTTCAATCAGCTCATCATCTGCGGAGACTGGCTTCCAAGCCGTGCTCATATCAAGCAGGTTCACGAAGAAGTCATTAGTCAGCGCCTCAGGGCGGTTGGTGAAGACACCGTGTCTGGTCTGGCCGAAGTTGGTGTTCAGGACGCGCATGCCGCCGACGAGAACCGTCATCTCAGGCGGGGTCAGCCTCAGCAATTGTGCCCGATCGACCAGCAGCTCTTCGGCTGATACGGCGTATCTGGTCTTCTGGTAGTTGCGGAAGCCATCAGCTACTGGCTCAAGCACGGCAAAGGCTTCCACATCGGTTTGTTCCTGTGTGGCGTCCGTGCGTCCCGGTGCGAAGGGCACCCTGACCTCATGACCGGCGTTCTTCGCCGCCTGCTCGACACCGGCGCAACCCGCCAGAACTATCAGGTCGGCGAGCGAGACCTTCTTATCGCCAGGCTGGGCGCTGTTGAACTCGCTCTGGATTCCTTCCAGCGTGGAGAGCACTTTCGCCAGTCGATCCGGCTGGTTTACTTCCCAATCCTTCTGCGGCGCCAGACGGATGCGGGCGCCGTTGGCGCCACCACGCATGTCTGAACCCCGGAAGGTAGAAGCGGAAGCCCAGGCGGTGGAAACCAGCTCACTTATAGAGAGTCCGGTAGCAACGATCTTGTCCTTCAGCGAGGCGACGTCGTCGTCGTCGACCAGTTCGTGATCGACCGCGGGGACAGGATCCTGCCAGATCAACTCCTCCGCAGGGACTTCCGGGCCAAGATAGCGCGCTCGCGGGCCCATGTCACGGTGGGTCAGCTTGAACCAGGCTCGGGCGAACGCGTCTGCAAGCTCATCCGGGTTATCACGGAAGCGCCGAGCGATCGGTTCATAGACCGGGTCCATCCGCATCGCCATATCGGCGGTGGTCATGATGATCGGAACCGGCTTCGAGGCGTCGTCGGCGGCCGGGGCCTGGTTACTCCCGGTTACGGCCTTCGGCGTCCATTGCTGCGCGCCCGCCGGACTCTTGGTCAGTTCCCACTCGTTGTCGAACAGCATGTTCAGATAGCTGTTATCCCACTGCGTCGGGGTAGGTGTCCAGGGGCCTTCCAGACCGCTGCTGATCGCATCCCCGCCCTTGCCACTGCCATGACTGCTTTTCCAGCCCAGGCCCTGCTCTTCGATACCGGCTGCCTCGGGTTCGGCTCCGACCTGCGCCGGATCGCCGGCGCCGTGGCATTTGCCGAAGGTATGTCCGCCAACGGTGAGCGCGACCGTCTCCTCGTCGTTCATCGCCATGCGCGCGAACGTCTCCCGCACATCCCGGCCGGACGCGACCGGATCCGGGTTGCCGTTCGGTCCTTCCGGATTAACGTAGATCAATCCCATCTGAACGGCTGCGAGCGGGTTTTCGAGGTCCTCGTGATCGCCGGAATAGCGTTTGTCACCCAGCCAGGTATCCTCCGTGCCCCAATAGATATCTTTTTCCGGCTCCCAGATGTCCTCACGCCCGCCGCCGAAACCGAACGTCCTGAATCCCATCGATTCCAGGGCGACGTTGCCGGTGAGGATGAACAGGTCGGCCCAGGAGATCTTCCGGCCATACTTCTGCTTGATCGGCCAAAGCAGCCTGCGCGCCTTGTCGAGATTGACGTTATCGGGCCAGCTGTTGATGGGCGCAAGACGCTGGTTGCCGGTTCCGGCGCCGCCGCGGCCGTCGCCGGTGCGGTAGGTGCCGGCACTGTGCCATGCCATGCGGATGAATAAAGGTCCATAGTGACCGTAATCCGCCGGCCACCAGTCCTGCGAATCGGTCATCAGGTCATTGAGGTCTTTTTTAACGGCAGCGAGATCCAGGCTGTTGAACTCTTCGGCGTAGTTGAAATCCTCGCCCATCGGATCGGATTTGGAGGAATGCTGGCGCAGGATATCCAGATTCAGCTGGTTCGGCCACCAGTCCCGGATTGTGGTGCCGGCGGCGGCTGTGTGATGGAACGGGGGTTTGTTGTCAGACATGGAATTTTCTCCCTTCGTGCTTAAGAAAAGTAACTGCCAGGAAACTCTGTAAGTAATCTTCACCTTTGATACCCATTTGTCTGATAACTGTATCTCTAGGTTCCTTGGTTCTGGGTTAAGGAGGGGTGTCAGAAAGTGTAGAGACCAGTACGGGCTCCCCTATGGGGAGCCCGATTATTAACCTCATTAGCGCCTGTTAAAGGCAAAAAGTGGAGCCGACGTGCGGAATTGAACCGCAAACCTGCTCATTACGAATTCAGGTAGGCAGTTTTCTAAGTCCGGGAAAGTCCGTGTTTACGCAGAATTGCTGATAATCCTTTTGAATGAATCCCTGCGGATTTGAGCCTGTAAGGTGTCAAAATAGGTGTCAGCTATTGTGAAGCGTTTGAGCGAGTTGTACCACGAACTCTTTGAGCTAGGTTTTGTTTTTGCATCGGTGTGAAGCGCCAGAAAAACAGTCCGGCAAAGACACAGTTACATTACCTTTTGATGCCACAATAAGATTACTTGGGAATGGCATATTATTAGGATGCCGTTTTGATTTTATGTCAAACCTTGGTATTAAAGCGGTATCAGCTTCATTGCATATTGGATATTTTTTTCTTGGATAGCCTGATCTATTAAAGCCCTTTGAATCATTCGAGTTACACCCTTGGAGTGCTTTCTCAATAATCTTCCAATGAAAAGGTGTGGTTCAAAACCACTTCTTTTTGTATTGTCACGCAAATGATCCATAATTGCTTTGTCCGCCAAATCTTGATTAATCCTCTTCATTAAATTCAATGATTCGCCGATATATACGGGTTTATATTTCTTGGACTTGATATTTTTCTGAGCAAAAAAATACACGCCAGGCTTTTCCGATATTTGGCTCAAATCGCAGCGATAGAACTGACTTCGCAGTCGCCTCGAACCCCATTCTAAAGCGATTTCTTTCCGCTCTTTATCGCTTATCCAGGACAAACCAATTCTTTGCCATTCTAGTTCAATGAGACTTGGTTTCTTCATAACTTCTCCAATTAGATTTAACTGAAAAGCACATTTTCTCAACCTGTAAGAATCCGCTCTCGGCACCGCTAACCTGAACACCCTCGTGAAAAGCTTTTTCGATTAAATCCAACTAATAGCAGGCTATAAACTGGAGCCGACGTGCGGAATTGAACCGCAGACCTGCTCATTACGAGTGAGCTGCTCTACCAGCTGAGCTACGTCGGCTTGGAGTGGCGCCGGTGAATGATTTTTACGAGGCGCCGCAGTGCCGGCGATGTTATCCGCCAGCGTTCTAATTATAGCGGAGGGGCACCGGGTAAGAAAACGGGAAATTGTAGCGCTGCCGGCCGACTTAGTAGATTCAGCGGCTACACGGAGCATCAAGAAGGGGTTTCTCCTACCGCGCCAGTTCCCGATAAAGATCCAGTGTCTTCGCCACCGCTGTATCCCAGGAAAACAGCGCCGCACGCTCGCGGCCGCGCCGCCGCAGCCGCTGCTTGAGGTTGTCGTTGTTCAGCACCTCGGTGATGCCCGCGCTCAGCGCGGCCGATCTTGGCGACACCAGCAATCCCCCGTCGCCCACCACTTCCGGCAGGCTGGACGAATTCGAGCAGACAACCGGCGTGCCGCAGGCCATGGCTTCCAGGGGCGGCAGGCCGAAGCCCTCATACAGCGATGGGTAAACGAACAGCTCGGCGGCCGAGTAGAGCGCCGGCAGGTCGGGATCGCTGATGAATCCGGGTATTATGACGAGACCGCCGACGCCGCGGCGGTCCGCTTCTTTCTTTACTTCTTTCCAGTCGCCGCCCTTCTCCCCCGCCAGCACCAGCTTGTAATGGGAGCGGATCTTGGGCGACAGGGCTGCGAAGGCGCTGACCAGCGCCGAGACGTTCTTGTGGGCGACGAATTCTCCGAGCCACAAGATATTTGGTTGCCCTATTTTATACTTGGCGCATACCGCCTTGATCTCGTGTTCGCTGCGGGGGCCGAACTCGTGGCCTACGCCATCCAATATTACTGAGACCTTCCCAAGCGGCAGCTTGAAGTGGGCAAGCAGGTACGATTGCGACACCGTCGACACAGTGATGATGTGGTCGGCCTTCTGGATCGCGTCCGCCAGCAGCCCGCGGTAGGCGCGGCGCTCGCGGAATCCGGGAATCGATTTGGGGAAGAGCAGTGGGATGATGTCGTGCGCGGTCACCAGCAGCGGGCAGTCCAGCCCTGACGGCGCCACCACATACGGCGTATGGAACAGCTCGCAGCCGGCCTTGTTGACCGCGGCGCCGATCTTGTTGAGGCTGCGTGAGGAGAATACTTCCTCGTTGAGCGCCACCGTGGTGAAGTTGTCGCCGGGCGGGAGGCGGTCGGCGGTATCGTCGTTGACGAAACAGACGACCTCCAGGTCGGGCACCTGGGCGAACTGCTTCAGCAGGCTACGGGAATAGGTGCCTACTCCCTTCCAGGATATGAAACGAGCATCGAAACCGATTCTCAAATTACCTCCGATAGGACTAATGCGCCAGCGCCTGCGACAGCAACAATTTTATATCATCCACGCGGAATGGTTTGGCGATCACTCGGTCCACTCGGCTCTGTTTCATCTTTTCCGGGTCAAGCTGGTCGCCCCAGCCGGTTATCAGCGCCACTGGAGTCTCCGGCGAGCGCTGCTTTACCTCGTCCACGACTTCCCAGCCGGACATCTCCGGCATTCCAAGATCTGTCAGCACCAGGTCGAACGGTTTGCCGCTTTCGGCGGCGGCGGCGAACATGTCCATCCCTTCGCTGCCGGATGCGGCCACCATAGCCTCGTGCCCCATCCCCTCGAGCACATCGCCGATCAGCGTCCTGATCATCATCTCGTCGTCGATCACCAGCACCTTGCCCCTGACCATGGGCGCGCCATTCTTGCCGGCAGCAGCGGCCAGGTCAGCCTGCAGGGACTGCTCGGCGGCTTCAGAAAGATCCGCTACGGTCGCAACCGGCAGGCGCACCGTGAAGCGGGTGCCGCCGCCCTTGCGGCTCTCCACCATTATATCCCCCCCGTGGCGGTTGACGATGCCGTAGGCCACGCTCAGGCCCAGACCGCTTCCTGCCAGGCCCTTGGTAGTGAAGAACGGCTCAAAGATGCGCTTGCGCTCGTCCTCATCCATGCCCTTGCCATCATCGGCGACGGTGGCCCGTATCCACTGGCCGCCTGGTTCCATATCGGTGGTGATGGTGATGGCGCCGCTCTCGATGAGCGCGTCAGCGGCGTTGAGGATCAGGTTCACGAAGACCTCGCTCAGCTCCGACTCGTTGCCGTTAACCGGCGGGATATCCGAAAGGTCGGTCTTTATCTCGATGGATCTGCCAGCGGCCACAGCCTCATCGCGCCAGCGCGGGCTGGCTACTTCTACTGAGTTCCGCAGCACATGATTGACGTCAACCGTTGTGAAGCTTCGGGTCGTCCGCACCCGGGTGAACTCCTGGATCCGTCTCACGGTCTCGGCAGCGTCGGCGGCGGCGCGCTGGACTGTCTCCAGCGACTCCCGGAAATCGGAGTCGATGCCGGAAGCATCCACCTGGGCAAGCATCAGCTGGGCGTTCCCCAGGATGACAGTCAAAAAATTGTTGAAGTCGTGAGCTACGCCGCCGGCCATCTCGCCCAGCGCCCGGATCTTCTCCGACTGGCCCAGCTGCTCGCGCAGGTGCTCCTGCTCGGTGATGTCGCGCACGTCATGTACGGCCCCGGTGACCTTGCCTTCAGCGTCGAAAATAGGATCTGAGGAAACAGCCAGAATGCGGCCGAGATACGGCTCCTCGGCGATGATGCTGTGGCTGACCCCTTCCTGCAGGGCTTTTTTCTGGGGGCAGATCGACAGCGGGCTGCTGGTGCCGTGGAAGACCTCGTAACATTTTTTTCCGATCAGTTCGTCAGGCGTCACATCCAGCATCTGTGCCAGGGCCCTGTTGGCGCGCAGGATGGTGAAATCCGGCCCATGGATGGAAACGCCGTTGGTCATGGCATCGAAGGTGGTCTCCCATTCGTTCTTGGCATGAGTGACATCATCGAACAGACTGGCGTTATCTATGGCGACACCGATGGTGTTGCCCAAAGCCCCGAGCAGCGCCTGCTCGCTGACTCTGAACTCATGGCGGCTTGAAGTGCTCACGATCAAAACGCCCATGACCTCTTCCTTGGAGATAAGGGGGACACCGCCCAGCGACACTACCGGAGCGGCGTTCGGCATACCCTTGATATAGTAGGGGCTGTTCGGGTAATCGTCGATGAAGATCGGCGAGCCGGTCTCCGCGATCGTCCCCGAGTGTCCTTCGCCGACCTTCATCGACTTGATGTATCCACGCATCTCTTCGGGAATCTCGTATGTGGTCACGAGCGGCGTCAGCGAATTCGAATCGGTGTCCATGACGAAGATGATCCCT